>NZ_JBVITE010000032.1:14968-89970 GCF_055575155.1 Kitasatospora sp. NPDC034533
TTTTTTGTTTTGGTGTTTGGGTTTTTTTTTTGGGGGTTGGTGGGCCTGCCGTTGTTGGGGGAGTTGGTTTGTCTTTTTTCGGGGTTCCTGAAGTTGGTCCGACCGCATTGTCCGAGCGGATGATTGTGAGATGGGTTGGAGGAGATCAACAGAAGCGATTCTGCTTGAAATTCAAGGCCGGTCATGCGTGCGATCTCTCACCGTTGCGAGTGAATGGCGGATCTCTTCCGTACCCCGTTTGCCGCAACGTCGTTCATTCCTGTGCAACCCGCCGAACGGGTTGCGTTGTCCATACAGGAGGAATGATGAAGGTCAAGAAGATCACCGCTGTCGCCGCCGCCACCGGTGGCCTGGTGTTCGCCGCCGCCGGTGTCGCATCCGCTCACGGCGGTGCCGTCGCCGATGGTGTGGCCGCCGGTTCTCCGGGCGTCGTCTCGGGGAACACGATCCAGGTTCCGGTGCACGTGCCGGTGAACTTCTGCGGCAACACCGTGAGCGTCGTCGGCCTGCTGAACCCGGCGTTCGGCAACACCTGCGCCAACGTCTGAGTCGACCTCCGGGCCGGCGAGGCCCGTTGAGCCGATCCCATCCGGCCCCCGGGCGGCGGACGCGCCGCACCGGGGGCGTTCGGTCTTCGGCGACTCCCGGATACACGGGCTCCGGCGCAATCGCTCGATCGGGTGAAGCCGATACGTTCGGCTCAACCTCCCCGTCGGCGCCTCGTTAACTCGTGTGCAGCCGCAGCCCTTGCGTGATTTACGGATATACGGAAATTCCGACTATTTACAGGTTCATGTCAAGGTCGACACGTCGTCTCGAAATGTCAGGGGAAAACATGAGGAATGTAGCCAAGAAGGGGATCCTCACGGCCGTGGCCACCGGCAGTGTGCTGGCCTCGACCGCCGGCTACGCCTACGCGGGTGGCGCCGAGGCGCAGGGGAGTGCCGTGGGTTCGCCCGGCGTCGCCTCCGGTAACTCGGTGCAGGTACCGGTCGATGTGCCGGTCAATCTCTGCGGCAACACGATCGACCTGATCGGCTTGCTGAACCCGTCCTTCGGCAACAAGTGCGCCAACGTCAGCGGCGGAGCGCACCACGCCTCCAAGCCCGCTCAGGACGGCCAGCCCGGCGGCAGCGGGGGCGGCGTGGGTGGCGCCGGTGCCGGCGGCCACGGTGGCGGTAGCGGGGTCGGAGGCGGCAGCGTCGGCGGTGGGGGCCTCGGCGGCAACGGCGCCGGCGGCCTCGGCGGCAGCGGTCTCGGTGGCAGCGGTCTCGGCAGCTCCGAGGCCGGCGCGCACCAGGGTCCCGGCGTCACCGTCCCGGGGGCCAGCGCCTCCGGCGTCGCCACCAACTCGCCGGGCGTGCTCTCCGGCAACAGCGTCCAGGCGCCGGTGGACGTCCCGGTCAACGTGTGCGGCAACTCGGCGAACGTGGCCGGGGCCGCCAACCCGGCCTTCGGCAACGACTGCGCCAACGTGGAGAAGCCCGCCCCGAAGCCCGTCGCCCCGCCGGCCGAGGGCTGCGGCGAGGAGTGCCCGACCCCGCCGCAGGTCTCCGCCGAGGAGGCCCCGCCCGTCCCGCGCAGCGTCGCTCCGGCGGTGGCGGCCGAGGCGGCCGTCGCGCCCGCCCCGGCGGCCGAGCTGGCCCACACCGGGGCCGGCGGCGTCGAGCTGCTCGGTGCCGCCGGCCTGGCCCTGATGCTCGGCGGTGGCGTGCTCTACCGCCGGGCCCGGGCCGGCGCCCGCTGACGCGGCGGACCGAAGGCCGGCGCGCGCCCTGAACTGAAGCCCGCGTCGGCCCACCATGGAGCGGCGCACCCGCGGCCGCCGCGTGAGGGCGGCCGCGGGTGCGTCACGGCTCGGTGCGAGCCCCCTCCGGCGAGTCCCGAAGGGCTCAGGGGCGCGGGGCCGGGAGCGTCACCAGCTCCGGACCTGCCGGATGATCCGCCGCTTCAGCCGGACCGTCCGGCTGCCGTCGGGGAACAGCCGTAGCCGGTCGAGCTCCCAGTGCCCGTACTCGGCGTGCTCGGTGAGCAGTTGGCGCGCCGCGTTGCGCGTGGTGCCGCGCGGCATGCGCAGGGACTGGTACTCGTACTCCGGCTGCCGGACCGGCTTCCGTGGGGTCAAAACGCTCCTCCTGAGGATCACCTTCGGGCAAGCCTACGGCCTGCCCCGGACAGTCGGCCCGGATATTTCCGGTCGTGCTCCGGCGTGGCATCGGCCGCCCCCGGGGGTGCGGCGCGGGGCGGTCGACTGACAGTGCATCAGCTCCGGTGCCGCCGTGGAGGAGATACCCCGATCCCGGCGCGCTCAGCCGCACTCGGACGGCCCCGTGGGGCCCGGTGCGCGCCCCCGCTGCCCCCTTCGCGCCGGTGCCGCGGGAGGACGAAGTGGCATGGATCGGACATCAGGGGGGAAGTTGCGGTGAAATCGCGGGTGTAGGTGACAACCGCTGTGCGTACCGACACCGCGGGGAGATAGCGTCTGCACCATGTCTGATGCCGCGCAGCCCACCATTGCCGAGGTACGCGCCGCCGCTGAGGCGGTCAAGGCCGCCATCGACCGTCATCTGGAAGCGGTGTCAAGCCCCAACGCAGCCGATGATCCCGCCGTGTCCGCCGCCTACGAGCAGCTCGCGACGGCGGCCATCGCCTACGACCAGCTCCTGTACGAGGCCTACGACGAGGTCACGCCCTTCGAGATCCCCGGGGACGAGGGCCCCGGGGGGTACCACGGCCCCGAACAGCCCGAGGCGATCAGCGTGTTGATCCGCCGCGACTACCACGTCGTCGACCCCAAGCGGCTGCGTGCCCAGGCGGAGCGGCTGGACGACTCGCTCACCCCGGGCGGCTCCGGCGCGGGCGAGGTGAACGCCGCGATCGGCGTGCTGTTCGGAGAGTACGAGCCGGACGAGATCGCCGCCCGCAGCGAGGAGTTCGGCCTGGAGGAGGGCGACTCCACGCTCTGGGTCGCGGCCGCCGAGCCGACCGAGCCGGGCGAGTGGCTGCCGGAGCCCTTCGAGCACGCCGATCCGCAGCTGCTGATCTGCCGGTTCGACGTGAGCGAGGTCTACGACGACGAGGACCTGGACGACTGAAGGCGTCCAGGAGGTGAGGCAGTTCGGAGCGTGACGCCGTTCGGAACGCCGACGGGCGGGCCCGGGACAGCCGGGGCCCGCCCGTCGTGCCGTCGCGGCCGGCAGCTCGGGTCACGGCCGGCGCCTGGAATGGCGCCGGCCGCGGTGGCCGGTCAGTACGCCGAGGCGGCGGCGTTCTCGGCGAGGATCGCCCGCAGCCGGGTGGTGCGCGGCTGCCCCGGGCGCCCGGCGACGGCCTGGGCGAGCGCCGGGCCCGCCGCGTGCACCACCGACAGGTGCCGCTCGGCCCGGCCGAAGGCGGTGTAGACCCACTGCCGGGTGAGCGCCGGGGCGGCGTCCTCCGGGACCACCACCACCGCACCCGGCCAGCGCCGGCCGAGCGCCTGGTGGACCGTCAGCGCCCAGCCGTGCCGAAGCCGCGCGGCCTCGGCGGGCGGGACGGTCCGGCGCGAGCCGTCCGGGTACTCCAGGTGCAGGCCGGTGGCGTCGCCGTCCAGCACCCGGGCCGGGCGGGTGATCCCGGGCGCGGGGAAGTCGACCACCCGGTCGCCCGGGTCGAAGCCGCCGAACCGGCCGGGGCCGGGGTTGAGCCGGGACTTGGCGGCGGCGTTGAGCGCCCGGGTGCCGGCCGGGCCGCCGTGGCCCGGGGTGAGCAGCACCACCTGCTCGACGGGGATGCCCAGCGCGCGCGGGATGGAATCGGTGAGCAGCTGGAGGGCGCGGTGGACGGCCTCGCCGCCGTCCTTGGCGGTCAGGATGACCACCTCCTTGTCCGGCGCCTCGACCGGCTGGAGCTCGCCGATGCCGACGCCGGAGACCAGTTCGCCGATCGGGCCGAAGTCCGGGGTGCGGGAGGCGACCGCCGGGCAGACCTTGGTGGCCAGCAGGTCGGCGAAGAACCGGCCGGGGCCGGCCGACCAGAGCTGGCCCGGATCTCCGCTGAGCACCAGCCGGGTGCCGTCGGCGAGTGACTCCAGGACGGTGGCGGCGAGTTCGACGTCCAGCAGCGGGGCGTCCAGCACGACCAGCAGGTCCAGGGCGAGGGTGCCGTCCGGGGCGCGGCCGGGGCCGGCGGTGCCGGAGAGCAACTCGGCCAGGGTGACCACGGGGGGCTGCTCCCCGTCGGCGGCCCCGGTGAGGGGGGCGAGGGCGTCCCGGCCCTGGTCGGTCCAGGTGGCGGCCCAGGCCCGCAGCCCGAGGCCCCGGGCGGCGGCGACGAGCTCGGCAGGCTCGGCACGGGCCGCCTCGCCGCCGGTGTGCAGCACCAGGGCGTGCTCGGCGACGGCCTTGATCAGGGCGGTCGCCGAGGCGGACGAGGCGGCTTCGGCCGCGGACGCCCAGGCGGTCGGGCCGGGGGCGGCGGGGGCGGAGGCCGCGCCGGCCGCGTCCTCGGCCGCGTCCTCGGCCGCGTCCTGGTCCTCGCCCGGGTCCTCGCCCGGAACGAAGGTGGCCATCAGCTGGAGCAGCTTCTCGGTGAGGCTGACCTCCGCCATGCCCAGCCCTTCCAGCGCGAGCAGCGTCCGGGTCGGAGCCTCGTCCTCCTCACCGCCGCCCGCGGCGTGCGCCTCGGCGCCGGTCAGCTCCTCCTGGAAGGTCAGCACCCGCCCGGTCTCGACGGCGGACTCGATGGCGGCGGCGGGCTCCGGCAGCCGGAGCCGGTCGAGCCCGGCCACCACCTCGGCCAGCTCCAGGGCGGAGTGCCCGCGCAGCGCCGCCTGCTCCAGCAACCAGAGCACCAGGGCCTGGCCGCGGCGCGGATCGCCCGGCGCGGCGCCGGGGCCGAGCAGGCTCCGGGCGAAGCCGTCCGCGTGCTCGGGCCGGACGCCGGGCAGGCCCAGCACCGCCCACGGGTCCTCGCGCAGCCGCCCGGGGGCCTCCTCGCCGAACGCGGCCACGGCGGCCGGCGCCAGCTCGGCCGGGGCGCCGCCGGCGGCCAGCACCTCGGTGGTGGCGCGGAGAGCCTCAGCACGCTGCCGGTCGGACATCACCGGGGCCGGAGCCGCCGGAGCCGCCGGAGCAGCGGGAGCCGCAGGAGCAGCGGGAGCGGCCGGGGCCGCCGGCTCCGAAGCCCCGGGCTCCGTGACGTCCGCCGGAGAGGCCGCCTCAGGAGGGGCCTCCGCGGGAGAGGGCTCCTGCATCGAGGCCTCGGCCCGTGAGGCCCCCGCCCGCGCGGCGTTCGCCGCGGCGTCCTCCGGCTGCATGCCGCGGATCCGCCGGGCCAGCTCCGCGAACTTCGCCGCCTTCTCCTCCGGGGTCAGCTGGGCCCCGCTGGTCGCCTCCGGAGCGCCGTTCCCCGTGTCAGTCATCGTCGTCCGCTCCAAAGGTCACTCCACTGCGCGTTCTGCTCGACAACCCGGGCCGGGGGTCACAGCTCGGTCCACCCCTGGTCCGGGTAGCGGTGCACCGGCGACGAGATGTCGTCCAGCGCACCACGGATCTCATCCGGAAGCGTAAGCGCCTCCACCGACAGCGCGGCCTGGAGCTGGCCCGCCGTCCGGGCTCCGACCAGCGCGCTCGCCACCCCCGGCCGGTCCCGCACCCAGGCCAGCGCGACCGCCAGCGGGCTGCTGGCGAGCCCGTCGGCGGCGGTGGCGAGGGCGTCCACGATCCGCCGGGAACGCTCCCCGAGGTACGGCTGGACGTACCCGCTGAGGTACGGCGTGGCGCCGCGCGAGTCCTGTGGGACGCCGTGCCGGTACTTGCCGGTGAGCACCCCGCGCCCGAGCGGGGAGCCGGCCAGCACCCCCACGCCGGCGTCCAGGGCCGCGGGCAGGGCCTCCCGCTCGATGCCGCGCTGGAGCAGCGAGTACTCCAGCTGCGCCCCGGCCAGCGGCACCCGGCCGTGGTGGGCGTGTTGCCAGGTGGCGGCCCGGGCGAGCTGCCAGCCGCTGAAGTCGCAGACTCCGACGTAGCGGGCGCGCCCGGAGGATACGGCGATGTCGAGGGCGCTGAGCGTCTCCTCGACCGGCGTCGCGGGGTCGAAGGAGTGCACCTGCCACAGGTCGACGTAGTCGGTGCCCAACCGGCGAAGCGAGGCGTCCAGGGCGGCGAGCAGGTGGCCTCGGGAGCCGTCGAAGCGGCGGGCGGACTCCGGGACGCTGCCGGCCTTGGTGGCGATCAGGAGTTCGGACCGGGGGATGAGGTTGTCGGTGAGCCGGGAGATCAGGTACTCGGCGCCGCCGTCCGCGTACACGTCGGCGGTGTCGATCAGGTTGCCGCCGGCGTCGACGAACTCCTTGAGCTGCTCGGCGGCCTCGGGCTCGTCGGTGTCGCGGCCCCAGGTCATGGTGCCGAGGCCGAGCCGGGAGACCTGTAGGCCGGTGCGGCCGAGGTGACGCTTTTCCATCGGACGGGACCTCCACTGGCCGGTGCTCCCGGGAGCCCCGGCAGCCCTGTAAACGCGCAGGTGGGGGGAGTGCTCCCCACCTCGGCTGAGCGTAGCGGGCGGTGCCCGGACAGGGGTGCAGACCCGCAGAACGATCATCGCGCCGGTGCGCCGCCCGCCCGTGCGGCGGAACCGGCGGAACCGGCGCAACCGGCGCAACCGGTGGGACCGCCGGAACCGCCAGGACCGGGCGGCAGCGGCGGAAGCGGAGCGGCGGAAACCGGCCGGGTGTGATCCAGCTCACTGCTACCCGCCAGTAGCATGACCGGCGCCGGCGCGGTTACCCTCGCCGCAACCCCAACCCACTGGAAGGTGCGCCAGATGCGACTCGGGATCAACCTCGGCTACTGGGGACTCGGCATGGACGCCGACAACATCGCCGTGGCCCAGGAGGCGGACCGGCTCGGCTACGCGGTCTGCTGGGCGGCGGAGGCGTACGGCTCGGACGCCGCGACCGTGCTCAGCTTCGTCGCCGCGAAGACCGAACGGATCGACGTCGGCTCGGCCATCTTCCAGATCCCGGCCCGCACCCCGGCGATGACCGCGATGACCGCCGCGACCCTGGACACCCTCTCCGGCGGCCGGTTCCGGCTCGGCCTCGGCGTCTCCGGCCCCCAGGTGTCCGAGGGCTGGTACGGCGTGAAGTTCGACAAGCCGCTCGCCCGCACCCGCGAGTACGTGGAGATCATCCGCAAGGCGATGTCCCGCGAGCGCCTGGTGCACGACGGCGCCCACTGGACGCTGCCGCTGCCCGGCGGCCCCGGCAAGCCGATCAAGCTCACCGTGCACCCGGTGCGCGAGCACGTCCCGCTGTACATCGCCGCGATCGGCCCGAAGAACCTGGAGCTGACCGGCGAGGTCGCCGACGGCTGGCTCGGCATCTTCTTCTCGCCCGAGCACGCCGCGCTCTCGCTGGACCCGCTGACGGCCGGCCGGGCCAGGGCGGGGAAGACCCTGGAGGGCTTCGACCTCTGCCCGACGGTGAACCTCGCGGTCGGCGAGGACGTCAAGGCCGGGGTCGACGCGCTGCGCTCGTACGCGGCCCTCTACATCGGCGGCATGGGCAGCAAGGAGAAGAACTTCTACAACCAGCTCGCCCGGCGGATGGGGTACGAGCAGGCCGCCGACGAGGTCCAGGAGAAGTACCTGGCCAAGGACTACGCCGGGGCCGCCGCGGCCGTCCCGCACGACCTGATCGACGCCACCTCGCTGATCGGCGACACCGCCCGGATCGCCGACCGGATGCAGGCCTACGCCGAGGCGGGCGTCAGCACGCTCACCCTGGCTCCGTCCGGGTTCTCCCTGGACGAGCGGATCCAGGCGCTGCGCACCGGCGTCGAGGCGCTGGAGCGGGCCGGGCTGGCCTGACCGGCCCGGCGTACCCGGACGCCGGCCGGACCGGCCGGGCAGGCGGCACTACAGCCAGTCGTGCCGCTTGAACACCCGGTGCAGCACCACGCAGACCACCGCCATCAGCGCCAGCACCGCCGGATACCCCCACGGCTGGCGCAGCTCGGGCATGTCCTGGAAGTTCATCCCGTAGATGCCAGCGATCATCGTCGGCACGGCGGCCAGCGCCGCCCAGGCCGAGATCTTCCGCATGTCGTTGTTCTGCTGCACGCTGACCTGCGCCAGGTTGGCGCTGAGGATGTCGGACAGCAGCCGGTCCATGCCGTCCACCTGGTCGTTCACCCGGGCCACGTGGTCGGCGACGTCGCGCAGGTAGGGCGCCGTCTCGGGGCGGACGAAACGGGCGCCGCGCTCCAGCGCGAGCATCGGCTCCAGCAGCGGGCCTGTGGCCCGGCGCACGGACATCACCTGGCGCTTGTAGCCGTAGATCCGCCCGGCGGTGTCGCTGCCGACCCGGCCGGGGGAGAAGATGTCCGCCTCCAGCTCGTCCAGGTCGGTCTGGAGCGCGGTGGCCACCTCGACGTAGCCGTCCACGACGGTGTCGCAGACCGAGTGCAGCACCGAACTGGGGCCGTAGCGCAGGAGTTCCGGGTCCTGCTCCAGGGTGGCCCGCAGGCCGCTGAGCGGGCTGTCCTCGCCGTGCCGGACGGTCAGCACGAAGTCCGGGCCGAGGAAGACCATCACCTCGCCGGTCGTGACGACGTGGGCGCCGGGGTGGTAGCCGAGGGTCTTCAGGGCGACGAACAGCGAGCCCTGGTAGGCCTCCACCTTGGGGCGCTGGTGGGCCCTGACGGCGTCCTCGACGGCCAGCGGGTGCAGCACCAACTCCTTGCCGACGCTGTCGAGTTCCTCGGCGGTGGGCTCGAAGAGGCCTATCCAGGCGAAGCCGTCCGGACCGGCCGCGCGGGCGGCGGCGAGCGCGCCGGCCAGGTCCTCGGGGGCCTCGATCCGGCGGCCTTCGTGGTAGGCGGCGCAGTGGACGATCATGCGGGCCATTGTCACCCGGGCGGGGCCCTCGGAAACGGGCCCGGGCCGACTCGGGCCCACCGGACGGGACGGCGGGGCCGGGACCGGTGGCGGGTACGGGCCGGAACCGGTGGCCGGTACGGGCCGGGGCCGATGGCCGGTACGGGCCGGGGCCGGTGGCCGGTACGGGCCGGGGCCGGAACGGGGGCCGACCGGAACCGCGCCCGCACCGGGCCCCGGAGGCCGTAGGCTGACCCCATGCCCACCCTGCTGCTCGTCCGTCACGGCCGCTCCACCGCGAACACGGCCGGAATCCTGGCCGGTTGGACCCCCGGCGTGGACCTCGACGACACCGGACGCGGCCAGGCCGCCGCGCTGGCCGGCCGACTGGCCGGCATCCCGCTGGTCCAGGCGGTCAGCAGCCCGCTGGAGCGCTGCCGCCAGACCCTGGAGCCGCTGCTGGCGGTCCGGCCCGAGCTGGGCGCGCCGGCCGAGGACGAACGGCTGGGGGAGTGCCACTACGGCGAGTGGACCGGCCGTCCGCTGGCCGAGCTGGCCAAGGAGCCGCTCTGGCGCACCGTGCAGGACCACGCCGCCGCGGCCGCCTTCCCCGGCGGGGAGTCGCTGCGCGCGCTGAGCCACCGCACGGTGGACGCGGTGCGCGAGTGGAACCAGAAGATCGCCGCCGAGCACGGCGAGGACGCGGTCTGGATCGCCTGCTCGCACGGGGACGTGATCAAGGCCGTGGTGGCCGACGCGCTCGGGCTGCACCTGGACCACTTCCAGCGGATCAGCGTGGAGCCCTGCTCGGTCACCGCGATCCGCTACACCCCGCAGCGGCCCTTCGTGCTGAGGATGGGCGACACCGGCGACCTCACCTCGCTCGCTCCCCGGCCCGGTCCGGCCCCGGCGGCCCCGGCGGGTGACGCGGTGGTCGGCGGCACCGCCTGAGGACCCCGCCGACGGGCCGTCCGGGGAGGCACCGTCCGTGCGGCACCGGCCGGTTCCCCGGGTGCCACCCCGCCCGCGGTCGTCGGCTCGGCTCCCCGACCGGAGCCCGAAGGTCGTAGGGTGACTGATGAGTCCATCCGGGCGCGGCCCGCCCCCGGCAGAGCCGCGCCGACCGACACGATCCGGAGCGAGAGCGTGCCCCGTCAGGTCTACTTCTACGACCAGCCCGAACGGTTCGTGGCCGGCACCGTCGGCCAGCCCGGCGCCCGGGCGTTCTACCTTCAGGCCAGCGCCCGGGGCCGGATCACCAGCGTGCTGCTGGAGAAGACCCAGGTCGCGGCGCTCGCCGAGCGCATCGAGGAGGTCCTGGACGAGGCGCTGCGGCGCAGCGGCGGCGACGCCGCGATCCCCGCCGCCGCCCCGAAGGACCTGCTCGACACCGCCCCCCTGGACCTCCCGCTGGAGCAGGAGTTCCGGGTCGGCACCATGGCCCTGGCCTGGGACAGCGTGGACGGCTGCCTGGTGGTCGAGGCCCAGGCGCTGGTCGAGGACGAGGAGGAGGGCGCCGAGGAGGCGGTCTTCACCGACGACGACACCGGCCCGGACATGCTGCGGGTGCGGCTGACCGGCGCGATGGCCCGGGTCTTCGCCAAGCGCGCGCTGGACCTGGTCGCGGCCGGCCGCAAGCCCTGCCCGTTCTGCAACCTGCCGCTCGACCCGGAGGGCCACCTGTGCCCGCGCGCGAACGGCTACCGGCGCTGAACACCGACACCCCGCCGCAGGCCGACCCGACGGCCGCCGCCGCGCTGGCCGCCGACGTGCCCACCGCCCTCGCGCTGCTGCGTCAGGGCGAGCTGACCGTGCACGGCCGCCTCACCGACGCCTCCAACGCCGCGCTGTACTGCACGGTGGCGCACGGCTCGCTGAGCGCGCAGGCCGTCTACAAGCCGGTGGCCGGCGAGCGCCCGCTCTGGGACTTCCCGGACGGCACGCTGGCCGGCCGCGAGGTCGCCGCGTACGAGCTGTCCGCCGCGACCGGCTGGGCGCTGGTGCCGCCGACCGTGCTGCGCGAGGGCCCGCACGGCCCCGGCATGGTGCAGCTGTGGGTCGAGCCGGACCCGGGCGCCGAGCCGCTGCTCGCCCTCCAGGACCCGCGCGGCCCGGAGGCGGGCTGGCTGCCGATCGTCCGGGCCGAGGTCGAGAACGGGCGGACGGCCCTGCTGGTGCACCACGACGACCGGCGGCTTCGCCGGCTCGCGGTGCTGGACGCGGTGCTCAACAACGCCGACCGCAAGGGCGGCCACCTGATCCCGGCCGCCGACGGCCGGGTGTACGGCATCGACCATGGGGTCACCTTCAACACCGAGGGCAAGCTGCGCACCCTGCTCTGGGGCTGGGCCGGCGACCCGCTGACGGCCGAGGCGCTGGAGGTGCTGGCCCGGCTGGCCGAGCAGCTGGACGGCGAGCTCGCCGAGCGCCTCGCCCCGCACCTGACGGCGGCCGAACTGGACGCCACCCGGGCCCGGGTGGCGGAGCTGCGCGGCTCCGGACGGCACCCGCTGCCGCCCGCGGACTGGCCCGCGATCCCCTGGCCGCCGGTGTAGCGCCCGCGGGCCGCGCCGGTACCGGAAATCGGCGGCAGATGGTCTGGACCTGTCCCCGGAACAGGTCGCACACTGCTCCGATGGATGTGCGACGGACCACCCCCACCCCCCGAACCACGCCGGACCTGCCGTTGCACCGGTTACAGGTCCCGCTTCCCCACCTGCTCCCCTTCGCCGTCGGCAGCTTCGACACGATCGGCCCGCTCTCCCGGGCCGGCTTCCCCCACCGGCACTCGTTCTACGAGATCGTCCAGGTCACCGGCGGCCAGGGCGCCCACGTCCTGGACCTCGTCCACCGGCCGCTGGCGCCACCGCAGTTGTGCGTGATCACGCCGGGCCAGGTGCACTACTGGGCGGACACCGAGGAACTGACCGGGAGGGTCGTCCTGTTCAACGAGGACTTCCTGCTCGGCCACCCCCAGGACCTCGCCGCTCTGCGGGCCCTGGCCACCCGGCCGGCCATCGCGCTCGGCGACCAGGCCGACGCGATCGCCGGGCTGCTCGCCGACATGGAGTACGAGTACGAGACCAGGGCGCCCGGTTACCAGGGTGTGCTGCGGGCCAGCCTGCACATCCTGATCGTCCGGGCGCTGCGGGCCTGTACGCCGGCCGACCGCCCGGCGGTGCCCAGCCGGCCGGCCGAAGTGGCCGCCGCCTTCACCCGGTTGATCGCCCGGCCGGGCGGGGTGCGGCACTCGGTGGCCTCCACCGCGCAGGAACTCGGCGTCTCCCCGGGGCACTTGCAGACTCTGGTGAAGCAGGCCACCGGCCGGACCCCGGGCGGGCTGATCCGCCGCCAGCAGACCCTGGAGGCCAAACGGCTGCTCGCCTGTACCGATCTGACGATCCGTCAGGTGTCCAAGGAGGCGGGTTTCGGCGACCCGGCCTACTTCTGCCGGTTCTTCCGCCGGGAGACCGGGATGACCCCGGGGGAGTTCCGGGCCCGGGTCGACGGAAATCACCACGATCCCCGGATCATGTCCATCGCGGTCGCGCCGGACGGCCCGTAACTTTGCTGCTGGCCACCGGTGGCCGGTCCGGCGCGCGCGGACGGGCGGCCGGTCCGGCCCTTGTCATGCCCCCACCATGGCAAGGGCCGCCCCCACCCCCCTCCGCCTCACGATAAGGAGACGGCGCATGTCCACGTCCGACGGCATGATCAGCCGAAAGACCGTCCTGAAGGCTGCCGCCGCACTAGGCGCCGCCCCGTTGCTGGTCGGCGGCGGAGTCGCGCTGGCCCGGGACCAGATCGACAGCGGACAGCCGCTCGGCCTCACCCCCGAGTGCCACGACGGCGACGCCCCCACCGTCGAGCAGATCGAGGGCCCGTACTTCAAGCCCAACTCCCCGCTGCGCAGCTCGATGGTGAACGACGGCCCCGGCACCCACCTGGTGGTCAGCGGCTACGTCTTCGGCCGCGCCTGCCGGCCCATCTCCGGCGTGCTGCTGGACTTCTGGCAGGCCGACAACGGCGGCAACTACGACAACGTCACCTACACCTTCCGCGGCCACCAGTTCACCGACGCCAACGGCGCGTACAAGCTGGACACCATCGTGCCCGGCCTCTACCCGGGCCGCACCCGGCACCTGCACGTCAAGTTGCAGGCCCCGGGCCGCCAGATCATCACCACCCAGCTGTACTTCCCGAACGAGCCGCGCAACAGCACGGACAGCATCTACGACGCCCGGCTGCTGATGAACGTCCGGCAGAACGGCAACACCCGCGAGGCCAGTTTCGACTTCGTGCTGGACGTCGCGCAGACCCCCGGCACGCCCAGCCCGACGGCCACCCCGACCGGCGGCCCCAGCACCCCGCCGCCGAGCGGCACCTGGGCCGCCGGCACCCAGTACAACGCGGGCGACCGCGTGACCTACAACGGCGACTCCTACACCTGCCTCCAGGCGCACACCGCCATGGCCGGCTGGGAGCCGCCGAACGTGCCGGCCCTCTGGAAGCGGTCGTAGCGGCTCCGACCGCTCCCCCGGGGGAGCCGGGCGCCCGGTCGGTGGCAGGGCCGGCCGGGCGCTCACCCGCGCCCGCGAGCCGGCGGCAGGGCGCCGGGGCCGGCGCGAAAGCCGTGCACTACCAGTCGAAAACCGGCCAGGCAATGGCAAGAAACGAATCCAGTCGATCTTTCGCACTGGTTAGGCTTTCAAATGTTCGCACGGTTAAAGTTGTTTCCATGCATGCCTGGCCCGCCTCCGAGGTTCCCGCCCTGCCTGGTCAGGGGCTCCCCCTCCACATCCACGACACCGCAGCGGGCACGGTCCGCGAAGTCGTGCCGCTCGACGGCACCGCCCGGATCTACGTTTGCGGCATCACGCCCTACGACGCGACCCACATGGGCCACGCCGCCACCTACAACGCGTTCGACCTGGTGCAGCGCGTCTGGAAGGACGCCGGCCACGACGTCCTGTACATCCAGAACGTCACCGACGTCGACGACCCGCTGCTCGCCCGCGCGATCGAGACCGGTCAGGACTGGACCGCCCTGGCCGAGCGCGAGACGGCCCTGTTCCGCGAGGACATGACCGCGCTGCGCATGCTCCCCCCGGCCCACTACATCGGCGCCGTGGAGTCGATCCCGTGGATCGTCCCGATCGTCCAGAAGCTGCTGGCCTCCGGCGCCGCCTACGACGTGGACGGCGACATCTACTTCTCGGTCGACGCCGACCCGCGCTTCGGCGAGGTCTCCGGCCTCACCCGCGAGGCCATGCGCCCGGTCTTCGCCGAGCGCGGCGGCGACCCGGACCGCCCCGGCAAGCGCAACCCGCTGGACGCCCTGCTCTGGATGGCCGCCCGCCCCGGTGAGCCGGCCTGGGACACCGAGCTCGGCCACGGCCGCCCCGGCTGGCACATCGAGTGCGTCGCCATCGCGCTCCAGTACCTGGGGATGTCCTTCGACATCCAGGGCGGCGGCAGCGACCTCTCCTTCCCGCACCACGAGATGGGCGCCGCGCACGCCCAGGTCGCCACCGGCGCCCACCCGTACGCCAAGGCGTACGTGCACGCCGGGATGGTCGGCCTGGACGGCCACAAGATGTCCAAGTCCCGCGGCAACCTGGTCTTCGTCTCGGCGCTGCGCCGCGAGGGCGTCGACCCGGCGGCGATCCGCCTGGCGCTGCTCTCGCACCACTACCGCGCCGACTGGGAGTGGACCAAGGGCGTCCTGGACGAGGCCGTCGAGCGCCTCGCCCGTTGGCGCGCCGCGGTCTCCCGCCCGGACGGCCCGGCGGCCGAGGAGCTGCTCGGCGAGGTGCGCGCGGCGCTCGCGAACGACCTGGACGCGCCCGCCGCGCTGGCCGCGGTCGACCGCTGGGCGGCCCGGCAGGAGTCCGAGGGCGGCACCGACACCGGCGCGCCCGGTCTGGTGACCCGCACCGTGGACGCCCTGCTCGGCGTCGCGCTGTAGCGATCGCGCCGTACCGCGCGCAGGACGCCGGAGGGGCGGCCGGGACATCGGTCCCGGCCGCCCCTCCCGCGTAGCGGCTCACTCCTCCTCGGCGCCGTCCTGGCTCTCCCGGGTGCCGCCCGGCGCCTCCGGATCGGCCGGCCGCTCCGCCGTCGCGTGCCCGGACACCGGCTTCTCGCCGGTCGGTCCGACGTTCTCCCGGCGGCGCAGGTAGCGCTCGAACTCGCGCGCGATGGCGTCCCCGGAGGCCTCCGGCAGCTCCGCGGTGTCCTGCGCCTCCTCCAGCTGCTGGACGTACTCGGCCACCTCGCTGTCCTCGGCGGCCAGTTGGTCCACCCCGAGCTGCCAGGCCCGGGCGTCCTCGGCCAGCTCGCCCGGCGGGATGCGCAGGTCGAGGAGGTCCTCCAGCTTGTTGACCAGGGCCAGCGTGGCCTTGGGGTTCGGCGGCTGCGAGACGTAGTGCGGCACCGCCGCCCAGAGCGTCACGGCCGGGACCCCGGCGTGGGTGCAGGCCTCCTGGAGCACCCCGACGATGCCGGTGGGGCCCTCGTAGCGGCTCTCCTCCAGATCCAGCCGGCGGGCCAGCTCCGGGTCGGAGGTGACGCCGCTGACCGGCACCGGGCGGCTGTGGGGGGTGTCCCCGAGCAGGGCGCCCAGGATCACCACCAGCTCGACGCCCAGCTCGTGCGCGAAGCCCAGCAGCTCGTTGCAGAACGAGCGCCAGCGCATGCTCGGCTCGATGCCGCGGACCAGCACGACGTCCCTGGTCGTCGGTTCCGTGACCCGGATCACCGAGAGCCGGGTGGTCGGCCAGGTGATCCGGCGGATGCCGCCGTCCAGCCAGACCGTGGGCCGGTTGACCTGGAAGTCGTAGTAGTCCTCCGCGTCCAGGGCGGCGAACACCTTGCCGCCCCAGGTCTCGTCCAGATGCGCCAGAGCCGCGGAGGCGGCGTCGCCAGCGTCGTTCCAGCCCTCGAAGGCGCAGACCATCACCGGGTCGATCAACTCGGGAACATCTTCCAGCTCGATCACCCAGCGTCTCCCTCCGGTCGGCGGTCGGGCCCGCGCCGCCCCGGCTGGCCTGCCCGGGCGCCGACCGGCCGGCTGCCGACTGTCGAACCTCTCGTCTCCCATGGAACGCCTCGCTCCATGGTCCCTACCTGCCCAGCCTACGGGCTTTGATGCGCACGGCGGCCGGGCACCGGGACAGTCTGGGGGAGCGGGGCGCCGCGATCCACCGGATATCGCGGGGCACTCGACTGACGGCCCGTCAGATCCGGTCGGCGGCGGAGGGTGACGGGCCGGGGCCGCCGCGTGACGGCCGGGGCCGCTACCCGGCGTCCACCCAGCCGTCGCGGTACGCCGCCCAGTGCTCGGGCCGCGCGGCGAAGTCCACGTACAGCGCGACGCCGAAGTTCTCCCGCCGCCCGTCCTCCCGGCCCAGGCCCAGCCGGACGCCCCGGACGGCGGCGCCGACGGTCTCGGCGTCGCCCCAGTGGCCCCACTTGTCCTCCCGGAAGAAGGGCAGGCCCATCAGCAGGTCCACGCCGGCCGGGGTGGCCCGCAGCGCGAGTTCGGTCTGCCGGGCGACGTAGCCGCCGTACAGCGGCTCGGTGGGCATCGACGTGTCGTAGCTCATCACCGCGATCTGGTCGACCCGCCGGGCGGTCTCGGTGAAGTACGCCCCGTCCCACCACTTGCCGTGGTCGGTGAGCAGGATGCCGGCCGTGTGCAGGCCCGGGAGCGGGTCGATCTGCGGAGCCGCCACCGACAGCTTGGCCCCGCGCGCCGCGGTGACCGGGCGGACCCGGTCGAGCAGCGCCAGCCAGCCCGCCGACCCGGGGCGGATCGGCTCCATGTCGAAGTGCACGCCGTCGAAGCCGAGGTCCAGCACCTGGGCGGCCGAGGCGGTGACCCGGTCCCGGGTGGGACCGTCCTCCAGGTCCAGGGCGTCCTTCTCCGGTTTGACCTCGTCGCCCAGCCAGGCCTGGAGGCGCACGCCCGGCAGCTCCCGGTGCGCGGTGTCGGTGAACCAGCGGGCCCGGGGGTGGACGGCGGGCGGCAGCGAGCCGTCGTGCTCCAGCGGGCCGGTGTGCACGTAGAGGTCCCGGATGCCGGTGCCGGCCAGCTGCGCCGCGAGCGCGGCCACGTCGGCCTCGCTCCTGCGGCCGTCCACCCAGGCGTGGCCGAGCCAGAGCGCGTCCCGGCCCCGGGTGCGGGCCTCGGCGCTCGGGGTGCCCGTGTAGTGCAGGCGGAACATGACGAAGACGGAGCCCAGTGCGGTGGCCGCAACGGCCACCGCGAGGGCCAGGGCCAGCAGGGCCCGGCGCCACCACGACCATGCCCGCCAGCGGGCGCGCAGCGCTCGGGCCGGGGCCGTCAGGGCCCGGCCGGCACCTCTCGCGAGGGTCCGGAAACCGGCCACGCGCTTGCTCCCCCCTTGCGGTCGAGCGCTCAGGATACGGAATGGAACGGCGAGCCCACCCGCGGGCCGGATACCCTGGCGAGGTGCGTACCCGAGCAAGCGGGTTCGCAAAGCCGACAGCCGTCGCACCAGGGAGACGCCCCATGGCCATCGCAGCCAACCCGTCCGTCACTCAGCAGAGCCGCGCGAACGCGCTGCGCGAGGCACTCGCCACCCGGGTGGTGGTCGCCGACGGTGCCATGGGCACCATGCTCCAGGCGCAGGATCCGACGCTGGAGGACTTCCAGAACCTCGAAGGCTGCAACGAGGTCCTCAACATCACCCGCCCGGACATCGTGCGTTCCGTCCACGAGGCGTACTTCGGCGTGGGTGTGGACTGCGTGGAGACCAACACCTTCGGCGCGAACTTCAGCGCGCTGGGCGAGTACGAGATCGCCGAGCGGATCTTCGAGCTCTCCGAGGCCGGTGCGCGGATCGCGCGTGAGGTGGCCGACGCCCACACCGCGGCCGACGGCCGGACCCGTTGGGTGCTGGGGTCGATCGGCCCGGGTACCAAGCTGCCGACGCTGGGGCACGCCCCGTACGAGGTGCTGCGTGACGGTTTCCAGCGGAACGCGGAGGGTCTGATCGCGGGGGGCGCGGACGCGCTGCTGGTCGAGACGAGCCAGGACCTGCTCCAGACGAAGGCCGCGGTCCTGGGTTCGAAGCGGGCGCTGGCGCGGGCCGGGCTGGACCTGCCGGTGCTGGTGCAGGTGACGGTGGAGACCACCGGGACGATGCTGCTCGGCTCGGAGATCGGCGCGGCGCTGACGGCGCTGGAGCCGCTGGGCGTGGACTACATCGGGCTGAACTGCGCGACGGGGCCGGCGGAGATGAGCGAGCACCTGCGCTACCTGGCGAAGAACGCGCGGATCGGGCTGTCGTGCATGCCGAACGCGGGTCTGCCGGTGCTGGGCAAGGACGGTGCCCACTACCCGCTGTCCCCGGGCGAGCTGGCGGACGCGCACGACGTGTTCACCCGGGAGTACGGGCTGTCGCTGGTCGGCGGCTGCTGCGGTACGACGCCGGAGCACCTGCGGCAGGTGGTGGAGCGGGTCCAGGGTCGTCCGGTCGCCGCGCGCGATCCGCGGCCCGAGCCGTCGGCGGCGTCGCTGTACCAGGCGGTGCCGTTCCGTCAGGACACCTCGTACCTGGCGATCGGTGAGCGGACGAACGCCAACGGCTCGAAGAAGTTCCGCGAGTCGATGCTGGCGGGCGACTGGCAGGCGTGCGTGGAGATCGCCCGGGACCAGATCCGGGACGGCTCCCACCTGCTGGACCTGTGCGTGGACTACGTCGGGCGTGACGGCGTCGCGGACATGAAGGAGATCGCGGGGCGGCTGGCCACGGCCTCCACCCTGCCGATCGTGCTGGACTCCACCGAGCCGCCCGTGCTCCAGGCGGGCCTGGAGGCGCTCGGCGGGCGGGCGGTGCTCAACTCGGTGAACTACGAGGACGGCAACGCCCCGGACTCGCGGTTCGGGAGGATCGCCTCGCTGGCGCGGGAGCACGGCGCGGGTCTGATCGCGCTGACCATCGACGAGGAGGGCCAGGCCCGTACCGCGGCGAAGAAGGTGGAGATCGCCGAGCGGCTGATCGCCGAGCTCACCACCGACTACGGCATCGACGAGGGCTCGATCCTGGTGGACTGCCTGACCTTCACCCTGGCCACCGGCCAGGAGGAGTCGCGCCGGGACGGCATCGAGACGATCGAGGCGATCCGTGAGCTCAAGCGCCGCCACCCCGGGGTGCAGACCACGCTGGGCCTGTCGAACATCTCCTTCGGTCTGAATCCGGCGGCCCGGGTGGTGCTCAACTCCGTCTTCCTGCACGAGTGCGTGGAGGCCGGTCTGGACTCGGCGATCGTGCACGCCTCCAAGATCCTGCCGATCTCCCGCATCCCCGAGGACCAGCGGGAGGCGGCCCTGGACCTGGTCTACGACCGCCGCCGGGACGGCTACGACCCGTTGCAGCGCCTGCTGGAGCTGTTCGAGGGCGTCTCCACGGCCTCGGTGAAGGCGTCCAAGGCGCAGGAGCTGGCCGCGCTGCCGCTGGAGGAGCGGCTGCGCCGGCGGATCATCGACGGCGAGCGGGCCGGTCTGGAGGCGGACCTGGACGAGGCGCTGACGGTGCGCCCGGCGCTGGAGATCATCAACGACACCCTGCTGGCGGGGATGAAGGTGGTCGGTGAGCTGTTCGGTTCCGGCCAGATGCAGTTGCCGTTCGTGCTCCAGTCCGCCGAGGTGATGAAGAGTGCGGTGGCCTACCTGGAGCCGCACATGGAGAAGTCCGACAGCGAGGGCAAGGGCACCATCGTGCTGGCCACGGTGAAGGGCGACGTCCACGACATCGGCAAGAACCTGGTGGACATCATCCTGTCCAACAACGGCTACAACGTGGTGAACCTGGGGATCAAGCAGCCGGTCTCGGCGATCCTGGACGCGGCGCAGGAGCACAACGCGGACGTGATCGGGATGTCGGGGCTGCTGGTGAAGTCCACGGTGATCATGAAGGAGAACCTGGAGGAGCTGAACCAGCGCAAGCTGGCCGCGTCGTTCCCGGTGATCCTGGGTGGTGCCGCGCTCACCCGTGCCTATGTGGAGCAGGACCTGCACGAGATCTACGAGGGCGAGGTCCGTTACGCGCGGGACGCGTTCGAGGGCCTGCGGTTGATGGACGCGCTGATCGCGGTCAAGCGCGGGGTGCCGGGTGCGGCGCTGCCGGAGCTGAAGCAGCGCCGGCATGCCCGGGTGGAGGTGGAGGAGCCGGAGCCGGAGGTGAACCTCGGGCAGATCCGCTCGGACGTGGCCGTCGACAACACCGTGCCGACTCCGCCGTTCTGGGGGGACCGGATCGTCAAGGGCGTGCCGTTCGCGGACTACGCGTCCTGGCTGGACGAGGACGCGCTGTTCAAGGGGCAGTGGGGCCTGAAGGCGGCGCGTTCGGGGGAGGGGCCGTCGTACGAGGAGCTGGTGGAGACGGAGGGGCGGCCGCGGTTGCGGGCGTGGCTGGACCGTCTCCAGACGGAGGGCTGGCTGGAGGCGGCGGTGGTGTACGGCTACTACCCGGCGAACTCCAAGGGTGATGACCTGATCGTCTTCCACGAGGACGGTACCGAGCGGACCCGTTTCACGTTCCCGCGTCAGCGGCGCGGGCGGCGGTTGTGCCTGGCGGACTTCTTCCGTCCGGAGGAGTCCGGGGTGCGGGACGTGGTGGGTCTTCAGGTGGTGACGATGGGCAACCGGATCTCGGAGGCGGCGAACGAGCTGTTCGCCGGCAATTCGTACCGGGACTACCTGGAGCTGCACGGTCTGTCGGTGCAGTTGGCGGAGGCGCTGGCGGAGTTCTGGCACGCGCGGGTCCGTTACGAGCTGGGTTTCTCCGGTGAGGATCCGCAGGACGTGAAGGACATGTTCGCGTTGAAGTACCGGGGGGCGCGCTTCTCGCTCGGTTACGGGGCGTGCCCCGAGCTGGAGGACCGGGCCAAGATCGCGGAGTTGCTGAAGCCGGAGCGGATCGGTGTGGTGCTCTCGGAGGAGTTCCAGCTCCACCCGGAGCAGTCCACCGACGCGATCGTGATCCACCACCCGGAGGCGAAGTACTTCAACGCGCGGTAACCCCCGGTTCGCGCAGCGTTCGCTCCTTCCGGACGAAGCGGGCGTATCCTTGATGATCCTGAACGGGCCGGTCCGCTCACCAGCGGGCCGGCCCGCGCCTTCCCGGGCACGTCCCGGGCCTGCCGGAAGGATCCCCGACATGACGACCAGCCCCACCGCCACGCGCGTCCTCGACCACGGGGACGGCCGCGGGCTCCAGGCGGTGCTGCTGGACATGGACGGGACGCTGGTGGACACCGAGGACTTCTGGTGGCAGGCCGAGGTCTCGCTCTTCGCCGAGCTGGGCCACGAGCTGGACGAGGCGGACCGCGCCCACGTGGTCGGCGGCCCGATGACCAGGGTGATGGACTACCTGGTGGCCCGCACCGGGGTGGACATCGCGCCGACCGACCTCGGCGTGCTGGTCAACCAGCGCTTCGTCGACCTGCTGGCCGGCGGCGTGCCGCTGATGCCGGGCGCCGAGCGGCTGCTCAACACCCTTGCCGCGCACGGTGTCCCGGCCGCCCTGGTGTCCGCCTCGCACCGGCACGTGATCGACATCGTGCTGCGCTCGCTGGGCGCCCACCACTTCGCCTTCACCATCGGCGGGGACGAGGTGCCGCGCACCAAGCCGTTCCCGGACCCGTACCTGGAGGCGGCCCGCCGGCTGGGCGCGGAGCCGTCGCGCTGCGTGGTGATCGAGGACACCCCGACCGGGGTGCGGGCGGGCGAGGCGGCCGGCTGCCCGGTGATCGCGGTGCCCTCGGTGGCGCCCGTCGAGCCGGCTCCGGGGCGGCTGGTGCTGCCCTCGCTGGAACGGGTCGACCTCGACCTTCTGCGCTCCCTGATCACTTCGCGAGTGTGATTGTCATCTCACTGCGCCCCAGAGCTACTCGCTGGTAAGTGGCCGTTCGAGGCTCCCGGCAGGGGTCTCCGGGGGAGAAAACGGGCAATGGCTGACAACTCGTCGGGCGCGCTCTGATGCCCTGAACCACCGTGTCCCAAACGTCACCTGAACGAGTACCGGTCGTACGTGTTCGATGTGGCACGCTACTCCAGTTCGTGCCACCCAGAAGGACGCGCCTCGTGAAGACTTCAGTTGAACGCCTGGCAGTACTCGGTTGCGCCGGCCTGGTCACCGTGTCGGTGGCCGGTTGCGGATCTATGACCGACGTGGTCAAGGGGGACGGCGGCAAGTCGATCACCATGGGCACCAGCCAGCTGACCGGTGTCCTGGACCCGGCGGCCGCCTACGACGCCGGCTCCTGGATGCTGCTGCGCAACACCTTCCAGTCGCTGCTCACCTTCCAGGCCGCCGCCAGCGCGCCGTCCCCGGACGCCGCGCAGTCCTGCGAGTTCACCAACGGCGAGGCCACCGAGTACCACTGCACCCTGAAGCCGGGCCTGAAGTTCTCCAACGGGCACCCGCTCACGGCCCAGGACGTGGTCTTCTCGATCGAGCGCACCAAGAAGATCAACGAACCGACCGGCCCGGCCGAGCTGCTGGACTCGATCAAGTCCGTCGAGGCCAAGGGCGACAACGAGGTGCTCTTCCACCTCTCCGCGCCCGACGCCACCCTGCCGGCCAAGCTGGCGAGCCCGGTCGGCGCCATCGTGGACCACTCGTACTACCCCGCCGACAAGGTCCTCCCGAACGACAAGCTGATCGGCTCCGGGCCGTACCGCTTCGACGGGCTGGAGCAGTTCAAGGGCGGCAAGCAGCTGGGCAAGGTCGTCCTGGCGCCGAACGACAAGTACGGCGGCGACGCCAAGCTGCGGAACAACAAGTTCACGGTGCGGTACTTCGACAAGGCCGAGGACCTGAAGACCGCGCTGGACAAGGGCGAGGTCGACCTCACCGACAACAGCCTGGAGCCGAACACCGCCGCCCAGGTCCGCTCCGACCAGCAGGGCGGCAAGACCGACCTCCAGGTGACCGAGGGCGACAGCAACGACACCCGTTCGCTGGTCCTCAACACCAAGGACCCGCTGATGAGCAACGTCGCCGTCCGCCAGGCCGTGGCCCAGATGATGGACCGCAAGGCGCTGGCCCGCGACGTCTTCGCCCGCACCGTCCAGGCGCTCTACTCCATGGTCCCGGCCGGTCTGCCCGGCCACACCACGGCCTTCTTCGACCGTTACGGCGACCAGGACGTGAACAAGGCGAAGAAGATCCTGTCCGACGCCAAGATCCAGACGCCGGTCAAGTTCACCCTCACCTGGTCCCGTTCGCGGGCCGGCAGCAACGAGGCCGAGACGCTGAAGAAGCAGCTGGAGACCGGCGGCGTGTTCCAGGTGACGCTCGCCCAGGAGTCCGACTGGGACTCGTACCGGACGGGCTGGGCCGAGGGCAAGTACCAGGCGTACATCATCGGCTGGTTCGCCGACTACCCGGACCCGGACAACTACCTCGCCCCGCTGCTCGTCAACGGCGGTGCCTACCACCACGGTTGGGACGACCCGCGGATCAGCGGGAAGCTGGTGCCGGACGGCCTCAAGCAGACCGACCGCAGCGCCGCGGCCGCCACCTACGCGCAGATCCAGCAGATCGAGGCCGAGAACGTGCCGCTGATCCCGCTGTACCAGAACAAGTCCTTCTACGCGGCCCGCTCCTACGTCACCGGCGTCGAGTCCACCGTCGACACCACCGGCTACTTCCGCTTCTGGGAGATCAGCCGCACCAACAAGTAGCGCCCGCGGCACGGCGGCCCGCCCGCTCCTTCCGGTGATCCGGGGGAGCGGACGGGCCGCCGTGACGTTTCAGCGCGCCGTCGCCGGCCCTACAGGGCGCCCGGACGCACCAGTCCGCTCTCGTAGGCGTACACCGCGGCCTGCACCCGGTCGCGCAGCTGGAGCTTGGTCAGCACATGGCCCACGTGGGTCTTCACGGTGGTCTCGCTGACGAACAGCTCGGCCGCGATCTCCGCGTTCGACAGCCCGCGCGCCACCAGCTTCAGCACCTCCAGCTCGCGCTCGGTCAGCGCGCTCAGCGCCTGCGGCGGCGCCTCGTCACCGGAGGGCAGCTTGGTGGCGTACATGTCCAGCAGCCGGCGGGTGATGCTCGGCGCCAGCATCGCCGCGCCGTCCGCCACCACCCGGATCGCCTGCACCAGCTCCTCGGCCGGGACGTCCTTCAGCAGGAAGCCGCTGGCACCGGCGCGCAGCGCCTCCACCACGTACTCGTCCAGGTCGAAGGTGGTCAGCACCAGCACCTTGGCCGGGCCGTCCCGCCCCGGGCCGGCGATCCGGCGGGTCGCCTCGACGCCGTCCATCCTGGGCATCCGGATGTCCATCAGCACCACGTCGGGCTGCAGCGCCCGCACCTGGTCCAGCGCCTGCTGGCCGTCGCCGGCCTCGCCGACCACCACGAGGTCGGACTCGGCCTCCAGGATCATCCGGAAACCGGTGCGCAGCAGCGGCTGGTCGTCGACCAGCAGCACTCGGATCGTCACCTAGGACTCCTCGCTCATCGGATCCCCCGTGGGATCGCTCTCATCCGACGTACGGGCCAGCGGCAGCGGGTACGGCGGCGGGGTGCCGCCGAACTCCGGGCAGCTGGCCCGGTGGTCGCACCAGTCGCAGAGGCGGTTGCGGGTGGCCGGGAAGTCCCCGGTGGCCACCGCGTGGCTGATCCGCTCCCACAGCGCCTGGAGCTTGCGCTCCACCGCGAGCAGGTCCGCCTGGTCCGGGTCGTACGTGACCACGTCCCCGCCCCCGCCGAGGTAGACCAGCTGGAGGCGCTTGGGGATCACGCCCTTCCAGCGCCACACCACCAGGGCGTAGAACTTCATCTGGAACATCGCCTTGCCCTCGAAGTCCCGCGAGGGCGCCCGGCCGGTCTTGTAGTCGACCAGCCGGACCTCACCGGTCGGGGCGACGTCGACCCGGTCGATGTAGCCGCGCAGCAGCAGCCCCGACTCCAGCGCCGTCTCCACGTAGAGCTCCCGCTCCACCGGGTGCAGCCGGGTCGGGTCCTCCAGCCGGAACCACTGGCCGACCAGCTTCTCGGCGTCCGCCAGCCACCGGGTGAGCGCCGCGCCGTCCGGGTCCTGCGGGAACAGCGAGCCCAGCTCCGGGCGCTCGCCCAGCAGCCGCTCCCACTGCGGGCGCAGCAGGCCCAGCGCCCGCTCCGGCGTCCGCTCGGCCGCGGGGCTGTCGAACAGCCGCTCCAGCACCGCGTGCACCAGCGTGCCCCTGGTCGCCGCCGGGCTCGGCGGCTCGGGCAGCCGGTCGATCACCCGCAGCCGGTACAACAGGGGGCAGGTGAGGAAGTCCCCCGCGCGGGAGGGCGAGAGCCCGGTCGGAGGTGCCGCCGGGCGCCCGGCGGCACTGCTGGTGTCGGTGTGCTGCATGGCTACGACCCTATTGCCCCTCGCTGCCATCCCGCTGCCACGGTGCTGCCAGAGCGGCGGCGGAGTGGGTATCAAGCCGGAAAGAGGGGTGCGCCGCGCCGCCGGGCCGCGATCACGTAGCGTGGGCGCACCGGGGCACGGCGGGAGAGACGACCGAAGGGATCACGGTGAGCGACAGCAGAGGGCAGCGGCCCTCCGACCGGCCACCGCAGGACGGCGACCGGCGTCCGGCCGGGGCGCCGCCCGAGCGCGGCGGCGGCCTCCTGATGGGCCGGCCCTTCGGCGTGCCCATCTACGTCACCCCGTCCTGGTTCGTCATCGCCGCACTGATCACCTGGGTGTTCGGCGGGCAGCTGGGCGAGGTGCTGCCCGACCTCGGCGCCAGCCGCTACCTGATCGCGTTCTTCTTCGCGGTCGCCTTCTACGCCTCCGTCCTGGTGCACGAACTCGCCCACACCCTGGTCGCGCTGCGCTACCGGCTCGGGGTGCGGCGGATCCAGCTCCAGTTCTTCGGCGGGGTCTCCGAGATCGAGAACGAGGCGGAGAGCCCCTGGCGCGAGTTCTGGCTGGCCTTCGTCGGCCCGCTGCTCTCGCTGGCGCTCGGCGGCCTGTTCTACCTCGCGGTGCGGGCGGTGGAGCTGTCCACCGTGCCCGGGGTGCTGCTCACCGGCCTGATGGTCTCCAACCTGGTGGTCGCCGCCTTCAACCTGCTCCCCGGCCTGCCGCTGGACGGCGGCCGGATGCTGCGCGCGGTCGTCTGGGCGGTCACCGGCAAGCCGATGGCCGGCACGGTGGCCGCCGCCTGGGTAGGCCGCGGCCTGGCCGTCGCCGTGCTGATCGGCCTGCCGCTGCTGAGCGCCGCCCGCGGGATCGAGCAGACCTCCACCGACACCCTGGTGGACGCGGTGCTGGCCGCCGTGCTCGCCGCCATCATCTGGAACGGTGCCACCGGCAGCCTGCGCAACGCCCGGCTCAAGGAGGCGCTGCCCGCGCTGCGGCTGCGCGAACTGGCCCGGCGGGCCGTCGAGGTCACCGCCGACACCCCGCTCGGCGAGGCGCTGCGCCGCGCCCACGAGGCCCGGGCGGGCGCGGTGATCGTGGTGGACGGCCGGGGCGAGCCGATCGCCATCGTGCGCGAGGCCGCCGTGCGGTCGGTGCCCGAGCAGCGCCGGCCCTGGGTGGCGGTCGGCCCGCTGGCGCGCGACATCGAGCCCGGCATGCGGCTGGACGCCGACCTCGGCGGCGAGGAGCTGCTGCGGGCCGTCCAGGCCACCCCGGCGGGGGAGTACCTGGTAGTCGAGCCGGACGGCCGGGTGTACGGCGTCGCCGCGCTCAGCGACATCGAACAGCGGCTGACCACCGCCATCGCCGGCCGTTGATCACCCGCGTCCCGGGAGGCGGTCCGCTTCCCTTAGGATTGTCCGCATGTCCGAACCGACCGGTGCCGCCCGCCGACGCGGGCCCTTCCAGGTCGGGGACCAGGTCCAGCTGACCGACCCCAAGGGTCGCCACTACACGTTCACGCTCCAGGCCGGGAACCAGTTCCACACCCACAAGGGTGCGTTCCCCCACGACGAGCTGATCGGCGCTCCCGAAGGCACGGTCGTGCGCACCACGGGGAACGTCCCGTACCTCGCGCTGCGCCCCCTGCTCCCCGACTACGTCCTGTCCATGCCGCGCGGCGCCGCCGTGATCTACCCCAAGGACGCGGGGCAGATCCTGGCGATGGCCGACATCTTCGCCGGCGCCCGCGTCGTCGAGGCCGGCGTCGGCTCCGGCGCGCTCAGCACGTACCTGCTGCGTGCCGTCGGCGAGCAGGGCATGCTGGCGTCCTACGAGCGCCGGCAGGACTTCGCCGACATCGCCCGGGGGAACGTCGAGCGCTACTTCGGCGGCCCGCACCCGGCGTGGAAGCTCACCGTCGGCGACCTCCAGGACAACCTGGTCGAGACCGACGTCGACCGCGTCATCCTCGACATGCTGGCCCCCTGGGAGTGCCTGGACGTCGCCTCCAAGGCGCTCGTCCCCGGCGGCCTCATCTGCTGCTACGTGGCCACCACCACGCAGATGTCGAAGACCGTCGAGGCGCTGCGCGAGCACGGCACCTTCACCGAGCCGCAGGCCTGGGAGACCATGGTCCGCACCTGGCACCTGGAGGGCCTGGCGGTCCGCCCGGACCACCGGATGATCGGCCACACCGGCTTCCTGCTCACCGCCCGCCGCCTCGCGGACGGCGTCGAGCCGCCGCTGCGCCGCCGCCGCCCGGCCAAGGGCGCGTACGGCGAGGACTACGACAGCGGGGCGCCCGAGCCGACCCTCCAGGAGCGCGCGGCGGCCCGCAAGGCCGCCCGCGGCACCGACGCGGAGCAGCCCGACCTGGGCTGAGCCCGAAGACGGACGAGGGGTGGTGCGGGCGAGGAGCCCGTACCACCCCTTTCGCGTTCCGCCGATCACCGTGTGGGACGATGCTGGCTGACGCTTTGGTGGCCGGAGCGCTGGAGGGGACGCCTGGTGGAGACCGCGGTCGGGACGACGGCGACGGCTGGACAGCAGACACCGCGGGGCCGCACCGGGCCCGGGCGCGTGCGGACCGCCCCCTGGCACTGGGCCGTCGCCCTGGCCGGCTGCGGCGTGGTGGTGGGGACGGCCCTGGCCGCCTCCCCGGCGACCGGCACCCCGGTGTCCGCGCACCCCGCGCCCACGGCCCTCGCCGCGACCGCCGGCCCCGACCCGGCGCAGGTCCAACTCCCGCTGGACTGCGGCCCGTTCCCGGTCAAGACGGCGCTCGCGGTGTCCGCCCGGCTCGGCGACGGACGTCCCGCCACGGTGGTCGCCGCGCACTGCGCCACCGAGACCGGCACCCCGCCCGACGCCGTCCTCCTGCTGGACTTCGGCCCGGACGGGCGCCCGAGGGTGGCGGCCACCCTGCTCGCCGAGCGCGAGAACCTCACCGTGAGCCGGATCGCGGTGCGTTCGGACGGTGCCGTCACCGGCCACGCCCAGGGGTACTCCGGCGAGGACGTGCCGCGCTTCCGGCCGGACATCTCACTCGACCTCACCTGGACGCCGAAGGGCGGCGGCTGGGAACGCTCCCAGACCGCCGCCCCGGTCTCCGCCGTGTGACGGACCGGCTACTGCGCGTCCGGCCCGTACACCTCGACCCGGTCGGCGACCCGGCGCACGTGGATGCAGTCGCCGGGGCACTCCTTCGCCGAGTCCACCACGTCCTGAAGGATCGTCAGCGGCACCGGGGCCGTCTCCCCGGGCTGCTGGCGCAGCTCGTCGTCCGGCCCCTTCACGTAGGCCAGCCCGTCGATGTCGAGCTCGAAGACCTCGGGTGCGTACTGCGCGCAGATGCCGTCGCCGGTGCACAGATCCTGGTCGATCCACACCTCCAGCGCCTCGGCCGCTGCCGCCGTCTGCTCGGTCACCGACATGGTCCCCTGCCGTTTCTGTCCCGGGTCGCCCCTATTCCTGGAGCAATCCCGCCATTCGTACAACGATCGGACCTCGACTTGTGGTCGCGATCGGATATCACTTCGCTCGACGATACATCCGGCCCGCTTTGGGCGGTGCGCGGTGGGTATCCCCCTTAGCAGAGGGGAAGCACGCTGGGGCGAAGATCGGACACGCCCGTTCCATCTTTCTTGATCTAGGGGTTTACGGACCCCTGGTCCCAGGTAGGGTCTGGAAGCGTCCAGCTCCCCGGAGGAGGTGAGGACCGTGGCAGCCCACGATGACGACTACAACCGCAGCACCGGCAGGCCCGCTCGTGGTTCCGACGAGGCCGCTCAGGTCTCGTACCTTGAGCAGGAAATCGCCGTGCTGCGCCGCAAGCTCGCCGACTCGCCGCGCAATTCGAGGATCCTCGAAGAGCGGATCGTCGAGCTCCAGACCAACCTGGCGGGCGTGACCGCCCAGAACGAACGGCTCGCCTCCACCCTGCGCGAGGCCCGCGACCAGATCGTGGCCCTCAAGGAGGAAGTGGACCGGCTGGCCCAGCCCCCGGCGGGGTTCGGCACCTTCCTCGAAGCGAACGAGGACGGCACCGCCGACATCTTCACCGGCGGGCGCAAGCTCCGCGTGAACGTCAGCCCCAACGTCGCCCTCGACGAGGTGCGGCGCGGCCAGGAAGTGATGCTCAACGAGGCCCTCAACATCGTGGACGCGATGGCCTTCGAGAACATCGGTGAGATCGTCACCCTCAAGGAGCTCCTGGACGACGGCGAACGCGCCCTGGTCCTCGGGCACACCGACGAGGAGCGGGTGGTCCGCCTCGCCGAGCCGCTGCGCGGTCTGACCATCCGGGCCGGGGACGCCCTGCTGCTGGAGCCCCGCTCCGGCTACGTGTTCGAGGTGGTGCCGAAGTCCGAGGTCGAGGAGCTGGTCCTCGAAGAGGTCCCGGACATCGACTACCGCCAGATCGGCGGCCTGAGCAACCAGATCGAGCTGATCCGCGACGCGGTCGAGCTGCCGTACCTGCACGCCGACCTCTTCAAGGAGTACGAGCTGCGCCCGCCCAAGGGCGTGCTGCTCTACGGCCCGCCCGGCTGCGGCAAGACGCTGATCGCCAAGGCCGTCGCCAACTCGCTGGCCAAGAAGGTCGCCGAGGTGACGGGCCGGCCCCAGGGGAAGAGCTACTTCCTCAACATCAAGGGCCCCGAGCTGCTCAACAAGTACGTGGGCGAGACCGAGCGGCAGATCCGCCTGGTCTTCCAGCGGGCCCGGGAGAAGGCGGGCGAGGGCACGCCCGTCATCGTCTTCTTCGACGAGATGGAGTCGCTGTTCCGCACCCGCGGTTCGGGCGTCAGCTCGGACGTGGAGAACACCATCGTCCCGCAGCTGCTCGCCGAGATCGACGGCGTGGAGGGCCTGGAGAACGTCATCGTCATCGGCGCCTCGAACCGCGAGGACATGATCGACCCGGCGATCCTGCGGCCCGGCCGGCTGGACGTCAAGATCAAGATCGAGCGCCCGGACGCCGAGGCCGCGAAGGACATCTTCTCCAAGTACCTCAAGGACTCGCTGCCGTTCCACCCGGACGACGTCAAGGAGCACGACGGCTCCGTCGAGGCGACGGTCGCCGCGATGATCCAGTCGGTGGTGGAGCGGATGTACTCCGAGACGGAGGAGAACCGCTTCCTGGAGGTCACCTACGCCAACGGTGACAAGGAGGTCCTGTACTTCAAGGACTTCAACTCCGGCGCGATGATCCAGAACATCGTCGACCGCGCGAAGAAGATGGCCATCAAGGACTTCCTCGACCACGGTCAGCGGGGTCTGCGCGTCTCCCACCTGCTCGCCGCCTGCGTGGACGAGTTCAAGGAGAACGAGGACCTCCCGAACACCACCAACCCGGACGACTGGGCCCGCATCTCCGGCAAGAAGGGCGAGCGGATCGTCTTCATCCGCACGCTGGTCACCGGCAAGCAGGGCGCCGAGTCCGGCCGCTCCATCGACACTGTCGCCAACACGGGGCAGTACCTGTAAGCACGCGGTTGCCCGGGCCGCCCGCGGTCCCCGGAGCTGTACGCACCCCGTCCGGCTGTGGCGCCTCGCGGCCCCGCAGCCGGACGGCGCGTCTCCGGACCCGCCGGTCGGCGCCGGGTCCTAGGCTCGACCCACCGTCCGCGGGCAGATACCCGGCGTCGGTGTTGTTCGGCGGTACGTCAGCGTGCTCCGCCCGCCGGGGGCGGCGCACCGGGCAAGGAGGGCCGCATGACCGTACGGCGAGTGATGGGCATCGAGACCGAGTACGGGATCTCCGTGCCCGGGCACCCCAACGCCAACGCCATGCTCACCTCGTCCCAGATCGTCAACGCGTACGCGGCGGCGATGCACCGGGCACGGCGGGCCCGCTGGGACTTCGAGGAGGAGAATCCGCTGCGCGACGCACGGGGGTTCGACCTGGCCCGCGAGGTCGCGGACGCCAGCCAGCTCACCGACGAGGACATCGGCCTCGCCAACGTCATCCTCACCAACGGGGCCCGGTTCTACGTGGACCACGCGCACCCCGAGTACAGCTCGCCGGAGGTCACCAACCCGCGCGACGCGGTGCTCTGGGACAAGGCGGGCGAGCGGATCATGGCGGCCGCCGCGCAACGCGCGCTGGAACTGCCCAACGGGCAGAACATCCACCTGTACAAGAACAACACCGACAACAAGGGCGCCTCCTACGGCACCCACGAGAACTACCTGATGAAGCGGGCGACGCCGTTCGCCGACATCGTCCGCCACCTCACCCCGTTCTTCGTCTCCCGCCAGGTGGTCACCGGCGCCGGCCGGGTCGGCATCGGCCAGGACGGCTCGGCGCACGGCTTCCAGATCAGCCAGCGGGCGGACTACTTCGAGGTCGAGGTGGGCCTGGAGACCACGCTCAAGCGCCCGATCATCAACACCCGGGACGAGCCGCACGCGGACGCCGAGAAGTACCGCCGGCTGCACGTGATCATCGGGGACGCCAACCTGTCCGAGATCTCCACCTACCTCAAGCTGGGCACCACCTCGCTGGTCCTGTCGATGATCGAGGACTCGTTCATCGCCTCCGACCTCGCCGTCGACCAGCCGGTGCGCACCCTCCACAGGGTCTCCCACGACCCGACGCTCAAGCAGCTGATCACCCTGCGCAACGGGCGCAAGCTCACCGCCGTCCAGCTCCAGCTGGAGTACTTCGAGCTGGCCCGCAAGTACGTCGAGGACCGCTTCGGCAACGACGCGGACGAGCAGACCGTGGACGTGCTGGCGCGCTGGGAGGACGTCCTGGGCCGGCTGGAGCGCGACCCGATGTCGCTCTCCCGGCAGCTGGACTGGGTCGCCAAGCGGGAGATCCTGGAGGGCTACCGCAGCCGGGACGCCCTGGGCTGGGAGAACCCGCGGCTCCACCTGGTCGACCTCCAGTACAGCGACGTGCGCCCCGAGAAGGGCCTCTACAACCGTCTGGTGGCCCGCGGGCGGTTCGACCGGCTGCTGACCGAGGACGAGGTCGAGCGGGCCGTCTCCAAGCCGCCGGAGGACACCCGGGCGTACTTCCGCGGGCGCTGCCTGGAGCAGTACGCGGAGCACGTCGCGGCGGCCTCCTGGGACTCGGTGATCTTCGACCTGCCCGGCCGGGACTCGTTGCAGCGCGTGCCCACGCTGGAGCCGCTGCGCGGCACCCGCAACCACGTCAAGGAGCTGCTGGACCGCTGCCGCACGGCGGAGGACCTGCTCCGGGTGCTGTCCGGCGGGTAACTTTTCGATCACCACGGGTGAACGTCCGCCGAATGGGAATCATCCGGGGTGGCAGCGGGTGTTGGACAGGAAGCGCCACCGGCAAACCGGGAGCGGCAACCGCACCTTGTGTATAGGGTCGATGCAGCAAGCGGAGACCCAACCGTGCCAGACGAATCGAGCGGGGTGAGGGAAATGGCGAGCAAGGACACCGGCGGCGGCCAGCAGCGGGCAAACCGTTCCTCCGAGGAGGTCGAGGAGCAGGCCGCGGAAAGCCAGAATTCCGACGACCTCAAGGAGCGCCAGGAAAAGCTGAGCGACGACGTCGACGCGGTACTGGACGAAATCGACGAGGTCCTCGAATCGAATGCCGAGGATTTCGTCCGGGGATTCGTCCAGAAGGGCGGGCAATAGCCCGCCCCCGGGCATTCCGGAATTCACGGTCGCGACCGTCCGCGGCGGCCGGGCGGCGAGGACCGCCCGGCCGCCCGGCACCGGCCCCTCCACGCGTGGACAGTGATCGCCGGGCGGGTAGGGTGCGGGCAGCGCGCGCTTCAAGCTACCTGGAAGGAATCGTGTGGAAGCCAACACTCGTGGCACCGGGCGTCTACCGGCTGCCTTCCTGACCCCGGGGTCCTCCTCGTTCATCGAGTTCCTCGCCGAGCACCAGCCCGAGCTGCTCCCCGGCAGCCGCCGCGGGCTGCCCGAGGGGGCCGTGGTCGACGCCCCCCACGGGACCACGATCGTGGCCGCGGTCTTCGACGGCGGCGTGGTGATCGCGGGTGACCGCCGGGCCACCATGGGCAACGTGATCGCCCAGCGCGACATGGAGAAGGTCTTCCCGGCCGACGAGTACAGCGCGGTCGGCATCGCCGGCACCGCCGGCCTCGCGATCGAGATGGTCCGGCTGTTCCAACTGGAGCTGGAGCACTACGAGAAGATCGAGGGCACCACGCTCTCCCTGGAGGGCAAGGCCAACCGGCTCACCACCATGATCCGGGGCAACCTGGGCATGGCGATGCAGGGCCTCGCGGTGGTGCCGCTGTTCGCCGGCTACGACCTGGACCTCGGCCGCGGCCGGATCTTCAACTACGACGTCACCGGCGGGCGTTCCGAGGAGCGGGGCTTCGCGGCCACCGGCTCGGGCTCGGTCTTCGCCCGCGGCTCGATGAAGAAGCTCTACCGCGAGGACCTGACGGCCGACCAGGCCGTCACCCTGGTCGTCCAGGCGCTCTACGACGCGGCGGACGACGACTCCGCCACCGGCGGCCCGGACCTCGCCCGCCGGATCTTCCCGATCGTCTCGCTGATCACCGAGGACGGCTTCCGCCGGCTGACCGAGGCGGAGGTCGCGCAGACCGCCGTCGCCATCACCGACGACCGCCTGACCCGCCCCAACGGCCCGCAGGCCCCGCTGATCTAGCCGTCACCTCACAGGAAAGGGACGACCGCCGGTGTCGACACCGTTCTACGTCTCACCCCAGCAGGCCATGGCCGACCGCGCGGAGTACGCCCGCAAGGGCATCGCGCGCGGCCGCAGCGTGGTCGTGCTCACCTACGCCGACGGCATCGTCTTCGTCGCGGAGAACACCTCCAGGGCGCTCCACAAGGTCTCCGAGATCTACGACAAGATCGCCTTCGCGGCGGTCGGGCGCTACAACGAGTTCGAGAACCTGCGCATCGGCGGCGTCCGCTACGCCGACCTGCGCGGCTACTCCTACGACCGGGCGGACGTCACCGCCCGGGGCCTGGCCAACGTGTACGCCCAGACGCTGGGCACCATCTTCTCCTCGGTCGGCGAGAAGCCGTACGAGGTCGAGCTGATCGTGGCCGAGGTCGGCCGCACCGCCGACAACGACCAGATCTACCGGCTCACGCCGGACGGTTCGGTCGTGGACGAGAAGAACTACGTGGTGGTCGGCGGCAACGCCGACTCGATCGGCAACTACCTGGGCCAGCGCCACCGCGCCGGCCTGAGCCTCACCGAGGCGGTGAAGGTCGCGGTCGACTCGCTCGCCCGCGACCCCAACGGGGGCAGCCCGCGCAGCCTCACGCCGGAACAGCTGGAGGTCGCGGTCCTCGACCGCCAGCGGTTCCAGCAGCGCAAGTTCAAGCGGATCCTGGGCAACCAGCTGGGCCGGCTGCTCGACGGGGACCAGTCCGCCGAGGCGGACGACGACGAGGACCCGGCGGACGGCACGCCGGTGTAGCAGTGCCTGCGGAGTCCCGTGCGGCGGCCGGACCGCCGTCGTACGGGACTCCGGTGCCCCTGCGGCGGCCCAGCCGCCGTGGAGGCGGTTTCGGACAGCTCCGACGAGAATGGAGTGCTCATGGACCGCCGGATTTTCGGGCTGGAGAACGAGTACGGCGTGACCTGCACGTTCCGCGGACAGCGGCGGCTGTCCCCGGACGAGGTGGCGCGGTACCTGTTCCGCCGGGTCGTCTCCTGGGGCCGCAGCAGCAACGTCTTCCTGCGCAACGGCGCCCGCCTCTACCTCGACGTCGGCTCCCACCCCGAGTACGCCACCCCCGAGTGCGACGACGTCGTCGAGCTGGTGACGCACGACAAGGCGGGCGAGCGCATCCTCGAAGGACTCCTGGTGGACGCCGAGCGGCGGCTGCACGAGGAGGGCATCGCGGGGGACGTCTACCTCTTCAAGAACAACACCGACTCGGCCGGCAACTCCTACGGGTGCCACGAGAACTACCTGGTGGCCCGGCACGGCGAGTTCTCCCGGCTGGCCGACGTGCTGATCCCGTTCCTGGTCACCCGGCAGCTGATCTGCGGCGCGGGCAAGGTGCTCCAGACCCCGCGCGGCGCGGTGTACTGCGTCAGCCAGCGGGCCGAGCACATCTGGGAGGGCGTCAGCTCCGCCACCACCCGCTCCCGCCCGATCATCAACACCAGGGACGAGCCGCACGCGGACGCCGAGCGCTACCGCCGGCTGCACGTGATCGTCGGCGACTCCAACATGTCCGAGACCACGACGCTGCTCAAGGTCGGCGCCACCGACCTGGTGCTGCGGCTGATCGAGGCCGGCGTGGTGATGCGCGACCTCACCCTGGAGAACCCGATCCGGGCGATCCGCGAGGTCAGCCACGACCTCACCGGCACCCACCAGGTGCGGCTGGCCAACGGCCGCGAGGCCAGCGCGCTGGACATCCAGGAGGAGTACTACACCAAGGCCCTGGAGTTCGCCGACCGCAAGGGCATCAACACCGGGACGGTCGGCCGGGTGCTGGACCTGTGGGGCCGCACCCTGGAGGCCGTCCGCACCGAGCGGCTGGACGGGGTGGCCACCGAGATCGACTGGATCATGAAGTACAAGCTCATCGAGCGCTACCGCGAGAAGCACCAGATGAGCATGTCCAACCCGCGGGTGGCCCAGATCGACCTCGCGTACCACGACATCCACCGCCGCCGGGGCCTGTTCTACCTGCTCCAGGGCAAGGGGCAGGCGCAGCGGGTGACCACCGACCTCAAGACCTTCGAGGCCAAGTCGATCCCGCCGCAGACCACCCGGGCGCGGCTGCGCGGGGACTTCATCCGCAGGGCGCAGGAGCAGCGCCGGGACTTCACGGTGGACTGGGTGCACCTGAAGCTGAACGACCAGGCGCAGCGCACGGTGCTGTGCAAGGACCCGTTCCGCTCGGTCGACGAGCGGGTGGAGAAGCTGATCGCGGGGATGTAGCCCGCGCGGCCGAGTGATCGAGGCGGTGTCCGGCCCCGGTGGTGTCTACCGGGGCCGGACGCGTGCCGGGCATACGCTGTCCGTCGAGTCAGGAGAGCCGACTTCGACCGACAGTTAGGACCATCCACCGTGCGTCGCACCGCCGGTTTGCTTCTCACCCTGCCGCTGCTGCTCGCGGTCGCCTGCGGCAGTTCCCCCAAGGCGGCCGGCCCGGCGTCGCCGTCCCCGGCGAGCGCCGCCCCGACGGTGCCCGCGCCGGTCGGCGAGGCGTCGCCGATGCCCACTCTTTCGGGTGGCGGGTTCGGCAGCAAGGCCACCATCACCATCCCCGAGGGCCAGCAGCCCAGTGGCCAGTTCGTGGTGAACACGGTCAGCGAGGGCGACCGCGCCGCGGTCGGCAAGGGCGACTGGGTGACGGTCAACTACACGGCCAAGGACTGGACCACCGGCAAGGACCTGCCCAGCTCGTACGACGCCAACGGCAAGCCGCAGCTCTACCAGGCCGGCAGCGGCCAGCTGGTGCCGGCGCTGGACCAGAGCGTGATCGGCAAGAAGGTGGGCTCCCGGCTGCTGGTGGTGGCCCCGCCGGAGGCGGCCTTCGGCGAGCAGGGCTCCGGCCAGCTGGGCGTCAACAAGGGCGACACCGTGGTCTTCGTGCTGGACATCATGGAGAGCCTGCCGCCGGACTCCACGCTGACCGGGACGATGGCCGAGTCGCCCGCGACGATGCCGCAGGTCAAGGACAACGGCAAGGCACCGGCGACGATCACGATCCCGGCCGGGCAGGCCGCGCCCACCGACCTCCAGCAGGCGGTGCTGATCAAGGGCGAGGGCAAGCAGGTCAAGAGCGGGCAGACCCTGGTGGTGCAGTACACCGGGGTGCTGTGGGCCGACGGCCAGCAGTTCGACGCCTCCTGGACGCACGGCGGCGCGCAGGCCGTGCAGATCGGCACCGGCAGCGTGATCGAGGGCTGGGACAAGGGCCTGGTCGGGCAGAACGTCGGCAGCCGGGTCCTGCTGGTGGTGCCGCCGGCGCTCGGCTACCAGGACAAGGCGCAGGGCTCGGTGCCGCCGAACTCGACCCTGGTCTTCGTCATCGACATCCTGGAAGCCGTCTAGACGCCGGCGGAGGATCCGTCGGACAGGCCCCTCGAAGTCGCCCCGGGGATTCCGTACGCTTGGGCGGACGCTCGTACAGCGAAGCGTCCGCCCTCATCCTGAGCTGTCATACTGCCCACGCACTGTGGCAGGCGCCGCCCGGCGCCGAGGTCCGGGGCGGGCGGTGCGACCACAGGCCGGCGTGTCCCACGCCGGGCGCAGACCTGGAAGACCTCGTGGCGAGATGGATGGGGAGTCATGACTGAGAAGACGCCGAGCCCGGGCGGGGCCGGCACCGCGGCGAACGACGGCTCCGCGAGTGACCCGGCCGCCTCTCGTCCCGGCGGCCCGGTGGGCGTGGATCGCGAGTCGATCGTCGTTCCCCCGGCGATCCTGGCGCAGCAGGCCGGCTGGGCGCAGCCCGGGGACGCGCCGCGCGTCGCGGGCGGGGCGAAGACGGACGACGCCCCGCAGATCTTCGCGTCCAGCGTGCGCAAGACCGACACCTCGGAGGCCGGGTACGACGAGAACCCGCCCGGCGTCGGCAAGCTGGGCGTGATCCTCGGCACGGTGCTGGCCGTGCTGCTGGTCGGCAGCGGCATCACCCTGTACATGGTGAACAAGGACGGCGGTGCCAAGGACAGCGCCTCGGCCGCCAAGCCGGACGCCGCCAAGACCGCGCCGCCCACGCCGAGCGCCGAGCCGGTGCCGCCGATCAAGGACAGCGCCAAGGTGCTGCCGACGGTCACCGGTGACTTCGGCAAGAAGGCCGAGATCCAGGTGCCGGGCGAGGCGTCCGACGGCTCGTTCGTGGTCAAGGTGCTCACCGAGGGCAACGGCGCCAAGGTCGAGAAGAACTCCTGGACCTCGGTGGACTACACCGCCAAGGACTGGAACACCGGCAAGGACATCCCGAGCTCGTACGACGCCAACGGGAAGCCGCAGATCTTCCAGGCCGGCACCGACGCGCTGATCCCGGCGCTGGACCAGGCCGTGATCGGCAAGAAGGCCGGCAGCCGGCTGCTGGTGGTGGCCCCGCCGGCCGCCGCCTTCGGCTCGCAGGGCAAGGCCGACATGTCGATCGGCGCCAAGGACGACCTGATCTTCGTGATCGACATCCGCAACGCCAACGCGCCCGACGCGGTGGTGAGCGGTACCGTCACCCCGCCGCCGGCGGACTTCCCGCAGGTCAAGGACAACGGCAAGAAGCCGGCCGAGATCACTCCGGTGCCCGGGGCGGCGGACCCGACCGAGCTGAAGACGCACGTCCTGATCAAGGGCACCGGCCCGAAGGTGGAGAAGGGCGAGAAGGTCGTCGTCCAGTACACCGGCGCGCTGTTCAAGGACGGCAAGGTGTTCGACTCCTCGCTCAGCAAGGGCCAGGCGTTCACCTTCCCGGTCGGCGGCGGCCAGGTCATCCCCGGCTGGGACCAGGGACTGGAGGGCCAGACGGTCGGCAGCCGGGTCGAGCTGGTGATCCCCGCCTCGCTGGGCTACGGCGACAAGGGCCAGGGCGACATCCCGGCCGGCGCGACGCTGGTCTTCGTGGTGGACATCCTGGACGCCGGTCAGGGCTGAGCCACTTTCGGGTGACAATGGTGCGCGTGTGACCTTCGGGTCCGGCCTGCGTGGCCGGGCCCCTACGGGCGGCGGGCGCCCGTACTGTGGTCCGCCAGGGCGACGAGTCCTGGCGGACCGGGTGCGGGCGCCCGCCGCTTGGTCGTGAATGACAGCGAATGTGAGAAGAGGGACTGTGAGCGTCAACCTCAACGAGAAGCCCGAGATCGACTTCCCGATCGGCGACGCCCCGAAGGAGCTGCGGATCCGCGACATCGTCGTGGGCGACGGCGAGGAGGCCAAGCCGGGCCAGGTCGTCAGCGTCCGCTACGTCGGCGTGACCTTCGAGAGTGGCGAGGAGTTCGACGCGAGCTGGAACCGGGGCACCGCTCCGTTCAAGTTCCCGCTGGGCGCCGGTCGCGTCATCAAGGGCTGGGACCAGGGCGTCGTCGGCATGAAGGTCGGCGGCCGTCGCGAGCTGACCATCCCGTCGCACCTGGCGTACGGCGCGCAGTCGCCGACCCCGGCGATCCCGCCGCACTCGACCCTGATCTTCGTGGTCGACCTGCTGGGCGTCTGAGCCCGTCGTGACCGTGGGCCGGACCCCTCCGGGGGCCCGGCCCACGGGCCTGTCCGGGCCCGAACGGCACGCCGGGGGGAACGGGTGCCGGAGGCGGCTTTTGCACCGCGTACCGCTACCGGTACGGTCGGTCCCGCCGGGTGGTGATCGCCCGGTTGGCGCACCCCGCGCGCGGCGCGGCACACCGGAAGGGTCAGCGATGGCGATCGCCAAGGCAGAGCGGCTGATGAATCTCGCCCTGTGCCTGATGAACACCAGACGGCCGCTCTCCAAGAAGGAGCTGCGGGAATCCATCGAGGCGTACCGCGAGGCCTGGCAGAGCAGCAGCGAGGACGCCTTCAACCGGATGTTCGAGCGGGACAAGGACGACCTGCGCGAGCTCGGCCTGGTGATCGACGTCGACGAGAGCACCCTGGACGGGGAGCTCGGCTACCTGGCCCGGGCCGACCGCAACCGGCTGCCCGAGATCGCCCTGGACGCGGAGGAGGCGGCCGCGCTGACCCTGGCCGCCCGGGTCTGGCAGCAGGCCAAGATGTCCGGCGCGGCCAGCGGCGCCCTCCAGAAGCTGCGCGCGGCCGGGGTGCCGTTCGCCGAGGCCGAGGGCCGCACCGCCTTGGAGCCGCGCATCCCCGCCCGGGAGGCCGCGTTCGAGCCGCTGCTCACCGCCGCCCGGGACCGTCGTCCGGTCACCTTCGACTACCGCAAGGCCGGTGCCGCCGCCGTCGAGCAGCGCAGCGTCGAACCGTGGGCGCTGGAGTGCTGGCGCGGGCACTGGTACCTGGCCGGGTACGACCGCGACCGCGGCGACGCCCGGGTGTTCCGGCTCAGCCGGATCACCGGCAGGGTGAAGGCCCGGTCCGGGGCCTTCCTCGGCACCGTGCCCGAGCACGTGGACGTGAGGGCCACCGTGGCGAAGTTCGCCGGGGAGGGCGCCACCGCCACCGCGACCGTCCGGGTCCGCCGGGGCGCCGGCTTCCCGCTGCGCACCAAGGCGCTGAACAGCACCCGGGTGGACGAGGCCTGGGACGAGCTGGAGATCCCGTACGGCAACGGGCTGGGCGCGGACCTGGCGGAGTTCGGGCCGGACGTGCTGGTGCTCGGGCCGGAGGAGCTGCGGGCGGATGTGATCGACCGGCTGCGGGCGGTCGCGGGTCTTGAAGGGGTTCGGGCATGAGCGAGCGGAGTGAGCGGATCGTCGGAGGGTGCGCGCCGTGCGGAGCGCCCACCGAGCGCGGCGAGGTGGACGCATGAGCAACGCCATCGACCAGACGCGACGGATGCTGTCGCTGGTCACCTACCTGCGCGAGCGGCCGGGCGCCGAGGTCGCCGAGGTGGCCCGGGCCTTCGGGATCAGCGAGCGGGAGCTGATCGGGGACCTCAACGTGCTGCCGATGTGCGGCACCAGCTTCCGCGGCGGCGACCTGCTCGACATCGACACCGACGGCGAGCGGATCTGGTGGCACAACGTCGACGACGTGGCCCAGCCGCTGCGCCTGGCCGCCGACGAGGCGACCGCGTTGCTGGTGGCCGCCCGCGCGGTGGCCGGGCTGCCGGGCCTGCGGGCCGGGGACCGGGAGGCGCTCACCCGGGCCGTCGCCAAGATCGAGAACGCGGCGGGGGAGAGCGCCGAGGGCAGTGCCCGGGTCGGCGTGACCTTCGAGGCGGAGAGCCACGTCTTCGCCGACATCGACCGCGCGCTCAGCGAGGGCCGCCGGCTCTGGCTGCGTTACTACTCGCACGGGCGCGGCGGGATGACCGAGCGCGAGGTCGACCCGATCCGGCTGCTCACCGAGGGCCACACCTACCTGGAGGCGTGGTGCCGCACCTCCGAGGACCACCGGATGTTCCGGCTCGACCGGGTCGCCGAGATCCGCGTCCTGGACGTCCCGGCCGACCCGCCCCGGCGCGAGCCGCGTGACCTGAGCGGCGGGCTGGTCAACCCGGCGGCGGACGACCCGGAGGTGGTGGTCGAGGTCTCCTCCGGCGGGCGCTGGGTGGCCGAGTACTACACCCACGACCGGGCCGAGGAGCTGCCCGACGGCGGGCTGAGGATCACCCTGCGCAGCGCCGACCCCTCCCAGCTGCGCCCGCTGGCGCTGCGGCTGGGCCGGGACGGCCGGATCGTCTCGCCCCCCGAACTGGCCGAGCAGGCGCGTTCGGCCGCGCGGGAGGCGCTGGCCGCCTACGGGGAGGGGCGGGACTGAGCGGTGGAGCCCGGGACCAGATTCAAGGTGTACTGCTCGGAGTGCCGGGAGAAGGTGGAGCTCCCGGCGGAGGAGTTCCGCCTGACCCTCGGTCGCACCCCCGCCCACGCGCACTACAGCTTCGGCTGCCCCCGCTGCGGGGCGGCGGTGCGCAAGCCGGCCGGGGAGAAGATCGTCGAGGCGCTCACCGGGGCCGGGGTGCGCACCATGCGGCTCGTCCCGGCGGAGGGCTGAGCGCCGTACGGCCCGTATAGGCTGGGGCGCATGTCCTGGATGCTCGTCGCCGCCGTCCTGCTCGCCACCGCGGGCCTGCTGGTCCTCGGGGTCCTCGCGATCCGGCTCTGGCTGGACGTGCGGGCGCTCGCCGAGGGCGTGGACCAGGCGTCGCGGGCGCTGACCGCCGCGGCGGAGGAGCTGGCGGACGCGGTGCCGGGCGCCCGGGCCGAGGACGGCGAGCGGAGCGTCCCGGTGGCATAGCACGGTCCGGCTCACGGCGGTACGGGGGCTGCTCCGCGCGGGTGAGGGCGGGTTACGCTCTCAGGTGGCTCCTGAACCGTGTACCGGGGGCCGCTGTCCTGTTCGGGCGGCCGTCGTCGTGGCGTCATCCGCAGCGGTTACCATCCGCAGCGGACGGACCAGTCGGGCCGCCGAGACCGAAGGTGGTCGCGCATGCGCATCTCGATGACCGCGATCGTGGTGATCGTGGTTCTCGCCATCGTGCTGTTCGGAGCCAAGCGGCTGCCGGAGGTGGCGCGCTCGCTGGGGAAGTCGATGCGGATCCTGAAGAGCGAGGCCAAGGCGATGCGTTCGGACGGCGAGTCCGAGCCACCGGCCCGGCCCGCTCCGGCGCCGGTGGACGGCGGCGCGACCAGGACCGTCCAGGCCGCTCCGGGCGCTTCGGCCACGGCCCGTCCGGTGAACGGCTCCGCCGGCGGGGCCTCCGCGCCCGACGGCGACCGCCCGCACTGAGCGCGGCGCACGTGACGTACGCGACTTCGGAGGCCCGTCGACCGGCGGGCCCCCACGCACGAGTTGAGGACCGGGGTTGAGCAAGCTCTCCAAGGCGTCGAAGGCGCCAAAAGATCCTGAGGGGCGGATGGCCCTCGCCGATCACCTGCGGGAACTGCGCAACCGGGTGGTCAAGTCGGTCCTGGCGATCGTGCTGATCACCATCGTGGCGGCGATCTACCACAAGCAGCTGGAGGACCTGCTGCTGAAGCCGCTGCCGCGCTGTGACACCAGGGAGCTGGCCGAGCACTACCACGGCAAGTGCGCCCAGGTCTCCAACATCGGTCTGACCTCCGGTTTCACCTGGATGCTCAAGGTGGCCCTGACGGCCGGCGTGGTCGGGACCGTGCCGATCTGGCTGTACCAGCTCTGGGCCTTCGTGGCGCCCGGCCTCCACAAGCACGAGAAGAAGTACACGATCGTCTTCCTGATCTGCGGGACGCCGCTGTTCCTGGCCGGTGTGGCCGTGGCCATCCTGGTGCTGCCGACCACGGTCGACGTGCTGATCTCGTTCACGCCGAACAACACCACGCCGATCCTGCCGCCCGAGGACTACTTCGACATCGCCACCCGGATGGTGCTGGTCTTCGGCCTGGCCTTCGAGTTCCCGCTGCTGCTGGTGATGCTGAACATCATCGGCATGGTGACCGGCAAGCGGCTGCTGGGCTGGTGGCGCGGCATGGTCATGGGCATCACGGTGTTCGCGGCCTTCGCCACGCCGAGTGCCGACCCGCTGAGCATGCTGGCGCTGGCCGCGCCGATCTGGGCGCTGTACTTCTTCGCGGTGGCGATCGCGCTCGTCAACGACAAGCGCAAGCGCCGCAACAACCCGGACGCGGACCTGGACGACGAGGAGGCCTCGCACGTGGACCTCTCGGTGCAGCCGGTGGCCGGGGCGGAGATGGTCGAGGCCTCGGCGGCTCCGTCGGCCGGTGCGGCGCTGCCGGCGTCCCGCCGCGACGAGATGGACGACATCACCTGATCCGGTAGTCCCCTTGAGGAGCCCCGGCCCGCCGCCACCGAGCGGTGGGCCGGGGCTTTTCGACGCCCTCTGGTCAGAGTCGATGGCATGTGACATATTACTGGTGTGCTGAAGAACCGCAGACCTCCGCTGGACGTCGTCGTGGTCGGCGCCGGTGTGGTCGGCGCCGCCTGCGCCTACTACGCCTCCCGCGCCGGGCTCGCCGTCGCCGTCGTGGACCGCGGCCCGGTGGCCGGCGGCACCACCGGCGCGGGCGAGGGCAACCTGCTCGTCTCCGACAAGGAGCCCGGCCCGGAACTCGGCCTCGCCCTGCTCAGCAGCCGGCTCTGGCGCGAACTCGCCGAGCTGCTCGGCCCGGCGATCGAGTACGAGGCCAAGGGCGGTCTGGTGGTCGCCCCGACCGCCGCCGGGCAGGAAGCGCTGCGGGCCTTCGCCGCCGGGCAGCGGGCGGCCGGGGTCGAGGCCGAGGAGGTGCCCGGCGAGCGGCTGCGCGAGCTGGAGCCCCACCTGGCCGAGGGCCTGGCCGGCGGCTTCCACTACCCGCAGGACGCCCAGGTCCAGCCCGCCCTCGCCGCCGCCCACCTGCTGCGCGAAGCCCGCCGGCTGGGCGCCGAGCTGATCACCGGGGAGAGCGTGACGGCGGTGGACCGGGGCCCGGACGGCGCCGTGCGGGGCGTGCGGACCGACCGGCGGAGCCTGGCCGCGCCCGCCGTGGTCAACGCCGCCGGGACGTGGGGCGGCGAACTGGCCGCGATGGCCGGGGTGCACCTGCCGGTGCTGCCCCGGCGCGGCTTCGTGCTGGTCACCGAGCCGCTGCCGCGGGTCGTACGGCACAAGGTGTACGCCGCCGACTACGTCGCCAACGTGGCCAGCGGCTCGGCCGGGCTGGAGACCTCCGCCGTGGTCGAGGGCACCCCGGGCGGGCCGGTGCTGATCGGCGCCAGCCGGGAGCGGGTCGGCTTCGACCGCACGCTCTCCCAGGAGGTGCTGCGCCGGCTGGCCGCCCAGGCCGCGGAACTCTTCCCGGTGCTCGCCGACGTCTCCGTGCTGCGCGCCTACCGGGGCTTCCGCCCGTACCTGCCGGACCACCTCCCGGCCGTCGGGGCGGACCCCAGGGTGCCCGGGCTCTACCACGCCTGCGGGCACGAGGGGGCCGGCATCGGGCTGGCCCCGGCGACCGGGCTGCTGATCAGCGAGCAGCTCACCGGCAAGCAGCCGGAACAGGACCTCGCCCCGTTCCGGGCGGATCGCTTCCCGGCCGGGTGACGGCCCGGCCGGGAAACCACCCGCAGGCGTGGGATCCCCCGCCGGGGCCGTGGGACGGGCCCGTGAGGCGGACCCGCTTCCGCGTCAGACGGACCCGAGATGGAACCGAGATGGACCCGCGAGATGGAGCCGTGAGATTGGAGAGGCCGCCGATGCGCCGCCGCACCCCCGCCGGGCTGGTCGAGGCCGAGCCCGGGCCCGCCCACCTGATCGAGTTCGACGGACGGCCCGTCCCCGCGCTGCCCGGCCAGTCGATCGCCGCCGCGCTCTGGGCCGACGGCGTGCTCGCCTGGCGCACCACCCGGGTCGGCGGGAAGCCGCGCGGGGCGTTCTGCGGCATCGGCGCCTGCTTCGACTGCCTGGCCACCGTGGACGGCCGCCCCAACCAGCGCACCTGCCTGCTGCCCGCCGAACCGGGCACCACCGTCACCACCCAGGAGGGCCACGGCCGTGCCGACCTCGCCGTCTGAGACCTTCGACCTCGCCGTGGTGGGCGCCGGACCGGCCGGGCTGGCCGCCGCCGTCACCGCGGCCGACCTCGGGTTGAGCTGCGTCCTGCTGGACGGCGGACAGCGCACCGGCGGCCAGTACTACCGCCACCCGGCGCCCGGACTGGGCGCGGCCCGCCCGGACCGGCTGCACCACCACTGGTCCGCCTACACCGACCTCGCCGACCGGCTGGACGCCTCGGCGCGGGCCCGGTTCCGGGGCGGCCACCAGGTCTGGGCGCTGGAGCGCACCGGGGACGGCTTCGCGCTGCACGTCAGCCGCGGGCCGGAGGGCACCGACCGGGCCACCGTCCGGTCCCGGTCGGTGCTGCTCGCCACCGGCGCGTACGAGCGGCAGCTGCCGTTCCCCGGCTGGACCCTGCCCGGGGTGGTCACCGCGGGCGGCGCCCAGGCCATGCTCAAGGCCGGACTGGTGCTGCCCGGGAAGCGGATCGTGGTGGCCGGCAGCGGCCCGCTGCTGCTCGCGGCGGCCTCCTCGCTGGTCGCCGCCGGAGCCGAGGTGCCCGCGGTGGTCGAGGCCACCGGCTACCTCGGGTACGCCCGGCGCCCCGGCGTGCTGGCGGGCGTGCCCGGCAAGCTGGTCGAGGGCGCCGGGCACGGCGGAGCGCTGCTGCGCCACGGCGTGCGGCTGCGCCCGCGCGGCGCGGTGGTCGAGGCGCACGGGACGGACCGGGTCACCGGCGTCACGGTGGCCCGGCTGGACGCCGACTGGCGGCCGGTGGCCGGCACCGAGCGGCGGATCGACTGCGACGCGCTCGCCGTCGGCCACGGGCTGCTGCCGCAGATCGACCTGGCCACCGAGCTGGGCGCGCGGACGCGGACCGGACCGGACGGCGCGGTCGCGCTGGCGGTGGACGCCCGGCTGCGCACCAGCGTGCCCGGGCTCTGGTCGGCGGGGGAGACCAACGGCGTCGGCGGCGCCGACCTCGCCCTCGTCGAGGGCGAGCTGGCCGCGCACGCCGTCGCCGGGGTGCGGCCCGCCTCCGGGCTGCTGCGCCGCCGGGCGCGGCTGCGGGCCTTCGCCGACCTGATGGCCGCCGCCCACCGGCCCGGCCCCGGCTGGACCGGTTGGCTGCGCCCGGACACCGAGGTCTGCCGGTGCGAGGAGGTGCCGGTGGCGGCGGTCCGGGAGGCCGTCGACGAGCTGGGCGCGGGCGATCCGCGCACCGTCAAGCTGCTCACCCGGGCCGGGATGGGCTGGTGCCAGGGGCGGATGTGCGGCCCGGCGGTGGCCTGTCTGGCGGGTTCGGGTTCGGGTTCGGGAGCGCCGGGGCCGGACCGGCGGCCGCTGGGCTGCCCGGTGCCGCTCTCCCAGCTGGCGGCGGGGCCGGTCCCCGAGTAGCGACCGTCTTTCGGGCGGGCCGGGGAGCTTGTCTCGGTCCGATCCGGCTTATAAAATGTCACACCTCATCAAGGAGTCCACGTGTCCATCACCTCGCACGACACCACCCGCCCCTGGCGCGGGATCATGGTCGCCACCACGCTGCCGCTGCGACCGGACCACTCCGTCGACTACGACGCCTACGCCGAGCACGTCCGCCGGCTGATCGACTCCGGCTGCGAGGGCGTCGTCCCCAACGGCTCGCTGGGCGAGTACCAGACGCTGACCGCCGAGGAGCGCGCCCGGGTGGTCGAGGTCGCGGTCGAGGCGGCCGGCGAGGGCTCCCGGGTGATGCCCGGGGTGGCCGCGTACGGCAGCGCCGAGTCCCGCCGCTGGGCCGAGCAGGCCGCCGAGGCCGGCGCCGGCTCCGTGCTGCTGCTGCCGCCGAACGCCTACCGCGCCGACCGGGCCTCGGTGCGCGCCCACTACGCCGAGGTCGCCAAGGCGGGCCTGCCGGTCGTGGCGTACAACAACCCGATCGACACCAAGGTGGACCTCGTCCCCGAACTGCTCGCCCAGCTGCACGGCGAGGGCTCGATCGTGGCGGTCAAGGAGTTCAGCGGCGACGTCCGCCGGGCGTACGAGATCGCCGAGCTGGCCCCCGGGCTCGACCTGCTGATCGGCGCGGACGACGTCCTGCTGGAGCTGGCGCTGGCGGGCGCGGTCGGCTGGGTCGCCGGTTACCCGAACGCGCTGCCGGCGGCCTCGGTGGCGCTCTACGACGCCGCCGTGCGGCACGACCTGGAGAGCGCGCTGCCGCTCTACCGGGCGCTGCACTCGCTGCTGCGCTGGGACTCCAAGACCGAGTTCGTCCAGGCGATCAAGCTCTCGATGGACATCGCCGGGCGCCCCGGCGGCCCGGTGCGGGCCCCGCGGGTGCCGCTCTCCCCGGAGGCCGAGGCGGCCGTGCGCGCGGCCACCGAGAAGGCGCTGGCCGACGGCCTCGTCTGACCGCACCCCCAACCATCCGACCCTCCACGGGAGTTGTGACCCATGCGCAGCCGTCATGTGTTCCACGCCGTCGACTCGCACACCGAGGGCATGCCGACCCGGGTGATCACCGGTGGCTTCGGCGTCATCCCCGGGGCCACCATGGCCGAGCGCCGGGTGCACTTCCAGGAGCACCTGGACCACTTCCGCACCCTGCTGATGTACGAGCCGCGCGGCCACGCGGCGATGAGCGGCGCGGTCCTCCAGCCGCCGACCCGGCCCGACGCCGACTTCGGGGTGCTCTACATCGAGGTCTCCGGACTGCTGCCGATGTGCGGCCACGGCACCATCGGGGTCGCCACCGTGCTGGTCGAGACCGGGATGGTGCCGGTGGTCGAGCCGGTCACCACCGTCCGGCTGGACACCCCGGCCGGGCTGGTGGTCGCCGAGGTGAGGGTCGAGGACGGCGCCGCCAAGGCGGTGACCATCCGCAACGTGCCGTCCTACGCGGTGGCCCTGGACCGCAAGATCGAGGTGCCCGGCCACGGCACGGTGACCTACGACCTCGCGTACGGCGGCAACTTCTACGCCGTCCTGCCGCTCGCCGAGTTCGGGCTTCCCTTCGAGCGCGAGCGCAAGCAGGAGATCCTGGACGCGGGCCTGGCGATGATGGCGGCGATCAACGCGGGCCCGGACCGGCCGGTCCACCCGGAGAACCCCTCCATCCACGGCTGCCACCACGTCCAGCTGCTCGCCCCCGGCTCCACCGCCGAGCACTCCCGGCACGCGATGGCCATCCACCCGGGCTGGTTCGACCGCTCGCCCTGCGGCACCGGCACCTCGGCCCGGATGGCCCAGCTGCACGCGCGCGGCGAGCTGCCGCTCGGGCAGGACTTCCGCAACGACTCCTTCATCGGGACCACCTTCACCGGGCGGCTGGTGGAGGAGACCGAGGTGGCGGGGCTGCCCGCGGTGGTGCCCACCGTCACCGGGCGGGCCTGGATCACCGGCACCGCCCAGTACTTCCTCGACCCGAGCGACCCGTTCCCGGCGGGCTTCCTGCTCTGACCCTCCCGTACGAACCTCTCCCGAAGGGCTGCCGGCCGTGACCATCACCTCGTACAACCCCGCCGATCCGGACGACCTGGTGGTCGCCGTCGAGGAGCCCGGCGCCGAGGCCGTGCGGGCCGCCGTGGGGCGGGCCCGGGCGGCGCAGGGCGGCTGGCTCGCCTCCGGGGCCGCCGCCCGGTCGGCGGCGCTCGGCCGGATCGCGGACGCCGTGGACGCGCACGCCGGGGAGCTGACCGCGCTGATCGTGCGCGAGGTCGGCAAGCCGGCGGCCGAGGCGGCCGGCGAGGTCGCCCGGACGGCGGCGATCTGGCGCTACTACGCGCAGGCGCCGTACGCGCCGTCCGGGGCGGTGCACGAGACCGCCGCCGGGCCCGGGCTGCTGCTCACCCGGCGCCGGCCGTACGGGGTGGCCGGGCTGATCGCACCGTGGAACTTCCCGCTGGCGATCCCGAGTTGGAAGGCCGCGCCGGCCCTCGCGGTCGGCAACGTGGTGGTGCTCAAGCCCGCCCCCGAGGCGACGGCCTGCGCGCTGCGGCTGGCGGAGCTGGTGGGGGAGGCCGGGCTCCCCGAGGACGTGTTCACGGTGCTGCCCGGCGGGGCGCGGGAGGGCGCGGCGCTGGTCGACGCGGCGGACGTGGTCTCCTTCACCGGCTCGACCGGCGTCGGCCGGGCCGTGGTGCGGGCCGCGACCGAGCGCGGGGTGCCGGTGCAGGCCGAACTGGGCGGACTGAACGCGGCGTTGGTGCTCCCGGACGCGGACATCGCGCTCGCCGCCGGGCACCTCGCCGCGGCCATCGCCGGGTATGCCGGGCAGAAGTGCACCGCCACCAGCCGGGTGATCGCGGTCGGCGCCGCGTACGAGCCGCTGCGCGAGGCGCTGGTGAAGGCACTCGCGGCGGTCGACGACGCGGTCTGCGGGCCGCTGATCAACCGCGCCGCGCGGGAGCGGCTGACCGGCGCCGTCTCCTCGGCGGCCGGAGCCGGGGCCGTGGTGCTGGCGGGCGGCGGGGTGCCCGAGCGGGCCGGCTGGTACGTCGAGCCGACCCTGCTCGCCGACGTCCCGGCCGAACACCCGCTGGCCCGCGAGGAGTTCTTCGGCCCGGTCGCGGTGCTGCACGCCGCGGCCGACCTGGACGAGGCGATCGCGCTCGCCAACGACACCCCGCACAGCCTCTCCACCTCGGTGCACACCCGCAGCCTGGACGTGGCGCTGGCCGCCGCCGACCGGCTGGACGCGGGCATGGTCCGGGTCAACGCCCCGTCCAGCGGCGTCGACTTCCACCTGCCCTTCGGCGGGGCCAAGGGCGCGAGCCACGGCGACCGCGAACAGGGCCAGGCGGCCCTGGACTTCTACACCGTCAGCCGGACCGTCAGCGTGCTGCCCGGCGGGGGTGCCTGATGTACGTCCGCACCGTCGACTACCACGCGGGCGGCGAGCCGTTCCGGATCGTGCTGGACGGGGCGCCGCCGATCCCCGGTGACACCGTCGCCGAGCGCCGCGCCGTCGTGCTCGGCGCGGGAGGCAGCGCGACCGCGCCCCGGCCGAGCCCGCTGGACACCGTCCGGCAGCTGCTCGCCCGGGAGCCGCGCGGCCACGCCGGGATGTACGGCGGCTTCCTGGTGCCGCCGGACGACGACGGGGCGCACCTCGGGGTGCTGTTCTGGCACAAGGACGGCTACTCCACCGCCTGCGGGCACGGCACCATCGCGCTCGGCGCCTGGGCGGTGGACTCCGGGCTGGTGGCGGCCCCGGCGGACGGCGTGGCGCCGGTGCGGATCGACGTGCCGTCCGGCCGGGTCACCGCACTGGTGCACCGGGCAGGCGGGCGGACCACCGGGGTGACCTTCCGCAACGTGCCCAGCCGGGTGGCGGAGGTGAAGCTGCCGGTGGAGACCTCGCGGGGCACCGTGGAGGTCGCGGTGGCGCACTCCGGCGCCTGCTACGCCTCGGTGCCGGCGGCCTCGCTGGGGCTCGCCGTGGAAGCGGCGCAACTGCCCGAACTCACCGCCGTGGGGCGGGAGATCAGGTCGGCACTGGCCGGATCGGCGGCGGTCGCGCACCCGTCGGACGCCCGGCTGTCGGGGGTGTACGGGGTGGTGCTGTACGACGAACTGACCTCGCCCGACGGCGGATTGAGCCAGCGGAACGTCACCGTCTTCGCGGACGGGCAGATCGACCGCTCGCCCTGCGGCTCCGGCACCTCGGCCCGCCTCGCCGTGCTCGCCGCCGAGGGGCGGCTGGCCCCCGGTGAGCCGCTGCGGCACGAATCCGTCATCGGCACCGTCTTCACCGGCCGCTACCTGCCGGGCGGCGATCCACGGGCCGAGGGCGTGGTCACCGAGGTCGCCGGGACGGCGTACCGCACCGGCGAGCACGGCTTCGTCCTGGAGCCGGGCGACGAGCTGGGGACGGGGTTCCTGCTGTGAGCCCGGGAACGTCCTCCGGTACGGGGGCTGTGCCGCTCCGGTACCTCGCACCGGAGGGCACCTCCCGGCCGCCGGGCCGGGGGAGTGTCGGCAGGGTCGCCCCCGCCGAGGCGGCGGGGGCGATCGAGCGGGTGCTGCTGGACGGGTTCGACCCGGAGGCGGCACCCGCCCGGTCGGCCGTACCGGTACCCGCCGGGGAACTGCTGCTGATGCCGGCCGCCGCCGGGCGGTACGCGGGCGTGAAGATCGCCGGGGTGGCGCCGGCCAACCCGGAGCGCGGGCTGCCCCGGATCACCGGCAGCTACCTGCTGCTGGACGGCCCCACCCTGCAGCCGCTCGCGCTGCTGGACGGCGCCGCGCTCACCGCGCTGCGCACGCCCGCCGTCACCGCGGTCGCGCTGCGGCGGCTGGCTGTGCCGGAGGCCGGGCACCTGGTGCTGTTCGGTTCCGGGCCGCAGGCCTACGGGCACCTGGACGCGCTGCTCGCCGTCCGGCCGCTGACCAGGCTCACCGTGGTGGCGCGCGACGCCGGACGGGCGCGGGCGCTGGCGGCGTACGGGCACGGGCTCGGCCTGACGGCCGGTGTCGGTGGGCCGGAGGCGGTCGCGTCGGCGGATCTGGTGGTCTGCTGCACCACCGCGCGCACCCCGCTGTTCGACGGCGCCCTGGTGCCCGCGCACGCGGTGGTGGCGGCGGTCGGCTCGCACGAGCCGGACGCGCGGGAGGTGGACGCGGCGCTGGTCCACCGGGCCGAGCTGTACGTGGAGGCGCGCTCGGTCGCGGCCCGGGAGGCCGGGGACCTGCTGCTGGCGGACGTGGCCGGGCGGCGGCCGTGGAACCTCGCGGAGCTGGTGCGCGGCGAGGCGCCGGTGCCGGACGGGCGGCCGCGGTTCTTCAAGAGCGTCGGAATGGCCTGGGAGGACCTGGCGGTCGCGGCGCGGGTGTACCGGCGGGCCGCGGGTGATGCCGCGCCGTGAGGCCGCCGGGGTGCGAGGGCCGCCCGGGTGTGAGGCCCGTCGGGGTGTGAGGGCCGCGCGGGTGTGAGGGCCGCCCGGGTCAGTCGCCGTGGAGGCACAGCCAGCTGCCCGGGGTGGCGGCGCAGTGGGCGAGCAGGTTGCGCAGGTCCCGGACGGCCGCCCGCTGCGCCTCGTCGGTGCAGCGGGCGAGCAGGGCGGTGGCCTCCTCGAAGGCGGCGCCCGCGTCCTGCTCGTTGAACAGGGTGTCGCCGTACGGGTCGATCCGGCCGAGCCGGTGGTCGGAGGGCCGGGCGTGCTCGGCGAGCGCCTCGGCGAGGGCGCCGCCGTGGCCGGTCGACAGGTGCAGCACGGCGGGGCTCCGGCGCCCGCCCTGCGGGCGGCCGTCGTACAGCGCCACTTCGATCGACAAGTCCTTTGCTCCTGGCGGGAGTCGGGGCGGTCAGCGGTAGGTCGAGAGCAGCCGGGCCAGGTGCCGGCCGGTGACCAGCAGGGGCTCCTCGCTGCGGGCGACCTGGGCGGCGAGTTCGGCGCCCTCAAGGGTGTTGATGACGGTGCCGGCCAGTTCGCGGGCGTCCTCCTCGCCGATCCCGGCGGCGCGCAGCCGTTCCTCCACGATGGCCCGCCAGTTGGCGAAGGCCTCGGCCACGGCCTGCTCGATCACCGGGGCCCGGCCGACTGTCTCCAGCGCGGTGCTGGTGATCGGGCAGCCGTCCTGCCAGTCGGAGGCGCGCAGTTCGGTGGCGAGCAGCCGGGTGCAGGCGGTCACCGCCTCGGCGAGGTCCGCCGAGGAGTCCAGCCCGGCCCGCAGCAGGACGGCGAACTCCTCGTCCCCGTGCCGGATCGCCTCGGCGGCCAACTCCTGCTTCCCGCCCGGGAAGAAGTGGTAGACGGAGCCGAGGGTGGCCTCGGCCTCGCGGGAGATCTGCTTGATCCCGGTGCCCTCGTACCCCTGGCGTTGCAGCAGTCGGGAGGTGGCCCGGACGATCCGCTCGCGGGTGCCGACGGTGACGGTCTTCTCCGGAGTCTTCACGGCGTGATCCTATCCGATGGGATGAATAGAGCGTTCGTTCTAGAGCCGTGCTAGCGTCAGCTCCGGCGCTCTGGATAGAGCGTTCGTTCCAGTGGAGGGGAAGCACATGCCTGTGGAGCAGCACTCGAAGAATTCCGTGACGGTGATCGGGCTCGGCCCGATGGGGCGGGCCATGGCCGGGGCGTTCCTGGACGCCGGGTACGCCGTCACGGTGTGGAACCGTACGGCCGCGCGGGCCGGTGAACTGGTCGCCAGGGGAGCGGAGCCGGCGCCGAGCGCGGAGGCGGCGGTGGCGGCGAACGAACTGGTGGTGCTCAGCCTCACCGACTACGGCGCGGTGCTCGCCGTGCTGGAGTCGGCCGAGCCGGCGCTGGCGGGGAAGGCCGTGGCGAACCTGAGTTCGGACACCCCCGAGCGGGCCAGGGAGGTCGCCCGCTGGCTCGCCGAGCGCGGGGCCGGGCACCTGACCGGCGGCGTGCAGGTGCCGCCGTCGGGCATCGGCAACCCCGGGTCGTCCACCTTCTACAGCGGGCCGGCCGAGCTGTTCGAGCGGCACCGGGCGGCACTGGAGGTGCTCACCGGGGCCGACTACCGGGGTGAGGACCCGGGGCTGGCGCAGCTGTACTACCAGATCCAGATGGACCTGTTCTGGACCTCGATGGTCGGCTACCTGCACGCCACCGCGATCGCCGAGGCCAACGGCATCCCGGCCGAGGACTTCCGGCCGTACGCCGTCTCCACCGCCTCGCTGATGCCGCGGATGGTCGAGTTCTACGCGCCGCGGATCACCGCCGGGGACCACGGCGGGGACGTCGACCGGCTGGTCATGGCGCTCGCGAGCATCGAGCACGTGCGGCACACCGCCGAGGCCTCCGGGGTGGACGGCGAACTGCCGGCGCTGCTGGCGCGGACGGTCCGGCGGGGCGTCGAGGCCGGGAACGGCGCGGCCAGCCTGAGCACCCTGGTGGAGCAGTTCCGCCGGGCGTAGCCCTGCGTACGGGTGGCGGAGCGCGCGCCGTCGGCCGTTCCCGCGGCCGACGGCCGCCGCCACCACGGCTTTTGGGTGCCGCGGGGGCCGGCCGGCGGTGTTCGCATCGCGGACGGTTGCGTACGCAACGTAACGTGACATTGTACGCTGGTGTTCTGCACCCATCCGGAGGAACACCATGGCCGACCTCAAATCCCGCACCCTGATCTCCGTCCAGGAGCGGCTTCGCGACCAGGTCGCCCACGCACTCCGGGCGGCCCTGATCTCCGGCGAACTGCGCCCCGGCGTCGTCTACTCCGCACCCGCGCTCGCCGCCGACTTCGGCGTCTCCGCGACCCCGGTCCGCGAGGCCATGCTCGACCTCGCCCGCGAGGGCCTGGTCGAGGCCGTCCGCAACAAGGGCTTCCGGGTCACCGAGCTCACCGAGCGGGACCTGGACGACTACACCGAGATCCGCGCCCTGATCGAGGTCCCGACCGTCGGCCGGGTCGCGCGCACCGCCACCAGGGAACAGCTGGAGCGGCTGCGCCCGCAGGCCGAGGCGATCGTCGCGGCGGCGCGCAAGCACGACCTGATCGGCTACCTGGAGGCCGACCGCCAGTTCCACCTGGACCTGCTCGGGCTGGCCGGCAACTCCCGGCTGGTCGACGTGGTCGGGGACCTGCGCAAGCGGTCCCGGCTGTACGGGCTGACGCGGCTGGACGAGCTGGGGCAGCTGGTCTCCTCGGCGGAGGAGCACCTGGAGCTGCTGGACCTGATGCTGGCCGGCGACGCGGAGGCGGCGGAGGCCTGCATGACCCGCCACCTCAGCCACGTCCGCTCCCTGTGGGCCGGCGAGAAGTCCGCCGAGCCGGAGCCCCCGGCGCTGCGGCTGCACTCCCGGCAGGGCTGAAACCGCTCGTTCGGGTGAAGCCCGGGGACCGGGCGCCGGGCGGCGGCCGGGCCCTACGATGATGGTCTCGACATCGGCAGCAGGAGGAATTCCATGTCCGCCGCAGCAGTGGAAGATCCCATGGAGCAGCCGACGCTGCTCGAAGCCGCCGAACTGATCTCCGAGCAGTTCCCCGGCTACCGGGTCGAGATCATCGGGAGCCAGATCACCGTGACGCCGCCACCCGACCTCAAGCACGGCCGATCGCTGACCAGGCTCATGCGCACGCTGTTCGCCGCCGGTCTCGATGAAGACGAAGCCGAGATCCTCCAGAACGTGGGCATCTGGCTCCCGGGCGGTCCGTCCGACTTCGCGATCCCGGACCTGTCGATCCTTGACGCGTACAGCGACGATCGGTTGATCGAGCGCAACTGCTACGACCCGGCGGTCTTTCGCCTCGTGCTGGAAGTGACCTCCTCCGATTTCGGCGATGACCTGAAGAAGAAGCCGGCCGCCTACGCGTCAGCAGGTGTGCCCGTCTACGTCATCGTGGACCGGGCGAACCAACGCGTGAGGGTGCTGACCGACCCCGAGGACGGCGAGTACCGGGTCCACGCCGTCCACCACCCCGGCCAGTCCTTCACGCTGCCCGAGTCGATCGGCGCGGCGGTGACGCTCTCGGTGGACGACGTGCTCATCGCCAAGAAGTAGGTCACGCCGCCGTCGGCACCGTGAGCCTGCCGTCGCGGACCTCGGCGATCTGGTCGACGGCCGTCAGGTGGGTGCGGTCGTGGGTGACCAGGACGGTGGCGGTGGCCCGGCGGTGGGTGAGGTCGGTGAGCAGGTCCAGGACGGCCGCGCCGCGTTCGTGGTCGAGGGCGCTGGTGGGTTCGTCCACCAGGAGCACCGTGGGGTCGTTCATCAGGGCGCGGGCGATGTTGACCCGCTGGCGCTGGCCGCCGGAGAGCTGGTGGGGGCGGCGGGCGGCCTGGTCGCGCAGCCCGACGGCGTCCAGGAGTTCCAGGGCGCGGGGCAGGGCGGTGCGCGGGGAGCGGCCGTCGAGGTGGGCCATCACCTGCAACTGCTCGACGGCGGTGAGCGAGGGCAGCAGGTTGGCCTGCTGGAACACGATGCCGATCCGGGTGCGGCGCAGCGCGGTGAGTTCGGCCCGGCCGAGGCCTGCGGTGTCGGTGCCGTCGATCACGACCTGGCCGGAGTCCGGGCCGATCAGGGTGGCCGCCACCGCCAGCAGGCTGGACTTGCCGGAGCCGGAGGGGCCGACGACGGCCGTGACCGAGCCCTTGGGGACGGTCAGCGAGACCTGGTCGAGCGCGGTGAGCCGGCCGTCGCCGTCCGGGTAGGTGAGGGTGACGCGGTCGAGGGTCAGGCTCATGCGGCGGCCCCGCTCCGCTCGGCGCGGGCGTTCGCCCGTGCGCACCTTTCGATGGTCACTTCGTTTCGCTCGTTCATCGGGCACTCCCCAGGGCGGTCAGCGGGTCGACGGAGGTGATCCGGCGGATGGACAGGGCCGCGCCGATCGCGCCGAGGGCGATCATGACGCCGGCGGGCAGCAGGAGGGTCGGGGCGTCCAGCACGAAGGGGACGGCGGAGCCGATCAGCGAGCCGGCGCCGAGGGCGACCGCGGTGCCGAGGACGGTGCCGAGGACCAGCAGCAGGACGGCCTGGCCGAGGGCGTCGCGCAGCAGGTAGCGGGTGGAGGCGCCGAGGGCCTTGAGGACGGCGATGTCACCGCTGCGCTGGATCGTCCAGACGGTGAAGAAGGCGCCGATCACCAGGGCCGAGATGGCGAACAGGAAGCCGCGCATCAGCTGGAGGGAGCCGTTCTCCGAGGTGTAGGAGCCGATCGCGGCGAGGGCGTCGTCGCGGGTGCGGGTCTCGGTGCCGTGGCGGGCGTCGGCGGCGGCGAGGCCGGCGCCCTTCGAGGTGCCGAGCGCGATGACGGTGGCGTGGCCCGCGCCGCCGGGCGCGGCCTGCTGCCAGTCGCCGAGGCTGGTCCAGACCACCGGGGTGTGGCTGTACGCGGCGTCGCCCTCGACGGCGGCGACCCGCAGCGGGTGCCCGGCCAGGGTGAAGTCGGCGCCGGGAGCGAGGCCGCCCAGGTTCTCGGCGGCGGTCCTGGAGAGCACCGCCCGGCCGGGGGCGATGAGGCCGCCCTGCGGGGCGAGCCCGGAGCCGTCCGGGACGCCGAAGGCGGACAGCGCGGCGGTGCGCTTCCCGGCGGCGGCCTTGGTGGTGGTGATGCCGAGGGGCTGGGCGGAGGTGACGCCGGGCTCGCGGGCCCAGGCCTGCCACTGGTCGGGGGTGACCTGGGAGTCGGTGAAGGAGAGCTTCTGCCCGTCCGCCGGTCTGCCGAAGACCAGGTGGTCGGCGGGCAGGCCGGTGATGGCGGAGATGTTCTGGCGGCCGAGCCCGGCCGTCAGCCCGGACAGCAGGCCGACCAGGACGGTGATCAGCACGATGACGGTTCCCATCAGGGCGAACCGGCCCTTGGCGAACCTCAGGTCCCTCCAGGCGACGAACAACGGCGGGCCTTTCCTAGGCGGTGGACTTCCGACGCTCCCACCGTCGTGGACCGAGGGCCCCGGAGGCATCGCGCCGGGGATTGCATCCTGGGCATCGAAGGGCCGAGGCCGGGTTCAACCCTTTGATTGATGCCGCGAGCCGGGCGCAGAACCTACCCTGGGCGGATGGCGACCGAACGATCCAGAACCACCCCCGTCGCCCGCGTCCTCCAGGTCTGCCTGCACCTGCTCGTGGCGGGCCTGCTGGCGCTCGCCGTCGCCCGGGCCGTCTTCGCCGAGCGGGGCGGCGATCCGGCCGCCGTCGCGGCCGCGGCCACCGCGATGGCCGCCGTCTACACCGTCGGGCCCCAGCTGGCCGCCGTCCGGCGCTCGCGCCGGGCGGCCGGGCTCTGGCTGGCGCTGCTCGGCGTCACCTGGGCGGGCGTGCTGCTCGCCACCCAGGACGGGGTCTGGCTGGCGTTCCCGCTGTACTTCCTGGAACTGCACCTGCTGGGGCGGCGCGGCGGGCCGGTGGCCGTCGGGCTGACCGCCGCCGCGGCGATCGCCGCGTGGTCCTGGCACCAGCACAGCTTCAGCCTCGCCGCCTCGATCGGGCCCGCGCTCGGCGCGGCCGTCGCCACCGCCACCGTGCTCGGCTACCAGGCGCTGTACCGGGAGAGCGAGGAGCGGCGCCGGCTGATCGACGAGCTGACCGCCGCCCGCGCCGACCTCGCCTCCGCGCACCACGCGGCCGGGGTGCTGGCCGAGCGCGAGCGGCTCGCCCGGGAGATCCACGACACCCTCGCCCAGGGCCTCAGCTCCATCCAGCTGCTGCTGCGCGCGGCCCAGCGGGCCCTGCCGGAGCGCACCGAGGCCGCCGCCGGGTACGTCGAGCAGGCGCGGCAGGCCGCCCAGGACAACCTGGAGGAGGCCCGGAGCTTCGTCCGGGCGCTCACCCCGCCCGCGCTGGACGGCGATCCGCTGCCGGTCGCGCTGGAGCGGCTGTGCGCGACGACGACGGCGCACGGCGCGCTGCCCGTCCACCTGCACGTCTCCGGCCGCCCGGTCCGGCTGCCGGCCGCGCAGGAGGTCGCGCTGCTGCGGATCGCGCAGTCGGCGCTCGGCAACACCGTCCGGCACGCGGGAGCCGCGCGCGCCGAGGTGACTCTCAGCTACATGGAGGGCGAAGTGGCGCTGGACGTGTTCGACGACGGGGCCGGGTTCGACCCGGCGGCGGTCGCGGGCCGCACGGGCGGGGAGGGCGGGTTCGGGCTGCCCTCGATGCGGGCCCGGGCCCGGGCGCTCGGCGGCGGCTTCACGGTGGAGTCGGCGCCCGGTCAGGGGACGACGGTGGCCGTGCAGCTGCCGGTGGGCCCGGAGGCGGGCTCGTGATCCGGCTGCTCATCGCGGACGACCACCCGGTGGTGCGGGCCGGGCTGCGGGCGGTGCTGGAGTGCGAGCCGGACTTCGCCATCGTGGCGGAGGCGGCCACCGCCGAGCGGGCCGTCGAGCTGGCGGCGGAGCCGGGCGTGGATGTGGTGCTGATGGACCTCCAGTTCGGGCCGGGGTCGGCGATGAACGGGGCGCAGGCCACGGCGGCGATCACCGCCCGGGCGGGCGCGCCGCGGGTGCTGGTCGTGACCACCTACGACACCGACGCGGACACCCTGCCCGCCCTGGAGGCGGGCGCCACCGGCTACCTGCTGAAGGACGCGCCGCCGGAGGAGCTGGCCCAGGCCGTCCGGGCCGCCGCGGCCGGGCGCAGCGCGCTGGCGCCCAGCGTGGCGGACCGGCTGCTGGAGCGGATGCGGACGCCGGCGGCGGCGCTCAGCGCCCGGGAGACCGAGGTGCTGGGGCTGGTCGCGGACGGGCTGACCAACCAGCAGGTGAGCCAGCGGCTGCACCTGAGCCAGGCCACGGTGAAGTCCCATCTGGTGCACATCTACACCAAGTTGGGGGTGGACTCGCGCACCGCGGCGGTGCGGGAGTCGAGGCGGCGGGGGCTGATCCGCTGAGCGTAGGGTGGGACCGTTCCGTGCCCGTAGCAGTGTGAGGAGCGCCCGATGGCCGTCCGACTCGACGAACTCGCCGTACCGGTGATCGGTGCCCCGATGGCGGGTGGCCCCTCGACGCCCGACCTGGTCGTGGCGGTGAACCGGGCGGGCGGGCTCGGGTTCCTGGCCGCCGGCATGAAGACCGTCGAGGTGCTGGCCGAGCAGATCGCCGCCGTACGGAAGGCGACCGACCGGCCGTTCGGGGTGAACCTCTTCGTGCCGGGCGCACCCGCGGACCCGGCGGTGGTCGAGGCCTACCGGGAGCGGCTGCTGCCCGAGGCCGAGCGATGGGGCGTGGCGCTGCCGGAGGAGATCGGGCCGGACCGGGACGCCTGGGAGGCCAAGCTCGCCCTGCTGCTCGCGGACCCGGTGCCGGTGGTGTCGTACACCTTCGGGCTGCCGACGGCCGAGGAGGCCGCGGCGCTGCGGGCGGCCGGGACGACCCAGATCGCCACCGTCACCACGCCGCGGGAGGCGCTGGCGGCGCAGGCCGTCGGGATGGACGCGCTGTGCGTGCAGGGCCCGGAGGCGGGCGGGCACCGGAGCACCCACCGGGTGACGGACCGGCCGGGAGAGCTGCCGCTGCTCGAACTGCTGCCGGCCGTACGGGAGGTGACGGCGCTGCCGCTGGTCGCCGCGGGCGGGCTCGGCGACGGCGCGGCCATCGCGGCGGCGCTGCGGGCGGGGGCGGTGGCGGTGCAGCTGGGCACGGCGCTGCTGCGCTCGGACGAGTCCGGCGCCCCGGCCGCGCACCGGGCGGCGCTCACCGAACTCCGGGAGACGGCCGTCACCCGCGCCTTCACCGGCCGCCCGGCCCGCGGCCTGCGCAACGCCTTCATCGACCGCTACGGCCCGTACGCCCCGGCCGCCTACCCCGAGGTCCACCACCTCACCTCCCCGCTGCGCACCGCCGCCGCCCGCCGCGGCGACACCGACGCCATGCACCTCTGGGCCGGCACGGCGCACCGCCTGGCGCAGCCCGGCCCGGCGGAGGCGATCGTCACCGATCTGTGGCGGGCGGCGCGGGAGTAGCCCGCCGGGGGTGCGGGTCTGCGAGTGTCGTCCCCCGTGGGGGTGGGGCAACGGAACCGAGCGCGCTGATGAAGGGCCGTAGCTGGACCGAAGTGTGGGCTGAGGCGCAGCGGATCAACCCCTGGTCGGCCTCGCCGGAGGCGGCGGCGGACCGGGCTCGGATCCGGAAGGAGAACCTGGCCCGGATTCGCGGTCATGAGCCGGCCGAGATGCGGAAGGCGGCCGACCTCACTCAGAAGGAGGTGGCGGTGCTGATGGGGATGAGCCAGGCGCGGGTGTCGCAGATCGAACACGGGCAGGTGGACAGCCTGGACAACCTGCGGGCCCACGCCGCCGCCATCGGTGGCGAGGTGGAGGTCACCGTCCGGCAGGGGGAGCGGGCGATCAAGGTGGCTTGATCGCCCGCTCCCGTGCTCAGCCGAGCAGGCCGGCCATCCAGGATTCGACGTCCGCGGCCGCCCTGGGCAGGGCGCCGGACATCAGGTGGGCGCCGTCCTCGGTGATGACCAGGTCGTCCTCGATGCGGATGCCGAGGCCGCGGAGTTCGGCGGGGAGGGTCTCGTCGTCGGGCTGGAGGTAGAGGCCGGGTTCGACGGTGAGGACCATGCCCGCCTCCAGGGTGCCGTCGAGGTAGCGGTCCGCGCGGGACTTGGCGCAGTCGTGGTAGTCGAGGCCGAGCATGTGGCCGCTGCCGCAGAGGGTGTAGCGGCGGTACAGGCCGTTGTCCTCGGCGAGGGCCTCCTCGGCGGACACGGGCAGGACACCCCAGTCGGCCAGGCCCTCGGCGATCACCCGCATCGCCGCGCGGTGGAAGTCGCGGAACCGGGCGCCGGGGCGCAGGGCCGCGATGCCGGCGCTCTGGGCGGCGAGGACCAGGTCGTAGGCCTGGCGCTGGACCGGGCTGAAGGTGCCGCTGAGCGGGAGGGTGCGGGTGATGTCGGCGGCGTAGAGGGTGTCGGTCTCGACGCCGGCGTCCAGCAGCAGCAGGGAGTTCGGGTCGAGCGCGCCGTCGTTGCGGATCCAGTGCAGGACGCAGGCGTGGGCCCCGGAGGCGGCGATGGTGGTGTAGGCGGTGCCGTTGCCCTCGGCGCGGGCGCGCAGGTCGAAGACGCCCTCGATCCAGCGTTCGCCGCGGTGGTGGCGCAGGGCGGTGGGCAGGGCGCGGACGACGTCCTCGAAGCCGGTGGTGGTGTGGTCGACGGCCAGTTGCAGCTGGCCGATCTCCCACTCGTCCTTGACCAGGCGCAACTCCGAGAGGACGGCGGCCAGTTCGCCGTCCCGCACGGAGGGTCCGCGCCGCCCGGTGGCCTCGTCGACCAGCGGGTCGGTGTCGGCCAGCACCCGGGTCGGCGGCTGCGGGCCGGAGAGCAGCTTGCCGAGGTCGTCGAGGTGTTCGGTGCGCACTCCGGTGAGCCGGGCCGCCTCGGCGAGGTCGGGCCGGGCCCCGACCCAGAACTCGCCGTAGCGGCGGTCGCGGTAGAACTCGCCGCCGTCGCGCGGGGAGCGGGGCCGCAGGTAGAGGACCGGCTCGTGGCCCTCGGGGCCGGCCGGTTCGAGGACCAGGACGTGGTCGGCCTGGTCCTCGCCGGTGAGGCCGGTGAGCCAGACGTACGCGCTGTGCGGGCGGAAGCGGTGGTCGAGGTCGTTGCAGCGGACTTTGAGCCGGCCGGCCGGCACGACCAGCCGCTCGCCGGGGAAGGCGGCGGAGAGCCGGGCGCGGCGGCCGGGGAAGCGGTCGTAGCCGGGGACGCGCCGGTCGGCGGGGAGCGGGGTGGCGGCCCAGTGGGCGCCCATGAAGGAGGCGAGGGCGGGGGAGACCGGGAGGTCGTGGCTCCCGGTGTTCAGGCCGGTCGGAGGCAGGGTCACCGGTGAACTCCTGGACGGGGCTGGGGAGATGCTGTGATGCGTCATTCGTTCTGGCAACTGCTGTGTTGCTGACCTGCGGTTGGCCACTTTGTGTGGCTGGGTTTGGGGGAGAGCGCGTCATTTGAAGTGGCCAATTTCTGGTAGGGGTGGGTTGGGCTCGCTCAGTCGTTGCACCACGTAGCGGTTGCGCGCCTCTGTGAAGCGGTGGCGGTGGTTGTTGACCCAACGGCGGAGACAGAAGAAGTCGTACGGGTATGAGAGTTCTTCTTCGTCGGCACCCGTCTTGTGGGCGACCAGGGCGAAGAACTTAGGGAGCTCCCACTCGTGTGTCACGGCGATCTCGCGGCGGATCGTGAGATCAGTGGTGATCTCTGCGAGGTCGACGGTTTCGGGGAAGCGGACGACTGGGTGGTCGTGCCAGGCCAGCCGAAGGGCTCGAACCCTGCGCTGCCATCGGTCGGCGAGCTGAGGATGCCGACGTGAGCGGACGACCCAGGTGTTGACGACGTCGCCGGCGACCTTGAACTGCCCGCGGAGCCATGGCCGATCCACCTGCGCTGATTCCATGAGGCGGAGGTAGCGTCGGTAGGCGTCGCTGATCGCCGGGTCACCGGAGACGTCGACCTGTTGCCAGCGGATCCATCGCTGGTGGCGGTGGCACATCATTGTCGAATCGAGCTGTCGGCCCAGCGGGGTCGGGCCCTGATGGCGAAGGGCACAGCTTCGGCAGATCGGCTGGGCCTCGGGCCAGGGCCGGAACCACCGCAGGGCCGGGTAGTCGGTGGGAAGGCGGGGGACCTGGGCTTCGTGGATGCCGGGCAGCAGGCCGGACAGCCTGCTGGCGGGGATGCCGGACATGGTGGCGAGGCGTTCGAGGGCCAGGCGGTTGGGCTTGGCGTCCCGGTCGAAGACGTGCATGCCGGTTCCGCCGGGCCCCCACTCGCCCATCGCTCGCAGGACCATGGTCGCGGGCAGGCCGTTGGCTGCGCTGAGCCTTCGGGTCAGGGAGAGGACGGTCTCTCCGAAGACCGGGCGGACGGTGACCGGGAGTTGGCGGGCTTCCTGCTGCCAGCGTTTGATCCTCATCGCGACCCCCGAGAGGTCCGCTGACGGGGGACGGGGTGGGGGTCGTACTGCTCCTGGGCGGCGGTGTCGAGGATCACCGAGTCGAGGACCTTCCTGGTGATCTTCTCGGTGCCGGTGTCGATCGCCTCGTTGGCCGCGTCGTGGATGAGCTGGTCGAGGCTGCCGATCATGCCGCCGGTGCGCTGGTAGAGGTAGGGGGCGAGCTCGATCAGGGTGCCGTGACGGTGGTGGTGCAGTCGCAGGGCCTGCTCCATGGTCGCCACCAGCTTGGCCCAGTCGTCCTTCTGGGCCGGGGTGACGTAGTTGAACGACGAGGTGGTGACGGTGACGAACCGCCCGGCGATCTGGCGGCCCCGCATGCCGGAGAACATGCCGTGTTCCTGGAGTTCCAGGCCGGCGTAGACGAACGTGGCACTGATGCTGTCGAAGAAGTATTTCAACTGGTCCGATGCCTGGGCTCCGGCGCGGGTGCGAAGGTCGAGTCGGTGGATCTCGTCGACCAGGACCAGGCTGCACCGGACCTGACGCAGGACGGTGGCAACGGCCTGGGTGATGGAGTGTTGGCTGTCGCGGGCGGAGACCGGCAGGCCGAGGAAGTTGGCCATCTCGATGGCCAGCATCTTCGGCGTCGCGGCCGGCGGGACGATGATGTATACGACCGGGATGCGGTCGGTGACACCGGGCGAGCGGCGTTCCAGGTCGATCTGGTGCTTCTTGCCGAGTTGGACGATGGATGTGCTCTTGCCCGTGCCGCTCGGACCGGAGACGATCAGCCCGCGCCGGCCGAGCTGCTTGCCGCGGTTGCCCACGATGAGCTTGGACCCGACGCTGGTGATCCGGCGGATGTCGGGCGTGGCCACCAGCAGCAGTTCACTGTGGTAGTCGCGCCGCCCGTCGTCGTAGATCTCCCGCTCGACGTCGTCCAGCCGGTCTCTGTCCTTGATCGGCAGCAGAATCGGCGGCTGCGGACTGGGCTTGGCCACGAACGCCCGCCAGCCCTCCTTCGTGGTCAACGGGTGCCGCGACGGGTCGATGCTCGGGTAGCTCACGCTCGACCCCCGTCCTCGGCGAAGGGGTCGAACAGGCCGAACGGCACGATCGTGCCGGACGACGGCGCGTCCACGGACTCGTCCGGATCCTCTGGTTCGGGCCGTGCGGGTTCGGGTGCTGGCAACGCGACCGGCTCCGGGGCGGACGGCAGGGCCACCGGCATCCGGTTGGGCAGGGCGGTCGCGGTGCGGGAGCGGGAAAGCGCGCGGCTGGCCCGTGCGGGCCCCTCCTCAGCCTTCCGCAGCAAGGCGGCCAGCACCACGGCCACCGCTGTCTCGTTCGCGTCGTCCACGCCACGACCGGCGGCGATCTTCCGGGCCTGGCGCCACGTGAAGTCGGCGAACGGCTGCCGCACGAGGGCGTGGTGAGTCCATGGGACAGTGATCCATCCGCTCCCGCGGTGGTCGCGGACGAAGACCCGGGTCAGGTCGTAGGGGTCGTAGTGGACCTCCCAGCGGTCGCCCTTCGCGGCGACGCCGGACGGAGCGTGCCGGTAGGGCGCCAACTCCGGGCTGTTGTAGGTGCGGTAGTCGATCTGGACGCCGGCGTCACCGATCGCGCGCCACTGGGCCGGCAGCAACTCGATGTAGTCCTCGCCGGTAAGGGTGATCGGCACGTAGCCGGCGGCGGCCACCAGAGCGGCGTAGACCTCGTTGGGAGACAGCGCGCGATCCGGGGTGAACGGGTGCCGAAGTCCCTCGTGCGGACGCATCTGCCAGCCGGCCACGATCCACTCGTCCAGTAGTTCCTGGAGATCGGCCACCGACCACACGGCCCGTTCGTCCACGTCCGCGCCTCTGCGGGTCACGTCCCGACCGGTGTAGCCGGAAACATGCTGGCAGAACAGGGTGTTGATGGACTCGAAGGTCCGCTCGATCACACCCTTGTCGGTCGGAGTGCGGGGACGGGCGGGCTGGACGGAAACCCCGAGCGTTCGCGCCGCCCGCAGGAACGTCTCCGAGACGAAGACCTTGCCGTGGTCCACCACCACGGTCTCCGGCACGATCACCGGCTTCGCGGCAGCCAGCTCCAAGCGCCGGTCGACCTCCACCAGCCGCGCGTGCGGGATCCGGGACGTCGACATCCGCAGCACGTGCTCCCAGCCCGGCCGCATCGGCTCGGGCACCATCATCCGCGCCAGCAGCAGCGAAGCGTCCACGGCCTTGGTGCCGGCCGGCTGCAATACGGCCGCGCAGATTGTCCGCGTGGCGATGTCGATCGCGGCGATCAACTCCGCACGGGCGGTCACCCCGTCGTCCATCACCGCCATCACATCCAGCGGCGTCACGTCGATCTGCACCTGCTCGCCGGGCCTCGCCGCCGAGGTCGGCGTGAACACCCCCGCCGGACGGTTGGCCGTCTGGCGCCGCGTCACCGCCGAGCCGAACGTGTGCTTCCCCTCCGCGAGCCGGTCCAGCAGCCGCTGAGCCGTTCGCATCGACGGAAGCGGCACCATCCCCGGCCCGTACTCGTCTTCCAAACGACGCACGACCTGCGACCACGCACGGGACTTCGTGCCGGTCGACGTCGCTGTCTGGGCGTCGATCACCGCTGCAGCGGCAGCGACCACACGCGGATCCACCCGCCCCGTCCCGCTCGTGGGCCGCGCGTGCCGGGTATCCACCAGACCCCAGAGCCCCCGCTCCCGGTAGCGCTGGCGCATCCGGCCGACCGTCCGCACGCTCGCCCGCACGCCCATCGCGCGCAACTCGGCGGCCTTCGCCGCCTCACGCTCGGCGAGCGACCGCCGGTTGGGGTCGTACTCGGGCCGGGGAAGCGCACCCGGCTCCGCGTCGAGGGGAAGGCCGGTCTCGACCTCGACCAGGTGGCTTTCCCACATCCTCGCCCGCTCCGCGGCAGCCTTCGGCACCGACTCCATCAGTCCGTCGGAGACCAGTGGGCGGCGGACCGGCGGCTCCGCCGAGCCCAGCAGCGCGAAGTCCGAGGCGGCCAGCAGATGAGGCAGCGCCACCACGCTGGCCTGGCCCGACACCGACATCAGCCGCACCGCGTTACCCGCCAGTGCCACCACCTGGTGCTCGGCGCCGTCGAACAGTACGCGGTCATCCACCCGAAGCACACCACCCGGCTCAGCCACAGCGCACCTCGCTCGCGGCACGGACGACGGTGCGGTCACCGAGGACCAGCGACAGATCCGCCACCAGTAGGTGGCACCACATCAGGTGGAAGAGGACCGGAAGGACCCGGATCGGATCCCCGGCCAACTCGGCGCCCGGCATCAGTGCGTTGGGGAACGCGAACACCTCACGCAAGCGCTCCGCTACCGCCGCGTCGAAGCACCGCGGGTGCCGATACCCGGACAGCCAGCGGTGGTTGGCCACCACCACGCCGTCCATCGCACCCCACACCGCGTAGTGCCATCCGAGTTCCGCGCACGCCGTCTCCGTCGCGGCGAACGCCTCGCGGTCCCGGTCCGAAATCCGGTCCAGCGGTCGCGAGTCCAGCACCAGGACCCCGCCGTCCGCCAACCGTACGAAGAAGTCCGGGGCATGCCGACGCGGCCGCCGGCCACCCTGGTCCCACACCAGCCAGAACGGCTGGGAGGCGATCCCCACCACGGCGGGGTCGAAGTCGAGGGCGACCAGGTGGTCCCGCTCTACCCACGACTCGTACCCGACATGGCCGCCCACCGTCGCGGACCAGTACCAACCTGGATAGTTCCGCTGACCCCGGTAGGAAGGGAGCGACCGGACAGGCCGGCCGGCCTCGAAGGGCACCCCGCCCGCGGCCTCCAAGGGGACCTGATGCTCAGCTCCCACTGCGTCGACGTAGACGACGCTGAACCCGGCACTAACGCCGGTCACATTCGGTGACTTCACGATCACCCCCCAATGTTGGCCACTTTGAATGGCGGCTTGCCACATGTTTGGTCAGATCAACTGGCGCTTGGCCAAGTTCAGTTGCGCCTCACAGATGCGGGCGGCACGGACACAGCTCGGTAACGGATGGCGCCACCTCTTGTGCAGTGCAATTTCACATTACTATGTTACTGATCATGCGGGACGCCGTCGAGTGCCCGCCACGTCCCGAAGACCGGGGCGGACATCGAGACCCCCGGTCGGGCGCGGCGGGGAACCCTGCGAGGGCCGCGTCCGACCGGGCCCACCGCTCAGTCCTCGGCGGAGGGCGGCGCCTCCTCCGGCAGCAGCAGGCGCGGCCCCGGGCCCTCGGCGGCCAGTTCGTCGCCCGGGTTGAGCACCCGGCAGCGGCGCAGCGACACGCAGCCGCAGCCGATGCAGCCGGTCAACTCGCCCTCCAGCCGCTCCAACTCGATCCGGCGGGCGCGCAGTTGCTCGGCCCAGTGCCGGGAGATGCGCTCCCAGTCGTGTTTGGCGGGCATCCGGTCCTCGGGCAGTCCGGCGAAGGCCTCGGCGACCTCGGCGAGCGGGATGCCGAGCCGCTTGGCGACCAGGATGAGCGAGATCCGGCGCAGCACGTGCCGCCGGTAGCGCCGCTGGTTGCCCGCGGTGCGCTCGGAGGAGATCAGCCCCTGCTCCTCGTAGAAACGCACCGCGGAGGTGGCGATGCCGGCCCTCCGGGCCACCTCGCCGACGCTCAGCAGATCGACCGGAGCGGTGGTCATGTCGGCTCCTTGACTTCAAGTTATCTTGAAGTCCTAGCGTACCGGACATGACCGAATCAGCCGCCGTGAAGAACGGCACCGACCGTGCCGAGCTGGGAAGTTACCCGGCCGAACCGCCGTCCACCGGAGCCCCCGGAGGGTGGCGCGAACTCTTCTCCCGCCGGTACGCCGCCTCCGCCTCGATCCTGGCGGGCGGCGTCGCGCTGTACGCGATGAACCTCTACTTCACCGCCGCGCTGATGCCCTCGATCGTCACCGACATCGGTGGCGAGCGGTACTACGCCTGGGTGGCCACCGGCTTCCTGATGGCCGCCGTCATCGCCTCGATGCTGGTCAGCCGGGCGCTGGACCGGCTCGGCGCCTCCCAGGCCTACGTCCTGGGCTTCCTGGTGTTCGGCGCGGGCGCGGTGGTCAACGCGCTCAGCCCGTCGATGGCGGCGCTGATCATCGGCCGGGTGGTGCAGGGGCTCGGCGGCGGACTGCTGTCCGGGCTCGGCTACGCGGTGATCCGCAGCGCGCTGCCGGAGCGGCTGTGGACCCGGGGTGCCGGGCTGGTCTCCGCGATGTGGGGCGTCGGCACCCTGGTCGGGCCGTCGCTGGGCGGGCTCTTCGCCCAACTCGGCGCCTGGCGCTGGGGGTACGTGCTGCTGCTGGCCGCCGCGCTGGTGCTGGCGGGGCTGGCCCGCCGGGTGCTGCCCGGGCGCTCCGGCGCGGGGCAGGCGAGCGGCCCGGTGCCGCTGGCCTCGCTGCTGCTGCTCACCCTGGCGGCGGCCGCCTTCAGCATCAGCTCGACCGTGCCGAGCGGCTGGCCGACGGCGGTCTGCCTGCTCGCCGGGTTGGCGCTGCTGATCGGCTTCGTGGCGGTCGAACGGCGGGCGAGGGCGACGGTGCTGCCGCAGCGGACGTACCGGGCCGGCAGCCCGCTGAAGTGGCTCTACCTGACCGTCGCGGTGCTCTGCGCGGGCGTGGTGGCGGAGAACTTCATCCCGCTGTTCGGCCAGCAACTGGGCGGCCTCGGCCCGCTGATGGCCGGGTTCCTCGGCGCCACGACCTCGGCCGGCTGGACCACCGCCCAGCTGTTCAGCGTCGGGATCGAGTCCGCGCGCGGCCGGGCCCTGGCCATCCGGGTCGCCCCGCTGGTGCTGCTCGCCGGTCTGCTGGTCTACGGGCTGACGCAGACCGCGCACGCCTCCGGGCCGCGGGTGCTGCTGTGGGCGGTGGCGCTGTTCGCCGCCGGCACCGGGATCGGGCTGGCCTTCCCGCACCTGAGCGTGGCCGCGATGCGCAGCAGCAGCGATCCGGCCGAGGGCGGCAAGGCGGCCGCGGCGATCAACACCACCCAGCTGATCGCGATCTCGGTGACCTCGGCGCTGGCCGGCACGCTGGTCAGCCTGGGCGGGGACCCGGTCGACTCGGCCCGGTACATGGCCTTCGGGATCGCCGCGATCGCCGTCCTCGGGGTGGCCGCCGCCGCGCGGACCGCCCGCGGCCTGGGGCGTTGACCGGCGCTGGGCAGGCCCGGGCACATGGGCAGGCCCCTGCGCCCGAGCAGGGCACATGAGCAGGCCGGGGAACCTGAGCAGGGCACATGAGCAGGCCCGGGCACCTGAGCAGGCCCCGGATCCCTTTTCGTCGGGGGGATCCGGGGCCTTCGCGCGGCACGGCGCACCGGGACGTCGCGGTACGGACCACCGGGAACCGCGGTGCCGGTGCCGCCCGGCCGTCAGCCGACGGTGTAGTCCAGGCTCACGCTGATCACCACCAGCGCGGCGTACACGACGGCGAGGGTGGTCCGCCCGGTGGCGTGCAGGGCCAGTGCCCCGGTGCCGAGGACCAGCAGCTTGACCACGATCTCGGCGGCCACCGGCAGCCGGAAGGTCGGTCCGCCCGCGGCCAGGAACAGCGCCCAGACGACGGCCGCCAGGGCCGGCGCGCCGAGCCCGAGCAGCAGCCGCAGGCCCAGGTTGGGCCCGGTCTTGAAGCCCCAGTAGCAGAGCGCCGCCAGCAGGCCGAGCTCCAGTCCGAAGGCGAGTCCGGCGTTGCCCGCGGTCAGTGGCGTCCACTGCCGCTGCCCGACCGGGCCGGGTCGGTCGATCCTCATCCGCGTTCTCCCCCCGTTGCGCTGGTCCGCCCGGATCGGACGGTGACCAGGTGATCAAGCGGAGTGTGGCAGTCCGGCCGGGGCGGCGCAACGGATTCCCCGAGGCCCGGCCCACGGGAGTGGTCGCGCGGCATACGGTCCGGCCACTAGCCTGACATGTGCAATGTCACACGCCGTTCCCTGTGGCGATCGGCGGGCCGGCCAACGGAGGAAGCCGTGACCGAGGACCTGTGGACCGCCGAACCCCCGGCCCCGCTGCCGGCCGCCGACGGGCTGTTCAGCGTGTCGGCGCGGACCGCCCACCTGAACCACGGCTCGTTCGGCGCCGTGCCCGTCCCCGTCCAGCGCGTCCAGGAGCGGCTGCGCGTCGAGCACGAGCGGGACCCGGACGGCTTCTTCGCCGACCTCCCGGCCCGGGTCGCCGCCGCGCGGGCCCTGATCGCCGCCGCGCTGGACGCCGACCCGGACCGGCTGGCGCTGGTCGCCAACGTCACCGAGGCGGTCGCGATCGCCCTGGACAGCGTCCCGCTCGCACCCGGCGACCGGATCCTGGTCACCGACCACGGCTACGGCGCGGTGATCCGGGCCGCGGCCCGCAAGGCCGCCGAGACCGGCGCCGAGGTGGTGGTGGCCCCGGTGCCGCTGGACGCCCCGGACGAGCACGCCGTCCGGGAGGCGGTGCTCGCCGCCGTCGACGAGCGCACCACCGTCGCGATCCTGGACCAGCTCACCTCGCCCACCGCCCGCCTGGTGGCAGGCCCGGCCCTGCTCGCCGAACTGCGCGCCCGCGGCGTGACCACCGTGGTGGACGGCGCCCACGCGCCCGGCATGCTGCCCGCCCCGATCGACCCGAACGCCGACTTCTGGTTCGGCAACCTGCACAAGTGGGCCTTCGCCCCGCGCGCCACCGGGGTGCTCGCCGTCCGCCCCGAGTGGACCGGCCGGGTGCGCCCGCTGGCACTGTCCTGGGAGCACGACAAGGGCTTCCCGGGCAACGTCGAGTGGCGCGGCACCTGCGACTACACGCCCTGGCTGGCCGCCCCGGCCGGCTTCGCGCTGCTGCGCGAGCTCGGCCACGCGGCGGTGGCGGCGCACAACACCGCGCTCGCCGGGTACGGCCGGCGGACCCTGGTCGAACGGGCCGGCCTGGCGCCGCTGCCCGGGACGGCCGGGGTGTGGATGCGCACCGTCCGGCTGCCGGCCGGGCACGGCGAGACCGAGACGCGGGCCAGGGCGCTGACGGCCGAGGTGTGGCAGCAGCTCGGCACCCGGATCGCCGTCCGCCCGTGGGCCGGCGGCGGGGTGCTGCGGATCAGCGCGCAGCTGTACAACCGGGCGGGGGAGTACGAGCGGCTGGCGGACGGGCTGGCGGAGCTGCTGAAGGACTGAGGGCGGTCGCACGGGTCGAGGACGGCGGATTCCAGGGGCCGGGGGGCGTGGCCTCAAGGGCTGGGGACCGCTGGGGACCGCCGGGCTCCGAAAACCGTGCTATCGATGTCAGCCCACCCGGGTAACCTCAGGCTGAGATGCGAGATCACACCAATCACACCCGGACGGCGATGAACACCCCCCAGCCCGAGCCCCAGGACGACCAGGAGCTCAGCCCCGCCGAGGCTTACGCGGCCAGCCGTCGACGGGCCCAGGTGCAGGCCACCGCCCTGCACGGCTTCCAGGAGCTGTACGACTTCCCGCTGGACGACTTCCAGCTGGAGGCCTGCCGGACGCTGGAGGCCGGAGCCGGTGTCCTGGTCGCCGCCCCCACCGGCTCGGGAAAGACCATCGTCGGCGAGTTCGCCGTGCACCTGGCTCTGGCCTCCGGTCGCAAGTGCTTCTACACCACGCCGATCAAGGCGCTCTCCAACCAGAAGTACGGGGACCTGGTCAAGCGCTACGGCGCCGCCAAGGTCGGCCTGCTCACCGGCGACAACTCCGTCAACGGTGACGCCCCCGTGGTGGTCATGACCACCGAGGTGCTGCGCAACATGCTCTACGCGGGCTCCAGCACCCTCGACGGCCTCGGCTACGTCGTGATGGACGAGGTGCACTACCTCGCCGACCGCTTCCGCGGCGCCGTCTGGGAGGAGGTCATCATCCACCTCCCCGAGTCGGTCACCCTCGTCTCGCTCTCCGCGACCGTCTCCAACGCCGAGGAGTTCGGCGACTGGCTGGACACCGTGCGCGGCGGCACCAAGGTGATCGTCTCCGAGACCAGGCCGGTGCCGCTGTGGCAGCACGTGATGGCCGGCAACCGGATGTACGACCTGTTCGCCGACCCCGACCGGGACGGCCGCCCCAAGCACCACCTGAAGAACCCGGGCAAGGCCGTCAACCCCGAACTGGTCCGGCTCGCCCGCTCCGAACTCGACCGCAATCCGCGCGACCGCTTCGGCCGCGGCCGGGGCCGCTCGATGCCCAACGGTCGTCCCGGGCGGGTCTGGACGCCGGGCCGGGTGGACGTCATCGACCGGCTCGACGCCGAGGGCCTGCTGCCCGCGATCACCTTCATCTTCAGCCGGGCCGGCTGCGAGGCCGCCGTCCAGCAGTGCCTCAGCTCCGGGCTGCGGCTCAACAAGGACTCCGAGCGCGCCCAGGTCCGCGCCGTCGTCGAGGAGCGCTGCGCCGACATCCCGGACGAGGACCTGCACGTCCTGGGCTACTTCGAGTGGCTGGACGGGCTGGAGCGCGGCATCGCCGCCCACCACGCCGGGATGCTGCCCCGGTTCAAGGAGGTCGTCGAGGAGCTCTTCGTGAAGGGCCTGGTCAAGGCCGTCTTCGCGACCGAGACCCTGGCGCTCGGCATCAACATGCCCGCCCGCTCGGTGGTCATGGAGAAGCTGGTCAAGTGGAACGGCGAGACCCACGCCGACATCACCCCCGGCGAGTACACCCAGCTCACGGGCCGGGCCGGGCGGCGCGGCATCGACATCGAGGGCCACGCGGTGGTGCTCTGGCAGCGGGGCCTCGACCCGGAGGCGCTGGCCGGCCTGGCCGGCACCCGCACCTACCCGCTGAAGTCCTCGTTCCGGCCCTCGTACAACATGGCCGTCAACCTGGTCTCCCAGTTCGGCCGGCACCGCTCGCGCGAGCTGCTGGAGACGTCCTTCGCCCAGTTCCAGGCGGACCGCTCGGTGGTCGGCATCGCCCGCCAGGTGCAGCGCAACGAGGAGGGGCTGGAGGGCTACCGCGAGTCGATGACCTGCCACCTCGGCGACTTCGACGAGTACATGGAGCTGCGCCGCAGGCTCAAGGACCGCGAGAACGAGCTGGCCCGGGAGGGCACCAGCCAGCGCCGCGCGGCCGCCGTCGAGTCGATCGAGCAGCTCAAGCCGGGCGACGTCATCCACGTCCCCACCGGCAAGTTCGCCGGCCTCGCCCTGGTCCTCGACCCGGGCCTGCCGCCGGTCAACCGCTCCGGCCGGGGCGGCCCGCGCCACCCCGACTTCCAGGACGGCCCGCGCCCGGTGGTGCTCACCGCCGAACGCCAGGTCAAGCGGCTCGCGATGATCGACTTCCCGTACCCGGTCGTCGCGATCGAGCGGCTGCGCATCCCCAAGTCCTTCAACCCGCGTAGCCCGCAGTCCCGGCGCGACCTCGCCTCGGCACTGCGCACCAAGGCCGGCCACCTGGAGCCCGAGCGGTTCCGGCGCGGCCGCGCGGCCGCCGCCGACGACCCGGAGATCACCCGGCTGCGCACCGAGCTGCGCCGGCACCCCTGCCACGGCTGCTCCGACCGCGAGGACCACGCCCGCTGGGCCGAGCGCTACCACCGGCTGCACCGCGACACGGAACTGCTGGAGCGCCGGATGCGCTCGCGCACCCACACCATCGCCCGTACCTTCGACCGGGTCTGCGCGCTGCTCACCGACCTCGGCTACCTCAGCGGGGACACCGTCACCGACGACGGCAAGCGGCTCGGCCGGCTCTACGGCGAACTCGACCTGCTCGCCTCCGAGTGCATCCGCGAAGGCGTCTGGAGCGGCCTGGCCGCCGCCGAACTCGCCGCCTGCGCCTCGGCGTTGGTCTACGAGGCGCGCCAGTCCGACGACGCCGGCGCCCCCCGGGTGCCGGAGGGCGCGGCCAAGGAGGCGCTGGGCAAGATGGTCCGGATCTGGGGCCACCTGGACGCCCTGGAGGAGCAGCACCGGATCAACACCGCCGAGGGCGTCGGCCAGCGCGAGCCCGACCTGGGCTTCGCCTGGGTCGCCTACCGCTGGGCGCTCGGCCACAACCTCGACCAGGTGCTGCGCGACGCCGACATGCCAGCCGGCGACTTCGTCCGCTGGACCAAGCAGCTGATCGACGTCCTCGGCCAGATCCAGGACGCGGCAGGCGAGGACGCCGAACTCCGCAGGACCGCCCGCAAGGCCGTCGACGGCCTCCGCCGAGGCATCATCGCCTACTCCTCCGTGGGCTGAGGCCCTCCCCGGCGGAAGGTCCCGCACGTTCGACACCGAACGTGCGGGCCCTTCGCATGCCGATGAAGGGGTGGGGAAGCGCCAGGCCTTCGGCCGTGGCGCTTCCCCACCCCCACCCCCGTGGGGGGTTGGGTTTGTTTCTTCGCTGGGGGTTTCCCTTTGCCGAGGAAAAAGGGGAACAAAGGAGGAGACACAGGACGGGGGGGGGGGGGGGGGGGGGGGGGGGTGGGTTGTGGGTTTTTTTTGTTGGGGGAGG
>NZ_JBVITE010000033.1:0-89423 GCF_055575155.1 Kitasatospora sp. NPDC034533
GGTTGGTGCGAAAAGAGGTTTGGTGTTTCTGGGGCCTGGAGGGGGACATCATGGGGAAAGAGCGGGGGGCCCGAGCCCCTCCGGTAGAGGGGTTCCCCGGGCCCTGCTGCTCCGGCCGGGAGGACCCGCGGCCGGGTGGATCAGCCCAGGTCAACCGAGCGCGCGAAGCGGGCGCCGATCTCGGCGGCGATGGCCGAGAGCACCTCCTGCGGGATCTCGGTGTCCACGGTGATCGAGGCCAGCGCGCTGCCGCCGTCGCGGGCGACCTGCATGCCCGCGATGTTGATGCCCGCGTCGCCGAGGTGGCGGCCGAGCACGCCGACCACGCCGGGGCGGTCCTCGTACTTGAAGAAGGCCATGTGGTCGGTGAGCGCCACGTCCACGTCGAAGGTGTCCACCCCGACGATCTTCTGGGTCTGCTTGGGGCCCGCCAGCGTGCCGGAGATGGCGATCTCCTCGCCGCCCGCGAGGGTGCCGCGGACGGTGATCACGTTGCGGTGCTCGGGGCTCTCGCTGGAGGTGGTCAGACGGACCTCGACGCCGCGCTCCTGGGCGAACAGCGGGGCGTTGACGTAGGACACCGTCTCCGCCACCACGTCCTCGAACACGCCCTTCAGCGCGGAGAGTTCGAGCACCTTCACGTCGTGCTGGGTGATCTCGCCGCGGACCTCGACGTCGAGGCGGACGGCCACCTCGCCGGCCAGCGCGGTGAAGATCCGGCCGAGCTTCTCGGCCAGCGGCAGGCCCGGGCGGACGTCCTCGGCGATCACGCCGCCCTGGACGTTCACCGCGTCCGGCACCAGCTCGCCGGCCAGCGCGAGGCGCACCGACTTGGCGACCGCGATGCCGGCCTTCTCCTGCGCCTCGTCGGTCGAGGCGCCCAGGTGCGGGGTGGCGACCACGTTGTCGAAGGCGAACAGCGGGGAGTCGGTGCAGGGCTCCTTGGCGTACACGTCGAGGCCCGCGCCGGCCACCCGGCCCTCGCGCAGCGCGGCGGCCAGCGCCTCCTCGTCCACGATCCCGCCGCGGGCGGCGTTGACGATGCGCACGGTCGGCTTGACCTTGTGCAGCGCGTCGTCACCGATCAGGCCGATGGTCTCCGGGGTCTTCGGGAGGTGGACGGTGATGAAGTCCGAGACCTCCAGCAGCTCCTCCAGGGTGACCAGCTTGACGCCCATCTGCGCGGCGCGGGCGGCCTGGATGTAGGGGTCGTACGCGACGATCTTCATCCCGAACGCGGACATCCGCTGGGCGACCAGGACGCCGATCCGGCCGAGGCCGACGACGCCGAGGGTCTTCTCGCTCAGCTCGACACCGGTGTACTTATTGCGCTTCCACTCGCCCTGCTTGAGCGCGGCGTTGGCCGGCGCGATGTTGCGGGCGACGGAGATCAGCAGGCCGCAGGCGAGCTCGGCGGCGGTGACGATGTTGGAGGTCGGCGCGTTGACGACCATCACGCCGGCCTTGGTCGCGGCGGACACGTCCACGTTGTCCAGGCCGACGCCGGCCCGGGCGACCACCTTGAGCTTGCGGGCGGCGGCCAGCGCCTCCGCGTCGACCTTGGTGGCCGAGCGGATCAGGATCGCGTCGACGTCGGCGATCGCGGTCAGCAGTTCGTCGCGGTCGGCGCCGTTGCAGTGGCGGATCTCGAAGTCGGGGCCGAGGGCGTCCACGGTGGCGGGCGACAGCTCTTCGGCGATAAGAACGACGGATTTGCTCACGACAGTGGGGTCCTTAACTGTCCGGTTCCCCCGGGCACGTAGGTGGCGTGGAGGGCGGGGGAAGGTGGCATGCCGCGTAGGTAGACGCACGACGCTGTGGGCCTGACGCGCACTCGGAGTGTATCGACGGGCTGGGAAGCGGGCTGCTCCCGTCCGGCGAAATCACCCGGACGAGAGCAGCCTACTTGTACAAGGCGGTTACAAAACCAAGGGCCGGGAGCGGCCCCCGAGGAGGATCAGGCGTTCTCGTTGACCCAGCTCATCAGCGAGCGCAGCTTCTTGCCGGTGGTCTCCAGCAGGTGGTCCTCGTCGGCCTTCTTGTACTCGTTGTACTTGGGCAGACCCGCCTTGTACTCGGCGATCCAGGTGTTGGCGAAGGTGCCGTCCTGGATCTCCGCGAGGACCTTCTTCATCTCGGCCTTGGTGGCGTCGGTGATGATCCGCGGGCCGGTGACGTAGTCGCCCCACTCGGCGGTCTCGGAGACCGACCAGCGCATCTTCTCCAGGCCGCCCTCGTACATCAGGTCGACGATGAGCTTCAGCTCGTGCAGGCACTCGAAGTAGGCGATCTCCGGCTGGTAGCCGGCCTCGACCAGGGTCTCGAAACCGGCCTTCACCAGGGCGGCGGTGCCACCGCAGAGGACGGCCTGCTCACCGAACAGGTCGGTCTCGGTCTCCTCGGTGAAGGTGGTCTTGATGACGCCGGCCTTGGTGGCGCCCAGGCCCTTGGCGTACGACAGCGCCAGGGCGAAGGCGTTGCCCGAGGCGTCCTGCTCGACCGCGACGATCGCGGGGACGCCGCGGCCCTCCTCGTACTGGCGGCGGACCAGGTGGCCCGGGCCCTTCGGGGCGACCATGCAGACGTCGACGTCCGCCGGGGGCTTGATGAAGCCGTAGCGGATGTTCAGGCCGTGGCCGAAGAACAGGGCGTCGCCGGACTTCAGGTGCGGGGCGATGTCCGCCTCGTAGACGTCCGCCTGGATCGGGTCCGGCACCAGGATCATGATGACGTCGGCCTCGGCCGCGGCCTCGGCCGGGGTGACGACGCGCAGGCCGGCCTCCTCCGCCTTGGCGCGGGACTTGGACTCGGGCTTCAGGCCGACCCGGACGTCGGCGCCGGAGTCGCGCAGCGACAGCGCGTGGGCGTGGCCCTGGCTTCCGTAGCCGATGACCGCGACCTTGCGGCCCTGGATGATGGACAGGTCGGCGTCGTCTTCGTAGAACAGCTCGGCCACGGGGGCACATCTCCTTGCGTGATGGATGCCGGGGGTTTCCAACCTGGGCCCACCCGGCGGGGGTGTGGGTCTTTGCTCAAGAGGTGCCGCGCGCCACGCGCCCCCGGGAGGGCGGCGGCGGGCGACGGTCGGGCGCCGGTCAGGCGCTGCGGTCCAGGGCGCGCAGCGAGCGGTCCGTGATGGAACGCGCGCCGCGGCCGATGGCGACCAGGCCGGACTGGACCAACTCCTTGATGCCGTAAGGCTCCAGCATCCGGAGCATGGCCTCCAGCTTGTCCGAGCTGCCGGTGGCCTCGATGGTCACCGCTTCCGGCGACACGTCGACGGTCTTGGCACGGAACAGCTGGACGATCTCGACGATCTGCGACCGGGTCTCGTTGTCGGCGCGGACCTTCACCAGGACCAGTTCCCGCTGGATCGCAGCGGACTGGTCGAGTTCGACGATCTTTATCACGTTCACGAGCTTGTTGAGCTGCTTGGTGACCTGTTCCAGCGGGAGGTCCTCGACGTTGACCACGATCGTCATCCGGGACACGTCCGGGTGCTCGGTCGAGCCGACGGCGAGGGAGTCGATGTTGAAGCCCCGACGGGAGAACAGCGCGGCGATGCGGGCGAGCACGCCGGGCTTGTTCTCGACCAGGACGGAGAGGGTGTGCTTGGACATGGGGTTCCTCGGTCGCACAAGAGGGGTCCGGCGTGGCCGGTCCCGAGAGGGGTGGCGGGGGGCGACGGGTGGGCGGACCGTCAGTCGAGGTCGTCGCCGAAGTCGGGGCGCACGCCCTTGGCGAACTGGATCTCGTCGTTGCTGGTGCCGGCCGCGACCATCGGCCAGACCATGGCGTCCTGGTGGACGATGAAGTCGATGACGACCGGGCGGTCGTTGATCTCCATCGCCTGCTTGATGACCGCGTCCAGGTCCTCGGGGCGCTCGCAGCGCAGGCCCACGCAGCCCATCGCCTCGGACAGCCGGACGAAGTCGGGGATCCGGGTGCCCTGGGCCGGCGGCTCGACGCCGTCGTGGCCGGGGCCGGAGTGCAGCACGGTGTTGGAGTAGCGCTGGTTGTAGAACAGCGTCTGCCACTGCCGGACCATGCCCAGCGAGCCGTTGTTGATGACCGCGACCTTGATCGGGATGTCGTTCAGGGCGCAGGTGACCAGCTCCTGGTTGGTCATCTGGAAGCAGCCGTCGCCGTCGATGGCCCAGACCGCGCTCTCCGGCCGGCCGGCCTTGGCGCCCATCGCCGCGGGGACGGCGTAGCCCATCGTCCCGGCGCCGCCCGAGTTGAGCCAGGTGCCCGGCTTCTCGAACCGGATGAACTGCGAGCTCCACATCTGGTGCTGGCCCACGCCCGCGGCGTAGATCGCCTCGGAGCCGACCAGCTCGCCGATCCGCTGGATGACCTGCTGCGGCGACAGCTGCCCGGCGGGGGCCGCCTCGTAGCCGAGCGGGTAGGTCTTCTTCCACTCGTCGAGCCGCTCCCACCACTCGGTGTAGTCGCCCTTGTGGCCGGCGTCGAACTCGGCCTGGACGGCGACGATCAGGTCGGCGAGCACCTCGCGGGCGTCACCGACGATCGGCACGTCCGCCGCGCGGTTCTTGCCGATCTCGGCCGGGTCGATGTCGGCGTGGACGACCTTGGCGTTCGGCGCGAAGCCGTCCAGCTTGCCGGTGACGCGGTCGTCGAAGCGGGCGCCGAGGGTGAAGAGCAGGTCGGACTTCTGGAGCGCGGTGACGGCCGGGACGGAGCCGTGCATGCCGGGCATGCCCAGGTGCTGCGGGTGGCTGTCGGGGAAGGCGCCGAGCGCCATCAGGGTGGTGACCACCGGGGCGCCGGTCAGCTCGGCGAGGATCCGCAGCTCGGCGGTGGCCCGCGCCTTGATCACGCCGCCGCCGACGTACAGCACCGGGCGCTTCGCGCTGACCAGCATCTTCGCGGCCTCGCGGATCTGCTTGGCGTGCGGCTTGGTCACCGGGCGGTAGCCGGGCAGCGCGGGCTCGACCGGCCAGCGGAAGGTGGTGGTCGCCTGGAGCGCGTCCTTGGCGATGTCGACCAGGACCGGGCCGGGGCGGCCGGTGGCGGCGATGTGGAAGGCCTCGGCGATCACCCGGGGGATCTCGGCCGGGTCGGTGACCAGGTAGTTGTGCTTGGTGATCGGCATCGTGATGCCGCAGATGTCCGCCTCCTGGAAGGCGTCGGTGCCGATCGCCTTCGAGGAGACCTGGCCGGTGATCGCGACGACCGGCACCGAGTCCATGTAGGCGTCGGCGATCGGGGTGACCAGGTTGGTCGCGCCCGGGCCGGAGGTCGCCATGCAGACCCCGACCCGGCCGGTGGCCTGGGCGTAGCCGGTGGCGGCGTGGCCGGCGCCCTGCTCGTGCCGGACCAGGATGTGACGCACCTTGACGGAGTCCATCAGGGGGTCGTACGCGGGAAGGATGGCCCCGCCCGGGATGCCGAAGACGGTGTCCGCACCGACGGCCTCCAGCGAGCGGATGAGCGACTGGGCGCCGGTCATGGTCTCGACGACGTGCTGGGGAGCGGGAGCGTTGGCGGCCGGGTTGTCCCCGCGGCGGGGGGATGCGGCGTGCTCGGTCATCTGCCTGTCTCTTCTCGGGTTTTGCCGACCCGGTGCTGCGGGCCCCGGTGCTGCGAGGGTGGGGTCCCGGTCCGGGTCGATCGCCGGCTCTGCCTCGATCGTCCCGCTTGAGCCGACGAGTCGGACGTGCTCGGGGGTCGAGGCCAGGGGTCTTGCGGAGGTGGAACAGCGTCAGTGCAACAAAAAACCCCTCGTGCCCAAGGGCATGCGAGGGGTGGCGCGTCGGTCTGTCACGAGCAGGGCGTGCGAGCCCACTCAGCCGACGCGCCCGCCAAGTACGAGAATTCGGGTGCGCATGGCAACGACCTTCCTCCCGTGCGGGGCGGCATGTCAAGCAGGTGGGATGACCGTCTCGCCATGCGGACCGGCCGACGGGCCAGTAACGGCACGGCGTTCGGGCAGGTCAGAGCCGCCGTGGTGATCTGCGCCACGTGCCGGCGCGGCGTCCGTCCGGCCGTTCGCCGGGCCACTCGTCCGGGTGTCGCCGGCGGCGGCCGGGTACGGGTGGTGGCCGGGCGGGGGCCCTTGCGGCGTGGCCGGCGGATGGCCGCGGCGGGCCAGTGCGCGGCGCAGCCGGGGTTCGTCCAGCGGCGGGGCGAAGACCGAGCCCTGGGCCTGCTCGCAGCCCAGCTCCCGCAGTGCGGCGGCCTGGCGGGGCAGGTCCACGCCCTCGGCGGCGGTGGTCATCCCGAGGTCCCGGCCGAGCCGCAGCGCGTGCCCGGCGAGGGTGCGGCTGAGCGGGGACTCGCCGAGGTCCTGGACGAGCGTGCGGTCCAGCTTGAGGCCGTCCAGCGGGAGCCGGGCGAGGGCGCCGAGCGAGCCGCCGCCGGCGCCGTACCCGGCGAGCCAGGTGGAGACGCCGAGGCCGCGCAGGGCGGAGAGCCGGCGGCCGAGTTCGTCGGCGAGCGAGTCCGGGCCCATCCGGGCCACCTCGATCACCAGCTCGTCGGCCGGCAGCCCGCTGTCCCGCAGCGCCGAGGCGACCGTCTCGTACAGGCCGGGCGAGCAGAGGCGTTCGACGGAGAGCCGGACGGAGACCGGGACGGGCTCCGGCACGGCGCGGCCCCGGCCGGTCAGGCCGCGCCGTTCGGCGGCCGCGGTGACCGCCTCCATGACCAGCCAGCGGGAGAACCGGGTGGCCGCGTCGCCGTGGTCGGTCGAGCGCAGGAACTCGGCCGGGGTGAGCAGCAGTCCGCCCACCGAGCGCCAGCGGGCCTGGGCCTCGACGCCGGTCACGGCGCCGCTGCCGAGGTCCACCACGGGCTGGTGGAGCAGGGTGAAGCCGCCCTCCCGCACGGCCAGGCGCAGCCGCTCCTCCAGCTCGGTGCGGCGCTCCAGGTCGGCCCGCATCGCGGGGGTGTAGAGCACCACCCTGCCCTTGCCCTCGGACTTGGCCCGGTACATCGCCAGGTCGGCGTTGCGCATCAGCTCGTCGGCGGCGGCTCTGGGGTCGGCCGCCGGGCCGCGTTCGGGGGTGCCGAAGGCGATGCCGATGCTGGCGGCGACGCTGAGTTCGGCGCCGCCGATCCAGTACGGCTCGGAGAGCGCGAGCCGCAGCCGTTCGGCCAGTTCCTGGACCTGGAGGCGGCCGAGCGGGCCGCAGACCAGCGCGGCGAACTCGTCGCCGCCGAACCGGGCGACGGTGTCCCCGCAGCGGACGGCCGTCTGGAGCCGGCGGGCGGCCTGCACCAGCAGTTCGTCGCCGACCTGGTGCCCGGCGGTGTCGTTGACCGCCTTGAAGCCGTCCAGGTCGAGGAAGAGCACCGCGATCCCGGCGCCCGGGTCGCCCTGCTGGCCGCGGGCGCCGAGGGCGGCCCGCAGCCGCTGGGTGAACAGCGCCCGGTTGGGCAGGTCGGTGAGCGGGTCGTGGAACGCGTTGTGCTGCAACTGGGCCTGGAGCATGACGCGTTCGGTGACGTCCCGGCTGTTGAGGAGCAGGCCGTCGCGGTGCCGGCTGACGGTGGACTCGACGTGCAGCCACTCGCCGGCGCCGGAGCTGATCCGGCACTCGACCCTGGTGGAGGGCTCGGCGGTGCCGGGGCTGCGGTGGGTGGTGAGCCGGACCCTGGCGAGGTAGCGGCGGACCTCGGAGAGCACCCGGCCGACGTCCTCGGGGTGGACCAGGTCCAGCAGGTTGCCGCCGACCAGCCCCTCCGGCTCCCGCCCGTAGACGCCGAGCGCGGCCGGCGAGACGTAGGAGAGCACGCCGTTGCCGCCAGCGATCATGATGACGTCGCTGGAGCCCTGCACCAGGGAGCGGAAGTGCGCCTCCTTGTGGGCGAGTTCCTGGGCCAGTGACAGGTTGTCGAGCAGCATCACGCCCTGGCGCAGGATCAGCGCCAGCCCGACGGTGCACGCGGCCGCGGCCACCACGCGGTCCAACTCCCGTCCGCCCAGGGCGTTGTAGAGGATGCCGGCGGTACAGACCGCGGCGGCCGCGTACGGGGTCAGCGCGCTGAAGGTGGTGGCGACCCGGCGGCGCGGCAGGCCGCCGGCCGAGGGGTGTTCGCGGGTGGGGCGGCGCCAGCGCGCCGACCACGGCGCCCAGGCCAGCAGCAGACTGCCGGAGAACCAGCCGGCGTCCAGGAGTTCGCCCGAGTGGTAGCTGCTGCGCAGCTCCGGGGAGGTGAACAGGGCGTCGCAGGTGACGGTGACGGCGAGCGCCAGCATCGCGGTGTGCACGGCGGCCCGGTTGCCGTCCCGGCCGCCGAAGCGCAGTCCGACCACCAGGCTGACCAGCAGGATGTCCAGCACCGGGTAGGCCAGGTTGAGGGCCAGGCGCAGCGGGGAGCCGTCCTCGCCGGCCGCGATCCGGCCGAGCGCCAGGCTCCAGCTGAGGGTGAACAGCGAACCGGCGATCAGCCAGCCGTCGAGCAGCAGGCAGAGCCAGCCGGCCGCCGTGCGCGGGTGCTGGGCGAGCACCAGGACGCCGGTGATGGCGAGCGGGGCGAACAGCAGGAAGGCGTACTCGGCGAGCGACTCCTGGGGCAGCGGGGTGCGCACCACCAGCTCGTACCAGCCCCAGGTGCCGTTGCCGAAGGCGACCATGAGCGAGGAGAGGCCGAACAGCAGCCAGGCCGGGCGGGCGTGGCCGCCGACCGTGCAGCCGTACACCAGGCAGGACAGCGCGGCCGCCAGGGCTGCCGCGGCCAGGCCGAAGTCCCCCATGAAGACGGACAGTTGGCGCGATCCCCAGCCCGTGGCGGCGCCGCTGGCGTAGGCCAGGCAGAGCGCCCCCAGGACCAGCCCGGGCAGCCTGCGGCTCTGCCGGAGCCGGCGCAGCACGCGGCAGCGGGCGATCGCGGACACGTCGACGGCGGACGTGTCGGTGTGCGGTGCTCCCGGGCGTCCGGTTCCGGGCAGCACCGTTTCGGTGGAGCTCACTCGGCCTCTCCCCCTCCGGCCCGGGGCCTCGCGCCCCGGCCACGGGCCACCGGCCGCGCACCTCTCGGACGTACGCGATGGCCTGGCGCCCCGTCAGGACGGCGGCCCAGGGGGTGGGCAGCCTGCCGACCGCCACACCGTACCGATGCTCCCAAAAGGGACCCTACACCAACTCCGTCACTCAACGACACGCACACTCAACTTAGAGTAATGGCGAAAGGGTGGGGAAATGCCCCCGATTCCTACGGATCGGCCCGGTTGGCGGCGGCGCGCGGGCGGGGGCTCACGCGGCGCGCACGGGAGCACGCGGCGGCGCCCGAACACCGGTAGCAGGGTGGGCGAACGGCGGGCCCGGACCGGTTCGGGCCGGTCCGGGCCCGGCCGACGGCCGGTGGAGCGCTGCTCAGCGGCCCGAGGGGGCCAGGTCGTCCGGGAACAGCCGCAACCGGTGCGCCAGCGCGGCCGCCTCGCCCCGGCCGCCGACCGCCAGCTTGCCGAGGATGTTGGAAACGTGCACGCTCGCGGTCTTCGGAGAGATGTACAGTTCCCCGGCGATCTGCCGGTTGGTCCAGCCGCGCGCGAGCAGCCGGAGCACGTCCCGCTCACGGGGGGTGAGGTTGAAGGAGTCCCCGGCGGCCGGGGCGGGCACCTTCGCGGTGGCGGTCGGCCCCACCGGGGCGAGGTTCAGCCCGGCCCGCTCGGCGAGGGCGGCGATCTGCCCGCCGAGCGGCCGGTCCTCCCGGACGGCCGCCAGTTCGGCCGCCTCGCGCAGCAGTTCGCCGCCGCACTCGCGCCGCCCGGCCCGCACCTCGGCCTCGGCGGCCCGCAACAGCGCGAGCGCCAGCGGGTACGGCAGGCCGGTCGGCCGCAGCGCCTCGACCGCGGCGGCCCAGTGCGCGGGGGTGTCGGCGCCCTCGGCGCGGGCCAGTTCGGCCTCCAGCAGCCGGGCCCAGCCGTGCTGAAGCGGCGCCCGGGGCCGCAGCCCGGCGGCCGCGGCGGCGATCGCGGCCAGCGCCTGCGCCCGGCCCGCCTCGGCCTGCGGCAGGCCCCGGCTGTCCGCCTCCGCCCCGGCGGCCTCGGTCAGCAGCGGGTAGACGTCGGACTCGTAGCCGGTCCGCCCCTCCTCCGCGAGCGCGGCCAGCAGTTCGGCCCGGGCCTCCAGCGGCCGCCCGGCCTGCGCGGCGAGCCGCACGGCCAGCCGGCTGATCGGCACGCTGTGCTGGGCCTGACCGATCCGGTTGGCCGCCCGGGCCTGCGCCAGCATGGTCGTCGCGGCGGTCAAGTCTCCCCGGATCAGGGCGAGTTCGCCGCGCATCCGGTCCAGGAACTCGGCGTGGGTGCCGCTCGGGCTGGTCAGCTCGCAGGTGGTGAGCACCTCGTCGGCCTCCCGCACCCGCCCGAGGTCGGTCAGCGCCTCGGCCAGGTTGCCGGTCAGGAGGGTGCCGATGTTGCGCAGCAGGCCCTTGCCGTCCGCGATCTCCAGGCCCTCCCGGCTCAGCCGCACGGCCTCCTCGGCCCGGCCCAGCCCGCGCTGCATGCTGGCCAGGTTGTTGAGGCCGCGCAGCAGCAGGTCCGGCACCCCCAGCTCGCGGGCCCGCTCGACCGCGCCGGCCAGTTCGGCCAGCCCGCCCTCGGCGTCGGCCAGCACGTCGCAGCGCAGGCTGCCCAGGGTCATCCGGGCGTGCACCTCGACCGAGGTCGCGCCGACCTCCCGGGCGATCCGGATCGCCCGCTCGGCCAGCTCGATGTCCTCGGGGCCGGGCGTCTTGAGCATGGCGGAGTTGGCGCTGAGCGCGAACACCTCGGCCTGTACGGCGGACGGCGGCAGGTGCTCCACCAGCCGGTGGGCGTGGGCGATCTCCTCGTCCTCCCCGGAGCGGCGCAGGTTGCCCAGGATCCGGGCCCGGTTGATCCGGAACCAGGCCGCGCGCACCGGGTGCTCGGTCTCGTCGACCAGCCGGATGCCGCGCTTGGCCAGGCTCAGGCCGCGCTCGCGGTCGCCGCAGCGCCGGGCCGCGACCACCGCCTCGGCCAGGACGTCGACCAGCTGGATCCGGTCGCAGTCCTCGCCCGCGGGCCCCTCGTCGCAGGAGCCGGGCGGGTAGGTCTCGGCCCAGTCGTACGGGCGCAGGGTGTGCGCCAGCACCTCCTCGGAGACCTGGTCCCACAGCTCCAGCGCCCGTTCCAGCATGCCGAGTTGCTCGGCGAAGGCGTTGCGGCGGCGGGCCGCGCGGGCGGCGTCCAGGGCGGTCGGCAGGGCGCGGGCCGGGTCGTGGGCGTGGTACCAGTAGTTGGCCAGCCGGGCGGCCAGCGCGTCGGCGGGGACCAGGTGCGGCCGGGCCTCCACGGCGAGCGCGAACTTGCGGTTGATCCGGTGCCGTTCGCCGGGCAGCAGGTCGTCCGAGACCGCCTCGCGGACCAGCGCGTGGCGGAACCGGTAGCCCTCGCCCTCGCTGTCCGGCCGCAGGATGTTGGCCCCGACGGCCGCCCGCAGCGCCTCGATCAGCGCCTCCTCGTCGTCCAGGACGGCGGCCAGCAGGGCGTGTTCGACGTGCGAGCCGCCCTCGGCGGCGATCCGCACCACCCGCTGGGCCTCCTCGTCCAGGCCCTCGACCCGCACCAGCAGGATGTCCCGCAGCGAGTCGGTCAGCCCGGCGCCGCAGCCGTCCGCGAAGGCGGTGGCCAGCTCCTCGACGAAGAACGGGTTGCCCTCCGAGCGGCGGTGGATGCGGTCCACCAGCTGCTGGTCGGGGGCGGCGGTGCCGAGGATGCCGGCCAGCTGGGCGGCCACCTCGCGGCGGTCGAACCGCGCCAGCTCCAGCCGCTGGACGGTGCGCAGCCGTTCGAGCTCGGCCAGGAAGGGGCGCAGCGGGTGCCGGCGGTGCAGGTCGTCGGTGCGGTACGTGGCGACCAGCAGCACCCGGGAGCGGTGCAGGGTGCGGACCAGGAAGGCGAACAGCTCCCGGGTGGAGCGGTCGGACCAGTGCAGGTCCTCGACGGCGAGGACGAGGGTACGCTCCGCGCCGAGCCGCTCGAACAGCCTCGCGGTGTGCTCGAACAGCCGGGCCCGGCCGTACTCGTCGTTGGGTTCGCCGTTCGCCTCGCCGATCTCGGAGATCAGCTGGGCAAGGTGGCCCTCGCTGCCGGCCGCGGCGGCCTCCAGTTCGGCGCCCAGCGAGCGGTGCAGCCGGCGCAGCGCGGCGGCCAGCGGCGCGTACGGCAGTCCCTCGGCGCCGACCTCCAGACAGCTGCCGAGCGGGGTGACCGCGCCCTGGGCGGCGGCGCGCTCCAGGAACTCCTCCAGCAGCCGGGTCTTGCCGACCCCCGCCTCGCCGCCGATCAGGACGGCCTGCGGGCTGCCGGTGCCCGCGCGGCGCAGCGCGTCGGTCAGCGCGGTGATCTCGCTGCCACGGCCGACGAAGACGGGGCTGACCGATGTCTGCTGCATGGAGGCGAGCATGCCATAGCCGGTGGGGCCCGGAGGAGGGGTTATCTCGCGGGGCGAACGCCCGGAGGGGGAGACGCTTCGCGTGAGCGTCTCCCCCTCCTGACCTCGCTCGACACCACCGGGGTGCCGGCCCGTCAGCATTCGCGCCGCTTCACCGGGCGCCGCTGGAAGCGGGCGGCCACCGGGCGCTGCCACCGGCGGCGCGCCATCTTGGCCTCGCGCGCCAGCCGTTCGTGCTCGGCGCGGGCTTCGAGTTCGTGGGCCTGCTGCTGGATGATCTCGTACTCGATCACTTCGACTCCCCCGGTGGGTTCCGCTCTGTTTCCCTGACGAGTAAGAGCTTCCTCCCCCAGCGGGGGCGGCCACATCGGGAGCGTGCCCGATGTTTCGCGGGCGGGATGCCTTAGTCGGGGCGCCGAAAAAGGTTTAAGGCCCTGTCTCACCTAGTTCCATAGGTGAGACAGGGCCTTACGCCTTACTTAGAGGGCCTTAGACGCCTTAGATGCCTTAGGAAGGCAGGGTTGACGCCAAGGATGTGTGGCCCGTGGGCCGGCCGGAGACGCCCGGCCTCTCAAGGCTGTGCCTACTGGCCTTCCACGGCGAGCCGCTCCAGGATCAGGTCCTTCACGCGGGCGGCGTCCGCCTGCCCGCGGGTGGCCTTCATGACCGCGCCGACCAGCGCGCCCACGGCCTGGACCTTGCCGTCGCGGATCTTGGCGGCGATCGCCTCGTTCTCGGCGATCGCCTGGTCGACGGCGGCCCCCAGCGCGGAGTCGTCCGAGACCACGGCCAGACCGCGCTTCTCGACGATCTCGTCCGGCTCGCCCTCGCCGGCCAGCACGCCCTCGATGACCTGGCGGGCCAGCTTGTCGTTCAGCTTGCCCTCGGCGACCAGCGCGGTGACCCGGGCGACCTGCGCCGGGGTGATCGGCTGCTCGCTCAGCTCGGTGCCGGTCTCGTTGGCGCGGCGGGCCAGCTCGCCCATCCACCACTTGCGGGCCTGGTCGGCCGGGGCACCGGCCGCGATGGTCTCCTGGATCGGACCGACCGCACCGGCGTTGAGCACCGACTGCATGTCCTTGTCGGACAGGCCCCACTCGGCCTGCAAGCGGGCGCGGCGCACCCGCGGCAGCTCGGGCAGGGCGGCGCGCAGCTCCTCGACCCACTCGCGGGAGGGGGCCACCGGCACCAGGTCCGGCTCGGGGAAGTAGCGGTAGTCCTCGGCGTTGTCCTTGATCCGGCCCGAGGTGGTGGTGCCGTTGTCCTCGTGGAAGTGGCGGGTCTCCTGGACGATGCTGCCGCCGTCGGTCAGCACCGTGGCGTGCCGCTGGATCTCGAACCGGGCGGCCCGCTCCACGCTGCGCAGGGAGTTGACGTTCTTGGTCTCCGAGCGGGTGCCGAACTTCTCGGTGCCGTGCGGGCGCAGCGACAGGTTGACGTCGCAGCGCATCTGGCCCTTGTCCATCCGGGCCTCGGAGACGCCCAGCGAGCGGATCACCTCGCGCAGCTCGGCGACGTACGCCCTGGCGACCTCGGGGGCGCGCTCACCGGCGCCCTCGATCGGCTTGGTGACGATCTCGATCAGCGGGATGCCGGCCCGGTTGTAGTCGAGCAGCGAGTGGGTGGCACCGTGGATGCGGCCGGTGGCCCCGCCGACGTGGCTGGACTTGCCGGTGTCCTCCTCCATGTGGGCGCGCTCGATCTCCACGCGGAAGGTCGAGCCGTCCTCCAGCTGCACGTCGAGGTAGCCGTTGAAGGCGATCGGCTCGTCGTACTGCGAGGTCTGGAAGTTCTTGGGCATGTCCGGGTAGAAGTAGTTCTTCCGCGCGAACCGGCACCACTCGGCGATCTCGCAGTTCAGCGCCAGGCCGATCTTGACGGCCGACTCCACGCCGACGGCGTTGACCACCGGCAGCGAGCCCGGCAGGCCCAGGCAGGTCGGGCAGGTCTGGCTGTTCGGCTCGGCACCCAGCTCGGTCGAGCAACCGCAGAACATCTTGGTCTTGGTACCCAGCTCGACGTGGACCTCAAGGCCCATCACCGGGTCGTACGACGCGAGAGCGTCCTCGTAGGAGACCAGGTTCATGACGCTCACAGCGTCCCTTCTCACTTGAAGCTTGGGAGGTACGGGCCCGGCCGCCGCGGCACGCGGGGCCGGGCCGGGGCGGCTCAGCCCAGCAGCACGTCGTCGGAGCCCAGGCGGCGCAGCTCGCGCACCAGCAGGGCGGTGCCGGTGACCAGCGCGGCCGCGCCGACCAGCGCGTTGACCAGCTTGAGGGTGTCGTTCTCCTCACGGGCCTTGCGGACGTCCTTGGCGATGGAGACCGCGCCGAACGCGCTGGTGCCGATGGACAGCCACAGCCCGGGCTTCGAGTGCTTCCACCCCTTCAGCGAAGCGGACTGGGCCTTCGCCTTCTCGATCTTGCTCACAGTGCCGGTGCCTCCTCCAGCAGGGTGTGCCCCCACTTGTCGTTGAGTGCGGCCTCGACGGCGCCGCCCACGCGGTACAGGCGGTCGTCCGCCATCGCGGGTGCGATGATCTGGAGGCCGACCGGGAGATTGTCCTCCGGGGCCAGGCCGACCGGCAGCGACATGGCCGCGTTGCCCGCCAGGTTCGACGGAATCGTGCACAGGTCGGCCAGGTACATCGCCATCGGGTCGTCGGCGCGCTCGCCGATCGGGAAGGCGGTGGTCGGCGTGGTCGGCGAGACCAGGACGTCCACGCCCGCGAAGGCGGCGTCGAAGTCGCGCGAGATGAGCGTGCGCACCTTCTGGGCCGAGCCGTAGTAGGCGTCGTAGTAGCCCGAGGACAGCGCGTAGGTGCCCAGGATGATGCGGCGCTTGACCTCGTCGCCGAAGCCGGCCTCGCGGGTCAGCGCGGTTACCTCCTCGGCCGAGCGCGTGCCGTCGTCGCCGACCCGCAGGCCGTAGCGCATGGCGTCGAAGCGGGCCAGGTTGGAGGAGCACTCCGACGGGGCGATCAGGTAGTACGCCGGCAGCGCCAGGGTGAAGGACGGGCAGGAGACCTCGACGACCTCGGCGCCCAGCTCGCGCAGCAGCTCCACCGACTCGTCGAAGCGCTGCATCACGCCGGCCTGGTAGCCCTCGCCGGCGAACTCCTTGACGACGCCGATCCGCATGCCGCGGACGTCGCGCCTCTTCGCGGCCTCGACCACGGCCGGGACCGGCGCGTCGATCGAGGTGGAGTCCAGCGGGTCGTGCCCGGCGATGGCCTCGTGCAGCAGCGCCGCGTCCAGCACGGTGCGGGCGCACGGGCCGCCCTGGTCGAGCGAGGAGGAGAAGGCCACCAGCCCGTAGCGGGACACCGAGCCGTAGGTCGGCTTGACGCCGACGGTGCCGGTGACGGCTCCGGGCTGGCGGATCGAGCCGCCGGTGTCGGTGCCGATCGCCAGCGGGGCCTCGAAGGCGGCCAGCGCGGCGGCCGAACCGCCGCCGGAGCCGCCGGGGATGCGGGTGAGGTCCCACGGGTTGCCGGTCGGGCCGTACGCGGAGTTCTCGGTGGAGGAGCCCATCGCGAACTCGTCCATGTTGGTCTTGCCGAGGATGACCACGTCCGCGTTCTTGAGACGGCTGGTCAGCGTGGCGTCGTACGGCGGGATCCAGCCTTCGAGCATCTTCGAGCCGCAGGTGGTCGGGATGCCCTTGGTGGTGAAGACGTCCTTGAGCGCGAGCGGGACGCCGGCCAGCGGGCCCAGCTCCTCGCCCTTGGCGCGCTTCTCGTCGACGGCCCTGGCCGCGGCCAGCGCGCCCTCGGTGTCGACGTGCAGGAAGGCGTTGACCTTCTTGTCGACGGCGTCGATGCGGTCCAGGTGCGCCTGCGCGACCTCGACGGCGGACACCTCGCCCTTGGCGATGGCGGAGGCCGTCTCGGCGGCGCTGTAACGGATCAGCTCGGTCATTTCGGTCAGTCCTCCCCGAGGATCTGCGGCACACGGAAACGCTGCTCCTCGGCGGCGGGGGCGCCGGACAGCGCCTGCTCCGGGGTGAGCGACGGCCGCACCTCGTCCGCGCGCATGACGTTGGTCAGCGGCAGCGGGTGGGAGGTCGGCGGGACGTCCTGTCCGGCGACCTCGGAAACGCGGGCGACCGCGCCGATGATCACGTCGAGCTGCTCGGCGAAGTGGTCCAGCTCTTCGGGCTTCAGCTCAAGACGCGACAGCCGGGCGAGGTGGGCGACCTCCTCGCGCGTGATGCCAGGCATGCAGCGATCCTCAGGGTGAGTTCTGGTGAGACCCGGCGGTGCCTCGCGGCGGTGCCGGGCCCGGGCAGGAGCAGCCGGGTTCGCCGCTCCGTCCTCGTGGTCTTTGGACCCCATCCTATGGGGCCCGGCCCGTGCACCGGCCAACGCGTGATCCCGGGCGCCCGTCACCGGCCCGGCCGCGACCCCGGCGGACGCCGCCGAGGGGACGGCGGCGGCCTACTGGGGGCCGCTGCGGGCCCAGCCCTGCGGCCCCGGGGCCTTGACCTCCAGGTGCCCGGTCGGCACCACCTGGGTCACCGGCGGCCGGACGGGCGGGATGACCGGCGGGATGACCGGCGGCCGCACCGGCGGCCGCACCGGCGGGAGCGTCGGCGGCAGCACCGGCGGCCTGGCGCCGCCCTGGGCCGGCTGGAAGCCGGCGTGCAGCTGCGGCGGCACGCCCAGCCGCTCCACCGGCGGGGCACCGGTGCGGTGCACCCGCAGCCAGGCGGTGGCCTGTTCGGCCGGCAGCGCGGCCGACACCAGCCAGCCCTGGACGGCGTCCACGCCCATGCAGTGCAGCCGCTCCCAGGTCTCGTCGTCCTCGACGCCCTCGGCGACCACGGTCAGGCCCAGCGAGTGGGCGAGCTCCACCGAGCAGCGCACCACCGCCGCGTCGTGGTCGTCGGCGACCATCCGGGAGACGAAGGAGCGGTCGATCTTCAGCTCGCCGACCGGCAGGCTGCGCAGCCGCACCAGCGAGGAGTGCCCGGTGCCGAAGTCGTCCAGGGACATCCCGACGCCGTAGCCGCGCAGCTCCGCCAGGGTGTCCGCGGCCCGCCGGGAGTCGTCCAGCAGCAGCCGCTCGGTGATCTCCAGCTGGAGCGCGTGGGCCGGCACCTGGTGGCGCACGAGGTGACCGGCCACCCGCTGGGCGAAGCCGGGGTTGAGCACGTCGCGCGGCGAGACGTTGACCGCGACCTGCACCTGGAGGCCCTGGTCGCGCCAGTACGCGAGCTGGCCGACGGCCGCCTCCAGCACGTAGTCGGTGAGCCGGGGCATCAGGCCGCTGGACTCGGCGAGCCCGACGAACTCGTCCGGCGAGACCTTCCCCTGGCCGGGCCGCTCCCAGCGCAGCAGCGCCTCCAGGCCGACCACCCGGCCGTCGAAGGCCACCTTCGGCTGGTAGTGCAGCTGCACCTCGCCGGTCTCCAGCGCCCGGCGCAGGTCCCCCAGCAGCCCGATCCGGTACGGGGTGTCGGCGTCCTGGGTCTCGTCGTACTGGGCGACGCCGCTGCGTCCGCGCTGGGCGTGGCCCATCGCGACGTCGGCCCGGCGCAGCAGCGACTCGGCGTCCTGGGCGTGCTGCGGGTAGACGCAGACGCCGCCGCAGGCCTCCAGGACGAGCAGCAGCCCGTCCAGCCGGATCGGGGCGGCGAGTTCGGCGGTCAGCGCCTTGGCGACCCGCTCCAGGCTGTCCGGGCAGTTGATGCCGGGCAGCAGGACGGCGAACTCGTCGCCGCCCATCCGGGCCACCATCGGGCGGCCGCGGCGGTAGTGCCGGGGCAGGCCGGCGAAGACGTCGTCGATGGACTCCCGGGTGGCGCTGCCGGCCGGGCCGCCGGAGCGCAGCGCCCGGTGCAGCCGGCGGGCGATGTGAACCAGCAGCCGGTCCCCGGCCGTATGTCCGAGTGTGTCGTTGAGAGATCGGAAGCGATCGAGGTCGAGCAGGATGAGACCGACGCTGTAGCCCTGTTCACACTCCGCGATCGCCTCCTGGGCGGCCAGCAGCAGGGCCTGACGGTTGGGCAGGTCCGTCAGCGGGTCGGTGAGCTGGTCGCGGGCGCGGTCCCGGGCGATCCGCCAGGCCGCCACCAGCACCGCCAGGGGCACGGCGAACAGCGGCAGCAACTCGGGTTCGTACCGGTAGACCAGGACGGCCAGCGGGATGAGCGGCGCGGCTCCGGCCAGCAGCACGCCGAGCAGCAGGACCGCACCCGCCACCCCCTGCGGCGGGCGTGTGGGCGCACCGCCGGTCGTACGATCCATAAGCCCTGTCCTCCGTCGGGCCCGCCCCGTCAGGCCGCCTTACGGTGAGGCACCGTGCCGGTACCGACAGCTGCCGGGCATGGAGCGACCCCGAGGAGCACCGGCCCAGCCGGTGCCCCCACCCCTGCTGACACTCTGTTGCGCTCCAGGGTAAGCCGGGGTCCACCCGGTGGGCAGACTTTCGGACAACCGGAAACGCGCCGCCGCGCACGGGTGCCGCACAGTGACACAATGCCCGCTTTCACCGTGCGGCACCCGATGACGCTGCATCAGGACGATAACAACACCGATCCGGTCGGAGGCCGCTCGGGGCGGCCCGGGATCAGCCCTCGGCGGGCTCCTCCTTCGCCTCCTCGGCCCCTTCCGGCTCCGGAAGTCCCAGGTGGGCACGGGCGGCGGCGGGCCCGTCGGCGAGCAGGACGGCGAACCCGGCATCGTCCAGGACCGGCAGGCCGAGCTGAACAGCCTTGTCGTACTTGGACCCTGGGTTGTCACCGGCGACCACAAAATCGGTCTTCTTCGAAACGGAACCGGTCACCTTCGCTCCGCGCGAGGTCAGCGCCTCCTTGGCGCCGTCCCGGGTGTGCCCGGCCAGGGTGCCCGTCACCACGACGGTGAGCCCCTCCAGCGGGCGCTCCCCCTCGTCCTCGTCCGCGAACTCCTCGGTGAAGCGGACGCCGTCCGCCCGCCAGTTCTCCAGGATCTGCCGGTGCCAGTCCTCCGCGTACCACTCCCGGATCGACCGGGCGATGGTCGGGCCGACGCCCTCCACGGCCGCCAGCTGCTCCTCCGTCGCCTCGAAGATCCGGTCCAGGTCGCGGAACTCCCGGGCCAGCGCCTGCGCGGCGACCGGGCCGACGTGCCGGATCGACAGCCCGTTGACGAACCGCCACAGCGGGCGCTCCTTCGCCGCCGCCAGGTTGTCGAGCAGCAGCCGGAGCGACTTCTTCGGCTCGCCCTTGGTGGTGGCGAAGAAGAAGACCTCCTTCTCCTTGCCCGTCCGGTCGTCCAGCTTCGGCATGCCCGTCTTCGGGTCCCGCACCAGCACCTTGATCGGCAGCAGCTTCTCCTCCGTCAGCCGGAAGACGTCCGCCTCGTTGCCCACCGGCGCCTCGGCCGGCTCCAGCGGCTGGGTCAGCGCGGTGGCCGCGACGTAGCCGAGCCCCTCGACGTCCAGGCAGGACCGCCCGCCGAGGAAGGCGATCCGCTCGCGGATCTGCGCCGGGCAGTGCTGGGCGTTGGGGCAGCGCAGGTCGATGTCCCCCTCGGACATCGGGCGCAGCTCGGTGCCGCACTCCGGGCAGTGCGAGGGCATCACGAAGGCCTGCTCGGTGCCGTCCCGCAGGTCGTAGACCGGGCCGAGGATCTCCGGGATGACGTCGCCGGCCTTGCGCAGCACCACCGTGTCGCCCAGCAGCACGTCCTTGGCCTTGACGATCTCTTGGTTGTGCAGCGTCGCGTACTGCACCATCGAGCCGGCCACCTTCACCGGCTCGGCCAGCACCGCGAACGGCGTCGCCCGGCCGGTGCGGCCGATGCCGACCCGGATCTCGGCGAGCTTGCCGGTCACCTCCTCCGGCGGGTACTTCCAGGCGATCGCCCAGCGCGGGGACTTGGAGGTGGCGCCGAGCCGGCCCTGGAGGGCGATCTCGTCCACCTTCACCACGACGCCGTCGATCTCGTGCTCGACCGAGTGCCGCTGCTCGCCGAAGTGCTTGATGAAGGCCCGCACCTCCGCGAGGGTGCCCACCACCTTGTTGTGCCGGGCGGTGGGCAGGCCCCAGTCGTGCAGCAGCTGGTAGGCGTGCGACTGGTTGTCGATGTCGAAGCCGACCCGGGCGCCGATCCCGTGCACCACCATGTGCAGCGGGCGGGAGGCGGTGACGTGCGGGTCCTTCTGGCGCAGCGAACCGGCGGCGGCGTTGCGCGGGTTCATGAACAGCCGGATCATCGCCCGGGGCCGCTTGCCCTCCTTGGCGCGCTCCTCGTTCTCCTGCCGGCGGCGCTCGTTCTCCTCCGAGAAGGAGGCGTTGAGCGCGTCGAACTCCTCGGTCGGGAAGTAGACCTCGCCGCGGATCTCCACCAGCTCGGGGATGTCGTCCCCCTTGAGCCGGTGCGGGATCTCCTTGATGGTGCGGACGTTGGCGGTGATGTCCTCGCCGACCCGGCCGTCGCCGCGCGTCGCCGCCTGCACCAACTGGCCGTTCTCGTACGTGAGGTTGACGGCCAGGCCGTCCACCTTGAGCTCGCACAGGTAGTGGTAGTCGATGCCGTGCAGCTCGGTGGCGACCCGCTCGGCCCAGGCGGCGAGCTCCTCGTCGTCCATCGCGTTGTCCAGGCTGAGCAGCCGCTCCCGGTGCTCGACCTCGGCGAACAGGCCGGTGGCGGCCCCGCCGACCTTCTGGCTCGGCGAGTCCGGGGTGACCAGGGCCGGGTGCTCGGCCTCGATCGCCTCCAGCTCCCGCATCAGCGCGTCGAACTCGGCGTCGCTGATGACGGGAGCGTCCTGCTCGTAGTACCGGGCGCGGTGGTCGCTGATCTCCTGCGCCAGCTCCGCGTGCCGCCTGCGCACCTCCGCCGGGACGTCCTCCCAGCCCTCGACAGCCGTCACCGCAAGCCCTCCTACGTTCTCATTCCGGGTTGTCCACCAGGCTCTGTGCCGCCCGGGCGCTCTGGGCGAGCGCCCTGCGCGCGTACGCCGGGGAGGCCCCGGCCAGCCCGCAGGTGGGCGTCACCAGCACGCGGCGGCCCAGCAGCTCCGGAGCGAACCCGAGCCTGCGCCACAAGGTCCTGACCCCCTGGACACTACCGGCAGGGTCGGACACTGCCTGGTCGGTGGCGGGGACGACACCAGCGAGGATCACCGTGCCGCCCTCCACCGCCTCGCCGAGGTCGTCGTCCTGGCGCTCGGTGAGGAGCGAGAAGTCGAGCGAGATCCCGGCGACCCCGGCCCGGCGCAGCAGCGGGACCGGGACCTCCGGTGCGCAGCTGTGGACCACCACGGGCGCGTCCAGGCCCCGGACGGTCTCCCGCAGCACCTCCTCGGCGACCTGCCGGTCGACGGCGCGCAGCCGCTGGAAGCCGCTGGCGGTCCTCACCGACCCGGCCAGCACGGCGGGCAGCGAGGGCTCGTCCAGCTGGAGGACGACCTCGGCGCCCGGCACCCGCTTGCGGACGTCCGCGAGGTGGCGGCGCAGTCCCTCGGTGAGCGAGCCGGCGATGTCCCGGCAGGCGCCCGGGTCGGAGAGCGCCTTCTCGCCGTGCTTGAGCTCGATGCTCGCCGCCAGCGTCCAGGGGCCGACGGCCTGGACCTTGAGCGCGCCCCGGTAGCCCTGGGTGAACTCCTCCAGGGCGTCCAGGTCCTCGCCGAGCCAGGAGTGGGCGCGCCGGGTGTCCCGGCCCGGGCGGTCGGTGAACCGCCAGCCGCTCGGCTCGGTCTGCGCGAACAGCTCGACCAGCAGGCCGGCGCCGCGCCCGATCATGTCGGCGCCCGGCCCGCGCGCGGGCAGCTCGGGCAGGAACGGCAGGTGCTCCAGCGCGCCGGTGGCGGTCTTGGCGGCCTCCCGGGCGTCGGTGCCGGGCAGCGAGCCGACGCCGGTGGCGGCGCCGCGCAGGTCGGGGAAGGGGTGTCGGGTGCTCACCCGTCCGAGCCTACTCAGCCGGACGGCCCCGGCGCCGAGCGCGGGGCTCGGACCGGGGCCGTGCGTACCGGGTGCTACCGCCCGGGGCGGACGGTGAGGTCGGTGATCTCCGCGTCCCGGGAGGCGTCCAGGGCCGCGAGGATCGCCCGGGCGACGGACTCGGGCTCGATCCAGCGGCCGGCGTCGTACTCCTTGCCCTCCTGCTGGTGCACCTTGACCTGCATCGCGGTGGCGGTGCGGCCCGGGTAGACGGAGGTGACCCGGACGCCGTTGGGCCGCTCCTCCTGGCGCAGCGAGTCGGCGAGCGCCTTGAGGCCGTGCTTGCTGGCCGCGTACGCCGACCAGTCGGCGTGGGCGTTCAGGCCCGCGCCGGAGTTCACGAAGAGCACGTGGCCCTTGCCGAGCCGCAGGGACGGCAGCAGGAGGCGGGTCAGCTCGGCGGGGGCGACCAGGTTGACGTTGAGCGTCTCCTGCCAGGCCTTGACGGTCAGGTCGCCGACCGGGCCGAGCTCCACCACGCCGGCGACGTGCACCAGGGAGTCCAGCTTCACGGGCAGTTGCTGGTGCCCGAAGGCCCAGGACAGCTTGCCCGGGTCCCCCAGGTCGCCGGCCAGGGTCTTCGCCCCGGGGAAGCGCTCGCGCAGTTCGGCGGCCCGGCGGGCGTCGCGGGCGAGCAGCCAGAGTTCGTCCCCGCGCTCGGCGAGCTTCTCGGTCAGGACGGCGCCGATGCCGGAGCCGGCGCCGGTGATCAGATGTGCGGCCATGGGATCGATCCTCTCAGGCCTTGAGCTGGAGGAAGACCTCGGCGGGCGTGTCCGCGAAGGTGATCAGCTCGGCCAGGGGGCGCGGCAGGAAGCCCTCGGTGTCCATCCGCTCCATCTGGGTGCGCAGGCCCGCGTAGAAGCCCTCGGTGTCCAGGACGACGACCGGCTTCTCGAACCTCCCGTGCTTCTTGAGCTCCAGCACCTCGGTCACCTCGTCCAGGGTGCCCAGCCCGCCGACCAGCACGACGATCGCGTCCGCCCGGGCCGCCAGCTCCGCCTTGCGCTCCGAGAGGTCGGCGGTCCACACCAGCTCGTCCGCGCCGACGTACGCCTTGTGCCGCAGCATCTCCACCATGACGCCGACGGTCCTGCCGCCGGCGGCCTTCACCTCGTCGGCGAGCAGGCCCATCAGCCCGGCGTTCGAGCCGCCCCAGACGAGGGTGTGCCCGCCCTCCCCCAGGAGCCGGGCGAACTCCGCGGCGGGAGCGGAGTAGCGGTCGTCGAGCGAGTACGCGGAGCAGAAGACGCAGATATTCATGATGGCGACTGGTCTATCACGCCGCGCGGCCTCACTTCACCGGCATGAGCCGGCGACCGGGGCCGGCCCCGGTCGCCGGCTCACCGGGCCGGGGCTCACCGGGCCGGGGCTCAGGCGGTGACGGCGGGGCGCTCCGTGGTGGCGATGGTGGCCGAGCCGACGACCCGCGTGCCGTCGTACAGCACGACCGCCTGGCCGGGGGCGATGCCGCGGGCCGGGGTGTCGAGCCGCACCCGCAGCTCGCCGTCCACGACGCCGGCCCAGACCGGGACCTCCTCGCCGTGGGCGCGCAGCTGGGCGGTGTAGCGGCCGTCGGCGAGCGGCTCGGTGCCGCACCAGCGGGGGCGGATGGCCGTCAGCCCGGTGACGTCCAGTCCCTCGACCGGGCCGACGGTGACGGTGTTGTTCACCGGGGAGATGTCCAGCACGTACCGGGGCTTGCCGTCCGCCGCCGGGCGGCCGATCCGCAGGCCCTTGCGCTGGCCGATGGTGAAGCCGTACGCGCCGTCGTGCTCGCCGAGCTTGGTGCCGTCGACGTCGAGGATGTCGCCGGGCGCGGTGCCGAGGTGCTTGGCCAGGAAGCCCTGCGTGTCGCCGTCCGCGATGAAGCAGATGTCGTGGCTGTCGGGCTTCTTGGCGACGGCCAGGCCGCGGCGCTCGGCCTCCTCGCGGATGGCTTCCTTGGTGGTGTCGCCGAGCGGGAAGAGCGAGTGGGCGAGCTGCTCGGCGTCGAGCACGCCGAGGACGTACGACTGGTCCTTGGCGGCGTCCACCGCGCGGTGCAGCTCGCGCGAGCCGTCCGGCAGGTCGACGATCCGGGCGTAGTGACCGGTGCAGACGGCGTCGAAGCCGAGCGCGAGCGCCTTGTCCAGCAGCGCCGCGAACTTGATCTTCTCGTTGCAGCGCAGGCAGGGGTTCGGGGTGCGCCCGGCCGCGTACTCGGCGACGAAGTCGTCGATCACGTCCTCGCGGAAGCGCTCCGCGAGGTCCCAGACGTAGAAGGGGATGCCGATCACGTCGGCCGCGCGCCAGGCGTCCCGGGAGTCCTCGATGGTGCAGCAGCCGCGCGCGCCGGTCCGGAAGGACTGGGGGTTGGCGGAGAGCGCCAGGTGGACGCCCGTCACCTCGTGCCCCGCTTCGACGGCGCGGGCGGCGGCGACGGCGGAGTCCACTCCGCCGGACATCGCGGCGAGCACGCGCAGACGGCCGGTGGAGGGAGTGGTCGGGGCACCAGGGAAGTCAGTCATGGTGACTACAAGCGTACGGGGCTCCGGTACATGCCCCGGGCCGTGGCTAGCGGCGGACCGAGGCCAGTCCCGCGTTGCGCGCCCGCTGGACGACCGGCCCGATGGCCTCCGCCAGCGCCGTGACGTCCCCCCGGACCGAGGTGTGCCCGAGCGAGAAGCGCAGCGAGGCGCGCGCCAGCAGCGGGTCGACGCCCATCGCGAGCAGCACGTGGCTGGGCTGGGGCACCCCGGCGGAGCAGGCCGATCCGGTGGAGCACTCGATGCCCTGGGCGTCCAGCAGCATCAGCAGCGCGTCGCCCTCGCAACCCGGGAAGGAGAAGTGCGCGTTGGCGGGCAGCCGGCCCTCGGCCGACGGGTCGCCGTTGTACACCGCGTCCGGGACGGCGGCCAGCACCGAGGCCACCAGTTCCTCCCGCAGCGCGCCCAGGGCGCCGGCGTGCTCGGCCCGCCGCTCCACCGCGAGCGCGGCGGCGGCCGCGAAACCGGCCGAGCCGGGGGCGTCCAGGGTGCCGGAGCGCACGTCGCGCTCCTGCCCGCCGCCGTGCAGCAGCGGTACGGGCGCGGCGCCCCGGGAGAGCAGCAGCGCGCCGATGCCGAACGGGCCGCCGATCTTGTGCCCGGTGACGGTGAGCGCGGTGAGGCCCGACTCGGCGAAGGAGACCGGCACCTGACCGAGCGCCTGCACCGCGTCGGCGTGCACCGGGATGCCGTACTCGGCGGCCACGGCGGCCAGTTCGCGCACCGGCTGGACGGTGCCGACCTCGTTGTTCGCCCACATCACGGTGACCAGCGCGACCGACTCGGGCGCCCGCTCGATCGCCTCGCGCAGCGCCTCGGGGTGCACCCGGCCGTACCCGTCGACCGGCAGGTACTCGACGTCGGCGCCCTCGTGCTGGGAGAGCCAGTGCACCGCGTCCAGCACCGCGTGGTGCTCGACCGGGCTGCACAGCACCCTGGTGCGGGCCGGGTCGGCGTCCCGGCGCGACCAGTACAGGCCCTTGACCGCCAGGTTGTCGGACTCGGTGCCACCGCCGGTGAACACGATCTCGCTCGGGCGCGCGCCCAGGGACTCGGCCAGCGACTCGCGGGACTCCTCGACCACCCGGCGGGCCCGGCGGCCGGCCGCGTGCAGGGCCGAGGCGTTGCCGACCACCCCCAGGTGCGCCGTCATCGCGGCGATCGCCTCGGGCAGCATCGGCGTGGTCGCCGCATGGTCCAGGTATGGCATAACGGTCCGATTGTAGAGCGCGGCACCGCACGCCCATCCAGGCCTGCGCACCGATCCGGCCACCGGCCGCGCGCACCGCCGCCGGACGGCCGCGTCCGGCACCGGTTTGCACCCGCGCGCCACCCAGCGGTTAGCCTGACGCCACCAGTCAGCCGGATCCACGGGATACGCCATGTCGCAGTCGGTCGACCGCGCGCTGACCCTGCTCGACGCGCTCGGCGACGCGCCGCTCTCGCTGGAGCAGGCCGCCAGCAGCCTCGGGGTGCACAAGTCCACCGCCCTGCGGCTGTTGCGCACCCTGGAGGACCACGGCTTCGCCCGCCGCCAGCCGGACCTGCGCTACCGGATCGGCGGCCGGGTGCTCTCGCTGGCCCACCGCGCGCTGGAGGACTTCGACGTCCGGCAGGTCGCCGCGCCGTACCTGGCCGCGCTCGGCGCCCGCAGCGGCCTCACCGTCCGGCTCGCGGTGCTGCACGACGGCGAGGTGCTCTACCTGGACGAGGTGCCCGGGCCGCCGGGCACCGAGCCGTCCCGGATCGGGCGGCGGGCCCCGGTCGAGGGGACGGCGGTCGGCCGGGTGCTGCTCGCCGGGCTCTCCGAAGGCGGGGACGGGGCCGAGGAGCCCGAGCTGGCCGCGGTGCGCCGCCGGGGCTGGGCGGCCGAGTCCCGCGAGCACCGGGAGCCGGTGACCTGCGTGGCCGCGCCGGTCGCGGGCAGCGGCGGACGGACGGTCGCGGCCTGCGCGTTGAGCGCCCCGGCGAGCGAGGTGCCGCCGGCCGCCCTGGCCCGGATGGTACCGGAACTGCTCTGCACCGCCGAGGCGATCTCGCTCGCGTACGGCGGCTCGCCTACTCCTCGTTGGTGCGAGAACCGTTGCGGTGCCAGGCGCGCGGCGCCCGCCAGCCGTACCGCAGGGCGAGCATCCGCAGGCCGAAGGCGGTGAGCGCGGCGGCGGTGCCGGTCGGGCCGGTGAGGTGGCCGGTGGCGATCAGCAGCGCGACCACGGTGGCGCCGACCAGCGCCGGGACGGCGTAGATCTCCCGGTCCCAGCGCAGCAGCGAGGGGATCTCCCCGGCCAGTACGTCGCGGATCACGCCGCCGCCGGCCGCGGTCACCATGCCGAGCGCGATCGCCGCGACCGCGCCCAGCCCGAAGTCGTGCGCCTTGGCGGTGCCGGTGACGCAGAACAGCCCGAGCCCGAGCGCGTCCAGGGTCTGCACCGCCCGGTTGATCCGCTCGACCTCCGGGTGCAGGAAGAACACCACCAGCGCGGCGGCCAGCGGGGTCACGAAGTAGCCGAGGTTGGTGAAGGCGGCGACCGGGGTCGCCCCGATCACGAGGTCGCGCATCACGCCTCCACCGAGCGCGGTGGCCTCCGCCAGCACACAGATCCCGAAGATGTCCATGTTCTTGCGGACGGCGAGCAGACCCCCGGAGAGGGCGAAGACGAAGATGCCGACGAGGTCCAGCGACTGCTGCACGTCGGACGGGAAGAGCTGGGATGTCACCGTCCATGTGTACCCGATCGCCCGCAAGCCCCGGTGAACGGCCGCCGTCCGCCGCCGGACGACCGTTCGGGGCACGGCGGACGCGACCGCCCGTACCGCCGGGCGGTTTCCGCTAGCCTCCGGCTGTGAAGCTCGCACCGCGCGGACCGTCCCCGAGGTCCACGTCCCCCGCCTCCGCCAGGCTCGGCTGGCTCGACGCCCTGCGCGGCATCGCCGCCCTCGCCGTCGCCATGCACCACTTCGGGCTGCTCGACAAGATCCCGTACGGGGACCGGGTGCCGCCGTACCTGGACCTCGGCTTCTTCGGCGTGATGCTGTTCTTCCTGGTCAGCGGGTACATCATCCCGGCCTCGCTGGAACGGCGCGGCGACGTCCGGGCGTTCTGGACCGGACGGATCCTGCGCATCTACCCCGCGGTGGTCGCCACGGTGGTGGCGAGCCTGCTGGTGCTGCCCCGCGACGACCAGATCGTGCAGGGCTTCGCCTTCGAGCACCCGGCGCTGTCGCTCGCCGCCAACGGCCTGCTGCTCCAGGACCTGCTGGGGGTGCCCAGCGCGCTCGGGGTGATGTGGTCGCTCGCCTACGAGATGGTGTTCTACTACTTCGTCTCCGCCCTGTTCGTTCAGGGGTGGCACCGGCACAGCGCGCCGATCTCGGTCGGCTTCGCCGCCGTCGCCCTGGTGCTCGGCGCCTGGCTGCCGATCAGCACCCTCTCCGTGAACCCGGAGGCGTCCGGGCACCTGGTGGCGGCCGCCGGGATCGTGGTGCTGATGGCGCTGGCCTGCATCGCCACCGCCCGCCCGGACCTCACCCGCTGGGGCGCGCTGCTGCTCGGCGGGCTCGGTCTGACGCTGATCGCGCTGAACAGCCGCTCCACCGGCTTCGAGACCATGCTGATCTTCGCGACCATGTTCGCCGGCACCGTGCTGTACCGGCTGGAGCACTGCCAGATCGACCGGCTCCCGGCGCTGCTCTGCTGCGGCTTCGTCCTCGTGTCCGGGGTCGCGGTCGGCTACCTGTACAACCGCGACACCGCGCTCTGGCACACCTGGACCCCCTCGTGGATGTCCTTCTCCTCCGCCTACCTGGCCGCCTGGGCGCTGTTCGCCGGCGCCATGCTGCTGCGCCACCGCCGGTTCCCGCGCTGGCTCAGCGGGTTGGGCACCATCAGCTTCTCGGTCTACCTGCTGCACGGCCCGCTGATGTACTTCGTCGGCTGGAAGCTCCGGACCCACCCCCTGCCGTTCACCGGGCCCAAGGGGCAGGCCGTCCTCACCCTCGGCTACCTCGCGGCGCTCGTGGTGCTCTCCTACCTCTCGTACCGGCTGGTCGAGATCCCGTTCCAGAACCTGGGGCGCCGGACGGTCAGAGCACTGAACCGGCGGTTCCCTCCCGCCGACGGGGCGCGGGTGGAAGACGTTCCGCTGGCCTCCCGCGTGTGAAGGTCACGGTCGTCCGCGCGACGGACCGGCTGCTGGAGGGGCGCGAGCCGTTCGAGTCCTCAGCCACCGGCTGGTCGAGATCCCGTTCCAGAACCTGGGGCGCCGGGTGATGAAGGCCGTGAACCGCCGCTTCCCGTCCGAGGGCGGGGCGAAGGCGGCCGCGGCGGCTTGGACGACGAAGCGGCCGCCCGCTCCGGGGATCCCGGAGCGGGCGGCCGATTCTTTCGCGTCGAGGGCCTCAGGAGGCCGAGGGCGCCTTTCCGGGCTCGTTCCCCTCGCGCAGCTCCGGGCTGTGCTTGCCGTTCCCCTCGCGCAGCTCCGGGCTGTGCTTGCCGTTCCCCTCGCGAAGCTCGGGGAAGTGACACGCCACCTCGTGCCCGGTCTTGAGCGCCACCAGCGGCGGCTCCTCGCTCGCGCACACCTCCTGCGCCTTCCAGCACCGGGTGCGGAAGCGGCAGCCGCTGGGCGGGTTGATCGGCGAGGGGACGTCGCCCGTGAGCAGGATGCGGTCGCGGCCCGAGCGCTGACGGCGGCGCGGGTCGGGGACCGGCACCGCGGACATCAGCGCGTTGGTGTACGGGTGCATCGGGCTGCGGTAGAGCGAGTCCCGGTCGGCGATCTCCACGATCTTGCCCAGGTACATCACCGCGACCCGGTCCGAGACGTGCCGGACCACCGAGAGGTCGTGCGCGATGATCAGGTAGGTCAGCCCGAGCTCCGTCTGGAGGTCGTCCAGCAGGTTGACCACCTGTGCCTGGATCGAGACGTCCAGCGCGGAGACCGGCTCGTCCGCGACGATCATCTTCGGCTTCAGCGCGAGCGCCCGGGCGATGCCGATGCGCTGGCGCTGGCCGCCGGAGAACTCGTGCGGGTAGCGGTTGTAGTGCTCGGGGCTGAGGCCGCACAGCTCCAGCAGCTCCTGGACCGCCTTCTTCAACCCGCCCTCCGGCACCGCGTCCTGGAGCTTGAACGGCGCTCCGACGATGGTGCCGACGGTATGCCGGGGGTTCAGCGAGGAGTACGGGTCCTGGAAGATCATCTGGATGTCGCGGCGCAGCGGCCGCATCGCCCCGACGCTCAGGTGGGTGATGTCGGTGCCCTCGAACTCGATGGTCCCGCCGGTCGGTTCGTCGAGCCTGGTGACCAGCCGGCCCATGGTCGACTTGCCGCAGCCGGACTCGCCCACGACGCCGAGCGTCTCGCCGGCGTTGACCGTGAAGTCGATGCCGTCGACGGCCCGCACCGCGCCGGTCTGGCGCCGCAGCAGCCCGCCGCGGATCGGGAAGTGCCGGGTCAGGCCGGCCACCTTCAGCAGCGGCTCGCGGCCTGCGGCGGGTGCCGGGGACGGGGTCCGCGCCGTCTGAGTGTCCGTCATCGGTTCTCTCCAGGAAGGTGGTACGTGGCCGGGCTCACAGCCGGGGCGCGATCTCTTCGGCGAAGATGCGGTGCCGCTCGCCGGCCGCCAGGTGGCAGGCCGCGAGGTGCCCGGGCGCGGCCTCGGTCAGCACCGGGACCTCGCTCGTGGAGCGCCCCTCGGTCAGGGCGGCGTACGGGCAGCGCGGGTGGAAGGCGCAGCCCGGCGGCACGTTGATCAGGCTGGGCGGGGTGCCCCTGACCGGCACCAGCCGGTCCTGGAGCTCCCGGTCCAGTCGCGGCATCGAGCCCAGCAGGCCCCAGGTGTACGGGTGTTCGGGCGAGTCGAAGAGGGTTTCGGCCGGGCCGCGCTCGACGCACTTGCCGCCGTACATGACCAGGACGTCGTCGGCCAGCTCGGCGACCACCCCGAGGTCGTGGGTGATGATGATGACGGCGGAGCCGAACTCCTCCTGGAGGTCGCGGATGAGGTCCAGGATCTGCGCCTGGACGGTGACGTCCAGGGCGGTGGTGGGCTCGTCGGCGATCAGCAGCGAGGGGTCGTTGACCAGCGCCATGGCGATCATCGCGCGCTGGCGCATGCCGCCGGAGAACTGGTGCGGGTAGTCGTCCACCCGGCGGTCCGGCTGCGGGATGCCGACCCGGTCGAGCATCTCGACCGCGCGGGCCCGGGCCTCCTTCTTGGAGGCCCGGGGGTGGTGCACCCGGTACGCCTCGACGATCTGCTGCCCCACCGTGTAGTAGGGGTGCATCGCGGTCAGCGGGTCCTGGAAGATCATCGCCAGTTCCCGGCCGCGCAGTTGGCGCACCCGGTCCGGGCCGGCCGCGATCAGGTCCTCGCCGTCCAGCAGGATCTCGCCGCTGATCCGGGCCCGCTTGGAGCGGTGCAGGCCCATGATGCCCAGCGAGGTGACGGACTTGCCGGAGCCGGACTCGCCGACGATGCCGAGGGTGCGCCCCTTGTACAGGTCGAAGCTGACCCCGTCCACCGAGCGGACCAGGCCGTCGTCGGTGTCGAAGTGGATCCGCAGGTCCCGCACGGAGAGGTAGGGGTCGCCGGACGGCGCCGGCGCGGCGTCCGCCGGGGTCTTCTGGAGGTCGGTCACGAGAGCCTCACCCGGGGGTCGACGAGCGCGTACAGGAGGTCGACCACGAGGTTGCAGACGACGATGAAGAATGCTGCGAGCAGGGTGACGCCGAGGATCTTGGGCAGGTCGTTGTCGGAGATCGCCTGGACGGCGAACTGGCCGACGCCCTGGAGCGAGAAGACCTGCTCGGTGATCAGCGCGCCGCCGAGCAGCAGCCCGAGGTCCATGCCGAAGATCGTGACGATCGGGGTGAGCGCGGCCCGCAGCCCGTGCCGGGTGACGACCTTGCGCTCGACCAGGCCCTTGGCCCGGGCGGTGCGGATGTAGTCCTCGCTCATCGTCTCCAGCATCCCGGCGCGGGTGAGCCGGGCGTAGAGCGCGGAGTAGAGGAACGCCAGCGAGATCCACGGCAGGATCAGGTTGCGGGCCCACATCAGCGGGTCGTCCGTGAAGTCCACGTAGTGGAGGTTGTCCAGGATCGGCCACTGGTAGCTGAACAGCGTGAGCAGCAGCGCGCCGGTGAAGAAGACCGGCAGCGAGACGCCGGCGAGCGCGACGCCCATGGAGAGCCGGTCGAAGATCGACTTCGGCTTGAGGGCGGAGACGACGCCGGTGGCGACGCCGGAGACCAGCCAGAGCACGGCCGCGCCCGCGGCGAGCGAGATGGTGGTCGGGATCCGCTTGGACAACTCGGGCCAGACCTCCAGGTGGTTCTTGAAGGAGTAGCCGAAGCAGGGCACGTGGCAGGTGGCCGGGTCCGGCCCGAACTTGTACTCGGCGCCGGCGACCAGGCCCTTGAGGAACTTCCAGTACTGGGCGTACAGCGGCTGGTCGAGGCCGAGGTTCTGCTTGACCGCCGCGATCGTCTCCGGGGACGGGCTCTTCCCGATGAACTGGGCCGCCAGTTGGTCGGCCGTCTCGCCGGCGATGCGCGGGAGCAGGAAGAAGATCGCGAAGGTGACCGCGCTGACGACCAGCAGCAGTACCAGGGCCGCGAAGATCCTGCGGATGATGTAGGCAAACACAGTTGGGCGGCTCCGGCGGCCCGCCGCCGTCCGGGGTCTTCCGGACGGCGGCGGGCGCCGCTGCCTTCACCTGCCTTCAGGGATGCGGAGCCAGGCTCTTACTTGGTGGTGCCGATGTTCAGGTAGTCATACTGACCGGAGAACGCCGACGTGGAGGCCAGGTTGGTGGCGTTGTTCGGGCGGTACAGGAAGACCTTGAAGTAGGTCAGCGGGACGTAGACCGCCTGGTCCATGACCTTCTTGTCGATCTCGGCGTAGGCCTTCTCGCGGGCCGACTTGTCCGGGTTGACGGCGACGTCGTCGATCAGCTTGTTGACCGCCGGGTCGTTCAGCTGGGCCAGGTTGTTGTTGCCGGTCTCCTTGACCGCGCGGCCGTCGACGATCTGCTGGAGGAAGCCGTAGCCGGTCGGCCAGTCGGCGCCCCACTGCATCATCATCAGGCCGATGTTGTGGTCGGCGTCGAACTTCGGCGAACCGGCGTTGTCCGTCAGGTACTTGGACTGCGGGTACTGCTGGATCTCGGCGTTGATGCCGATCTTCTTCAGCGCCGCCTGGATGGAGGTCGCGCCGGCGATCTCGGTGGCGCGCTCGGTGCGGGCCGAGATGACGGTGTTGAAGCCGCCCTCCTTGCCGCAGGCCTTCAGGGCTTCCTTGGCCTTGGCCTCGTCACCCTTGTTGTCCTTGGTCTCCCAGGTGTTGAAGTCCTGGTGGCCCGGGATGTCCGGCGGGAGCACCGTGTTGGCGATCTGGCCGCGGATCGGGCCGCCCAGGGCCGTCTGCACCGAGACCTTGTCGACCGCGTACTGGACGGCCTTGCGGCACTCGATGTTGTCGAACGGCGCGAGCTTGGAGTTGATCGCCAGGTAGACCAGCCGGCCGCCGTAGGCGTTGTCGGTGTTGGCCTTGAGCTTCGGGTCCTGGAGGATCTGCGCCTGGGTCTGCGGGTCGACGCCGCCACCGCCGAGGTCGACCTGGGCGTTGCCGGCCAGCAGGTCCTTGTCGATGGTGGCCTGGTCGATGTTGAACCGCAGCACGATCTTGTCGCCGAGCTGCTTGCGGATCGGGTCGCTGCTCTGGTCCCAGTTGGGGTTCGGCACCAGGACGGCCTGCTTGCCGTCCTCGTAGGACTCGAACTTGTAGGAGCCCGAGGAGACGATGTGCTTGACGTAGTCGGCGCCGGTGTCCTTCGCCTGCGGGACGGGCGCCGTCTGCGGGGTGGCGACCAGGTAGTCGAAGTCCGCGAACGGGTGCTGGAGGTGGAAGACGATGGTGGTGTCGTCCGGCGTCTGGATCGAGTCCAGGCCGCCCTCCTTGTCCTTGAACGGACCCTGGTACGGCGTGGCGTTGTCGACCAGGAGGTTGCGGAAGTACGTCGGGCCGTTGGTGAGCACGTCCGTGAAGTTGGAGCGCTCGACGGCGTACTTGACGTCCTTCGAGGTGATCGGGGTGCCGTCGTCGTACTTCAGGCCCGCACGCAGCTTGTACGTCCAGGTCAGGCCGTCCGCGCTCGGCTGGCCCGGCGCCTCGGCGAGGTCCGGGACGAGCTTGTTGCCCTCCTCGCCCGGCGCCGGGTTGAAGGTGGTCAGCGAACGGGCGTACAAGCGCGAGAAGTTGTAGATGTACGCGTAGTACGTGTTGCCCGGGTCGAGCGAGTCCGGGGTGCCCTTCATCTCGAAGGTGACCGTCCCGCCCTTCTTGTCCGAGGCGTTGACGATGCTCTTGGTGGCCGCGTTGGCGCCGGAGCCGCCCGCGGAGCCGGAGGCCGAGGTGTCGCCACTCTTCGACGAGCTGGTGCAACCGGTCACGACCAGGACCGCGGCGGCGGCCGCCGCGGTCAGGGCGACGGTACGGGACCTACGCATGGGTGAGATCAACCCCTTGGGGATGTGGAGGCGGAGTGAGGGTCCTGGCGGGGCCAACGGGTGACGCACGGCCAGTGAATGACGCTGGATCAGTTGTTCTTGGGGTCGAGGGCGTCGCGCAGGCCGTCGCCGAGCAGGTTGAAGGCGAGCACGGTGATGAAGATGGCCAGGCCGGGGACCACCAGGTACTGGGGGTCCACCTGGTAGTACCGGATCGCGTCCTGGAGCATCCCGCCCCAGGAGGCCTGCGGCGGCTGGATGCCGACGCCGAGGAAGCTCAGCCCGGCCTCGAAGAGGATGTTGGTCGGGATCAGCAGGGTCGAGTAGACCAGGATCGGACCGACCAGGTTGGGCAGCAGTTCCTTGAACAGGATGAACGGGCCGCGGGCCCCCAGGCTGCGGGCGGCGTGGACGAACTCCCGCTCGCGCAGCGAGAGCGTCTGGCCGCGCACGATCCGGCCCATGTAGGGCCAGTTGAAGAAGCCGATCACGAAGATCAGCACCACGATGTGCAGCGGCAGGCCGTGCAGGCCGAACGCTCCGCCCTGGAGCGAGGTCGAGATCGCGATGGCGAAGAGCAGCAGCGGGAACGCCAGGAAGACGTCCATCACGCGGCTGATCAAGGTGTCCACCCATCCGCCGTAGTAGCCGGCCATGATGCCGAGCACGGTGCCGATGGTGTTGGAGAGCACGGTCGCGCCGAAGGCGACCAGCAGGGAGACCCAGGAACCCTCGATGACGCGGGTGAGCAGGTCACGGCCCTGGAGCGGGTCCACGCCGAGCGGGTGGTCCAGGCTCATGCCTCCCCAGTCGCCGAGCGGCAGTCCGCCGAGGTCGGCGTCGAGCAGGTCCTGGTGGAGGGCGTCCGGGTCGAGCCCGAACACGGACTCGATCGGCTTGGCCAGCACGGCGAGCAGGATCAGCAGGATCACCACGACGCCGCCGGCGACGGCGGCCTTGTCCCGCTTGAAGCGGGTCCAGGCGATCTGGCCGAGGGAGCGGCCCTCGATCTTCTTGGCCGGGTCGGCGGCGGGTGCCTCCGGAGCGTTCCCGGCGGTGGTCACGGATGCGGTCATGGTCAGTTGGTCCCCTCGCCGACGGTGGCCGGCCCACGGGTGCCGGCCGTCGGCTTCGGCGGTGCGGCTGCGGACGTGCGGAGGTGCTTAGGAGGAGCTGGTGTTGACGGCAGCGCGTCGTGCACAGGCGCTGCCACCACGCGGGATGGGCTTCGCGTGGACGGGCTGTCGGCGGCCGCGCTCACCTTTGTGGGGTTGCAGTACACGCGGTGCGTTGCGCAGAACTCTCTGCCATCCGAACTGGCTTGCGCCAGCCCTGACAACCGACAGATGCCCAACTGTGATCTGCGCGCATGCACCTACCCGATCTTCGGCATATACCTCTTCACATGGCTGTAACTGCCATGTCAAGATGAGCCGAGCACACATCCGGAAATTCGTCCGGAAAGCATCGAAGCCGACTTGATGGACAATCAAGTCGGCTTCGGATAATGCGCTTTGTGAATCAGCGCCCCGGGTAGCCGGGCCACGGCCGCTGCGGCTGCTGCTGCCAGCCGGTCGCCGGCGGCTGGGTGCCGTAGGGGTAGCCCGGCACCGACTGGCCGGGGTACGGCGGCGGGGGCACCGGCGGGTACGGGCCGGTCGGCGGGCGGCCCGCCTCCCGGTCGAAGAACGGCCGGGCGTTGGCGCGCATCCACAGCGCCACCGGGTCGTACTCGTCCGACATCGCCACCGTGGACACCGCGAGCCCCTCCGGAGCCACCGCGATCGCGCGCTGCATCAGCGCCCGCACCGCCTCCACGGCCGGCGGCGAACTCTCGTACAGGTCAAGGCCGATGGCCAGGTACGGCTCCCCCACCGCGGGCTGCACCCAGGCCCGGCGCAGGGCCCGCACCGCGCGCACCTCGACGGCCTGACGCTCCAGCAGCGCGAAGAACGGCTGGGCGTTCAGCTGCGGCTCGCTGAGCTTCAACGGCCCGGCGGGCAGCCGCTCCAGGCCCGCGGCGATCCGCCGCAGGTCCGCCCAGGGCACCCCGACGCCGCCGCCGGGCGCGTGCGGATTGAGCCACAGGCCCCAGCGGGTGCGGTACAGCGAGGCCGCGATCTCCCGGCCGGAGATGACCTCGTGGGCCCGGGTCCAGCCCGAGGCGGTCAGCTGCTCGGACGAGGTGACGGCCGGAGCGTAGCCGTGGCCGCTGATCTCCATGTTCCCGTACTGGGCGTCCTGGCTGCCCGGCGTGCCGTGCCACAGCAGCATCCAGACCTGACCGTCCGCCAGCGCGTGGAGCAGGCGCTCGTACGCGTCGTAGCGCTCCGGCGCGACCTCGCGCAGGGCGCGCTCCAACGCGCCCGGATCAGCTCCCGGGCGCCCGGCCGGTGCCTGGCCCCAGGGCCCCGGCACCCCGCCCGCTCCCGCTCCCGCACTCATGCGCCCACCTCGCCGCGCCTCTTTCCTCGAACCCGCCGACCCGTCGGCCGTCTGCACGCACCCTATGGCGCGGCACCGGCCACCGCCACGGCGACGTGCCTTTGATACGGACCCGCTCAGGGCCGGGTGTGGAAGGGCATCACCCGGGTGAGCAGCCACTCGACCACCGGGTCGTCGGCGAGGTCGAGCAGTACGAGGTGGACGCCGCCGGGCAGCGGCGCGGTTCCCAGCGCTCGCCCGAGCGCCTCGTTCACCGCGGCGGACTCGGCCGGCGCCACGGGGTCCAACTGGACGCCCACGAACATCACGGTCGGCTCGCCCTCGATGCTGGCCAGCGCCCTGCGGGCGGTCAACACCCCGGGCAGTGCCGACAGTTCGGCCCGGCAGGCGGCCAGGAAGTGCTCCGGGTCCTCGCCCGGCACCGGCTCGCGCAGCGCCACCCGGCCGCCGGTCGGCGCCGCCGGGTCCTCCCAGCGGTCCTCGCGCGGCCCGCGGCGTAGCTCGGCCACCCCCTGCGGCGGCACCGGGATGCCCACCGCGGCCTCCGGGTTCACCGCGATGCCCACGCCCAGCGGCAGCCCGCGGGCGAACTCCCAGACCGGCGCGATCGCGAAGGCCATCCCCGGCGCCTGCTGGAGGAACACCTCCTGGGAGGAGAACACCGGTACGTACGGGTCGCCGGCCAGCTCGACGGTCGGCAGGTCCAGCGACTGCCCCCGCGGGTCGCCGCCGGCCGGCAGGGGCACCCACACCTGGCTGCGGGCCAGCACCTCGATCACCCGCGGGGTCGCTCCCGGATCGCCCAGGGCCGCGGTCAGCACCTGCTCCAGCTCGTTGGCCGGCCAGGAACCGCCCGTCGGCGCCTCCTCCGGTCCGCCCCACCCCTGCTGCTGCTCCACCGGGTACCCCATGCGCCGCCGATTCCGCCCTCTGCCGGTCGGCCGCCCTCTGCTGCGCCGACGCGCAGCAGTCTAGGCCGTGAGGGGCACGGCGTTAGGGCTCGTGTTCGGTACCGCGCCCTGTGACCGGGTCCCCTCTCCCCTCGCCGCCCGGGACGTGCCATGATGTCCGCGTCCGACGGCATGCGCCGCGGGCCCCACAACTCCATACCGGCCGCTCGAACCCGCGCGGGAGAGCCCGGAGTGCCGCCCCACGGCACGAGCCGGCGCCGAAGGAGCAAGTCCTCCCCGGAATCTCTCAGGCACCCCTACCGCACGGGTTAGGCACATCTGGAAAGCGGCGCCCGGCCCTGTCGGACGCCCACCCACGGTGCAAGCCGCCATGCTGTCCCCCAAGCTGGAAACAGCTGCGGGCAGGTGGGCGGTGAAGCTCTCAGGTTCGACGACAGATGGGGAGACCCACGCCGCCGCATGCCCGCGCGCAGGGTCGGTCCCCGAGCGGGTCCGGTCCGGCTCGTGCACCCCTGAGTGCCCCGACCGAGGAGTTCCTGGCCATGTCGTCCCTCCGCCTGACCGCGCTCGACGCGCTGCACCGCAGCCTCGGTGCCACCATGACCGACTTCGCCGGCTGGGACATGCCGCTGCGCTACGGCAGCGAGCGCGAGGAGCACCTCGCCGTCCGCACCAAGGCGGGCCTGTTCGACCTCTCGCACATGGGCGAGATCACCGTGACCGGCCCGCAGGCGGGCGAGATGCTGGACCACGCGCTGGTCGGCTTCGTCTCCGCGCTGGGCGTGCTGCGCGCCCGCTACACCATGATCTGCGCCGAGGACGGCGGCATCCTGGACGACCTGATCGTCTACCGCCTGCGCGAGGACGCCTTCCTGGTGGTCGCCAACGCCTCCAACGCCCAGCTGGTCCTCGACGAGCTGATCGCCCGCGCCAAGGGATTCGACGCCGTCGTCACCGACGACCGCGACACCTACGCGCTGATCGCCGTCCAGGGCCCGGAGGCCACCGGCATCCTCGCCGCCACCACCGACGCCGACCTGCCCGGCCTGAAGTACTACGCGATCCTCCCGGCCCGGGTGGCGGACCGCGAGGTGCTGCTCGCCCGCACCGGCTACACCGGCGAGGACGGCTTCGAGATCTTCTGCCGCCCGGCCGACGCCGAGCCGATCTGGCAGGCGCTGACCGCCGCCGGCGAGGGCCACGGCCTGGTCCCGTGCGGCCTGTCCTGCCGCGACACGCTGCGCCTGGAGGCCGGCATGCCGCTGTACGGGCACGAGCTGTCCACCGACCTCACCCCGTTCGACGCCGGGCTGGGCCGGGTCGTCCGCTTCGACAAGACCACCAACGAGGGCGCCTTCGTCGGCCGCAAGGCGCTGGAGCGAGCCGCCGCCGCGGCCGAGACCAACCCTCCGAAGGTCCTGGTCGGCCTGGTCTCCGAGGGCAAGCGGGTGCCGCGCGCCGAGTACACCGTGGTCTCCACCGAGGGCGAGCCGATCGGCCGGATCACCTCGGGCTCGCCGTCCCCGACCCTGGGCAAGCCGATCGCGATGGCCTACGTCGACGCCGCCCACGCCGCCCCCGGCACCACCGTCGCGGTGGACGTGCGCGGCAAGCACGAGCCCGTCCAGGTCGTGGCGCTGCCATTCTACAAGCGCGCCCGCTGACCCGCGTCCGCTGAGCCCTCGCCGGCCACGGCTTGGGCCCCGGTTTTCCCGTACACGCACGTCGCAGCCGTCCGAGCGGCGGCCCGCTTCGCCGTGCCCGCTTCCCATCCTGGAGAATGACGCCATGAGCAACCCCCAGCACCTGCAGTACACCAAGGAGCACGAGTGGCTGACGGCCGCCGAGGACGGTGTCTCCACGGTCGGCATCACCAAGCACGCCGCCGACGCGCTCGGTGACATCGTCTACGTGCAGCTGCCCGAGGTCGGCGACACCGTGACCGCCGGCGAGACCTGTGGTGAGCTGGAGTCGACCAAGTCGGTCAGCGACCTGTTCTCCCCGGTGACCGGCGAGGTCACCGAGGTCAACCAGGACGTCCTGGACGACAACGCCCTGGTCAACAGCGCCCCGTTCGAGGGCGGCTGGCTGTTCAAGGTGCGCGTCGAGGCCACCGACGAGCTGCTCAGCGCGGACGAGTACACCGCCTTCATCGGCGGCTGAGACACCCGACCGGGGCGGTCACCGCGCGGCGGCCGCCCCGCCCCAGCCGCGGCCCCCTTTCCTCCTCCCCCGGGAAGACCACACCATGACGGTTCTCAACCAGTCCCTGCACGCCCTCGACCCGGAGATCGCCGCCGCGGTCGACGCCGAGCTGCACCGCCAGCAGACCACCCTGGAGATGATCGCCTCCGAGAACTTCGCCCCGGTGGCGGTCATGGAGGCCCAGGGCTCGGTGCTCACCAACAAGTACGCCGAGGGCTACCCCGGCCGCCGCTACTACGGCGGCTGCGAGCACGTCGACGTGGTCGAGCAGATCGCCATCGACCGCATCAAGGCCCTGTTCGGCGCCGAGCACGCCAACGTCCAGCCGCACTCCGGCGCGCAGGCCAACGCCGCCGCGATGTTCGCGCTGATCCAGCCGGGCGACACCATCCTGGGCCTGAGCCTGGCCCACGGCGGTCACCTGACCCACGGCATGAAGATCAACTTCTCCGGCAAGCTCTACAACGTGGCCGCCTACCACGTGGACGAGAAGACCGGCCAGGTCGACATGGGCGAGGTCGAGCGGCTCGCCAAGGAGCACCAGCCGAAGCTGATCATCGCCGGCTGGTCCGCCTACCCGCGCCAGCTGGACTTCGCCGCGTTCCGCCGGATCGCCGACGAGGTCGGCGCGCTGCTCATGGTGGACATGGCGCACTTCGCCGGTCTGGTGGCCGCCGGGCTGCACCCGAACCCGGTCCCGTACGCGGACGTGGTCACCACCACCACCCACAAGACCCTGGGCGGCCCGCGCGGCGGCGTCATCCTGTCCAAGGCCGAGTACGCCAAGAAGATCAACTCCGCGGTCTTCCCCGGCCAGCAGGGCGGCCCGCTGGAGCACGTGATCGCCGGCAAGGCGGTCGCCTTCAAGGTCGCGGCCTCCGAGGAGTTCAAGGAGCGCCAGGAGCGCACCCTGGAGGGTGCCCGCATCCTGGCCGAGCGCCTGCTCCAGGCCGACGTCGCCGAGGCCGGCGCCACCGTGCTCTCCGGCGGCACCGACGTCCACCTGGTCCTGGTCGACCTGCGCAACAGCCAGCTCGACGGCCAGCAGGCCGAGGACCGGCTGCACGAGGTCGGCATCACCGTCAACCGCAACGCCGTCCCGAACGACCCGCGCCCGCCGATGGTCACCTCGGGCCTGCGCATCGGCACCCCGGCCCTGGCCACCCGCGGCTTCCGGGCCGAGGACTTCCGCGAGGTCGCCGACGTCATCGCCGAGGCGCTCAAGCCCGCCTTCGACGAGACCGTCGCCGCCGCGCTGAAGGCCCGGGTCACCGCCCTGGCCGAGAAGTACCCGCTGTACCCGAACCTCTGATCACTCCGGTGATCGTTCGGGCGGGGTGACCGGCCTCACCCCTCCGGCGCTCCTGGCGCTCCGGGGCACCGCGCACACTAGGACAGTGCGCGGTGCCCCGTCCCGTGTCGGCCCCCTCCCTGCCCGCCAGTCCTTCCACGAGACCAGACAAGGACGTCCCCCGTGGCCATCAGCGTCTTCGACCTCTTCTCCATCGGCATCGGCCCGTCGAGCTCCCACACCGTGGGCCCGATGCGCGCCGCCCGGATGTTCGCCCGCCGGCTGCGCTCGGAAGGCCTGCTGGGGCGGGTGACGGGCCTGCGCGCCGAGCTGTACGGCTCGCTCGGCGCCACCGGCCACGGCCACGGCACCCCGAAGGCCGTGCTGCTGGGCCTGGAGAACGCCTCGCCCCGCACCGTCGACGTGGACCAGGCGGACAAGGACGTCGAGCGGATCATCGCCGAGAAGCGGATCAACCTGCTCGGCGAGCACACCGTCGACTTCGACCCGGACACCCAGCTGGTGCTGCACCGGCGCCGCTCGCTGCCGTACCACGCCAACGGGATGACCCTGTGGGCGTACGCGGCGGACGGCTCGACGCTGCTGGAGAAGACCTACTACTCGGTCGGCGGCGGCTTCGTGGTGGACGAGGACGCGATCGGCGCGGACCGGGTCAAGCCCGACGACACCGTGCTGAAGTACCCCTTCCGCACCGGTGACGAGCTGCTGCGGCTCAGCCGGGAGACCGGGCTGTCCATCTCCGGCCTGATGCTGGAGAACGAGAAGGCCTGGCGCAGCGAGGAGGAGATCCGCACCGGGCTGCTGGAGATCTGGTCCGTGATGCAGGAGTGCGTGCGGGCCGGCATGACCCGCGAGGGCATCCTGCCGGGCGGGCTGAAGGTCCGCCGCCGGGCCGCCGCGGCGGCGCGGACGCTGCGCGCCGAGGGCATCGGTCCGGCCAACGCGATGGAGTGGGTGACCCTCTACGCGATGGCGGTCAACGAGGAGAACGCCTCCGGCCGCCGGGTGGTCACCGCGCCGACCAACGGCGCCGCCGGGATCATCCCCGCCGTCCTGCACTACTACCTGAACTTCATCCCGGGCGCCGACGAGGACGGCATCGTCCGCTTCCTGCTCGCGGCCGGCGCCATCGGCATGCTCTTCAAGGAGAACGCCTCCATCTCCGGCGCCGAGGTCGGCTGCCAGGGCGAGGTCGGCTCCGCCTGCTCGATGGCCGCGGGCGGCCTCGCCGAGGTCCTCGGCGGCACCCCCGAGCAGGTCGAGAACGCCGCCGAGATCGGCATCGAGCACAACCTCGGCCTCACCTGCGACCCGGTCGGCGGCCTGGTCCAGATCCCCTGCATCGAGCGCAACGGCATGGCCTCGGTCAAGGCCGTCACGGCGGCGCGGATGGCGCTGCGCGGCGACGGGCGCCACCACGTCTCGCTGGACAAGGCGATCAAGACGATGAAGGAGACCGGCGCCGACATGAAGATCAAGTACAAGGAGACCTCGCGCGGCGGCCTCGCCGTGAACGTCATCGAGTGCTGATCGCGACCGCCTGAGGGCCCCCGGCGGAACTGCCGTCCCGTTCGGGGGTTTTCGCGTGCAATCACTGGCAGACGGGAGGTCGGTGGCGCCATAATCCGTCGGGTGCTTCACGCCGAAGGGGGAGGCGGATGAACGTCCAGCCGTCGGGGCCGTCGGAGCCTCCGGGGGCGCGGCAGCCGTCGGGGCCGTCCATGCCGCAGCAGCCGTCCTTGCCGCAGCAGCCGTCCGGGGAGCCGGGACCGCCGGGGGCGCGGCAGCCACCGCCGGGGCATCCGGCGGAGCCGTCGCCGTACGCCGGATCCGAGGCCACCCGGCTGATGTGCGCCGGGGTGTACCTCGACCCGGAGTTCCGCCGGTCGGTGATCGGCGAACTGGTCGAACACGACGAACGCACCGTCCCGCCGTCGCTGGGCTTCGACCTCGTCACCGTCCTGGCGCACGCGTTGCGGGCCCGCACGCTGGAGCTGTGGACCGGCGCGGTGGTCGCCGCCCTCTGGATCGCCTTCGCCTACGGCGAGACCATGCCCGCGTTCGACGGCCCGGCCTCCGACGGCTACTGGGGCCCCTACGGCGTGCGGGGCTACGACTCGTACGCCCAGCCCTCGGACCTGGGCCAGCTGTTCGACTCGCCCTCCCGGACCCTGGCACCGTACGTCCTCAACTTCGCCGTCCTGTACGCCCTGGTCACGCTGATCTCCTGGTTCGCCAAACCCGCGAGGGTCCGGGAGTACGCGCTGTACGCGCCCGCCGCGCCGATCGGCAGCCGGGCCACCACCCGGCGCTCCGGCAGCTGGCGCCCGGCCCTCGCCGTGATCTGCCAGCTCCTGTACTGGGTGGCGGCGGTGCCCGCTTTCGACTCGGACCCGAAGGGCGTGCTGTTCCCGCTGGCCCTCGCGGCGGCGGTCGGCGGGCACCGGCTGCTCGTCGCCCAGACCTTCCGGCGCGAACTGGACCGCGACGCCTTCCGCGGCCGGCCGCCGCGCCCGCTGCCCGACCGGCCGTACTACCGGTGGCTGCACCGGACGATCAGCGCCGAGCAGTACTCGCCGCTCGTCGTCTACGACCCCGCCGACCCCTTCCTCGGCGCCGGGTTCCGCTACCGCCCCTGGTCGTTCGCGCTGGAGCTGAAGCGCCGCGGCACCGGCCCGGTGGTCGTCCCCGCCCGGGACCTCACCGCGCGGACCGTGCTCGACCTGGTCGTGCCCCGCCTGGCCGCCCTGCGGCAGGCCACCGCCGACACCAGCCTGGACCGGCTGCGCGAGCTGGAGATCGAGCACCTGGTCTTCCTGCCGTACGGCCCGGCCCGCGCCGACGTGCCGCGCACCTCGGCCGAGATCGCCCAGCACATCGCCGAGGCGGTGGACGAGGGCGGGGAGCGGCGCCGGCACTTCCTGCGCGTCCGGGTCGGCGCCTGGGACGAACAGGTGGTGCTGTCCGTCCTGCTGCGGGTGCACACCCAGGGGCAGCTGCTGGTGCTGGAGGTCGTCCCGCACGTGCTCGGCCCGGTGTGGCGCGAGTACGAGCTGCTGGCGGACGCGATGGCCCAGCGGGGCGTACGGCTGCGGCCGCGCCGCCCGGCGGTGTCCGCGTTCACCGCCGGACCGGCGGCGCTGCGGGTGCTGCTGCACCCGGGCGGCCGGGCGAGCGGCACGAGGGCGGACGACGCGGTGCAGGTGGCGGCGCGCCCGATGGTGTCGCTGCGCGAGCTCGCCGCCTCGTCGACCGTCTCGATCTTCCAGGAGCTGGATCTCCACCGGTACCTGAAGACGATCCAGGAGCGGATCATCGACGGCGTGCGCGAGGCGCTGCACAACCAGGGGTACGAGACCGGGCGCTTCGAGCAGACGGTGGTGCAGGTGATGGAGGGCGGCATCCACATCGGTGCGATGAGCGGCGGCGCCGTCGCCACCAACGGCGGCACGGCGCAGGCCGGGGTGGACCCGGCGGCCCAGGGCGCCTTCGGAACGGCGTCACGGCAGGGGAGCGGGGAGAGCAGATGAGCGAGGAGCGGAACGTGCGGCACGACGAGGAGAGCACTCCCCCGCCCGCCGGCGGGGTCTCGATCGGCGCGATGACGGGCGGGGCGGTCGCCTCGGGCCACGGCGCCAGTGCGGAGGACCGCTCGCAGCGGGTCGGCGGGCCGGAGGCCCTGCCGGACGCCCTGCCGGGTGCCGCCTGGCCGGCCGTTCCCGCCCCGGTGGCCGGCGGCGTCTCGGTCGGACTGATGACGGGCGGCGCGGTCGCCTCCGGCCAGGACGCCCGGGCGGTCGACGCCTCGGTGCGGACGAGCGCCTCGGCCCGGCAACTGCTGACGGAACTCGGCCGGCTCCGGGAGCAACTCCCGCTGTTCGCCCGGGCGGAGGGCAACGGGGTGGCCGAGGTGGAGCAGGAGGTGACGGAGGTCCACGACGCCCTCCAGGCCACCGGGACCGCGCCGCGCCCCCGGCTGGAGCGGCTGCGGGACCTCCTGCGGAGCTCGGCCACGGCGGTCTCCGGGCTCGCCTCGGCGCTGGCGGTGGTGCAGGCGATCGAGCAGTTCCTGGGCTGAGACGGCGGCGCGCGGACGACGGGGGAGAGACGGTGGCGAGGTACTGGGACAGGAACCTCCAGCGGTGGGTGGACCGGCCGGTGGCGGGCGCGGCGCCGCCCGCTCCTCCGGCGCCGCCGGCTCCTGTGGCGCCTGTTCCCGTAGCGCCGGCTCCTGTGGCGCCTGTTCCCGGGGTGCCGGTGGCGCATGACGTACCGGCGATGCCCGCTGTGCCACCGGACGTGCCCGCCGTTCCGCCGCCGCCCCCGCCCCCACGGCTGCCCGCCCCTCCCGTTCCGCCCGACCCGCCCGGTGAGCCGCTCCCGGGGGAGCCGTCCCCCTGGGAGGAGCCGCCGTCCGAGCGGCGCCCCTCCCGGCGGCTCCTGTGGGCGGCGCTCGCCGGAGCGCTCATCGGCGTGCTCGCGGGCGGCGGCACCTACCTGCTGACCGGTCACCACGGTGGCAAGCCGGTCCCGGCGGCCTCCCGCACGGGGCCGGTGACGGCCTCGGCGCACCCCTCCCCCACCAGGTCCTCCGCCCCGCCGTCCCCGACGGCCACCGCCTCCACACCCGTCCCGTCGCCCACGCCCACCACCGGCCCGCGACTGACACCGGTCCAGGACCCGAACGGCTTCAGCCTCCTCGTCCCCGAGGGGTGGCGGCGCCGGGTCGACAAGCAGTCCGTGTTCTACGACTCACCCGACGGCCTCAGCCTGCTCCAGGTGTACCCGATGGACGCCAAGTCCCCGTACGAGGAGGCCGTCGCCACCGAGAACGGCCTGGTCGGCCTGCCGAGCCGGTTCCCCGGCTACCGCCGCATCCGGCTGGAGCAGAACCCGGACGGCAGCGCCGAGTTGGAGTACGCCTACGACCTGCCCGGCGCCGGTGTCCGTCACGCGGTCGACCACGTCCTCGTCGGCCCGGACGGCACCGCCTGGGCCGTCCTGGTGGCCGGCCCCGAGAACGGCTGGCCCACCCCGCTCCACGACCTCCTGCGGTCGGAGCTCGCCTCCTTCTGCTTCACCGGCCACTGCCCGCCCACTCCGGGCTGACCCGGCCTACGACGGCGCCGCCCGCCACACGGCCGGTCCACTCTCCCGCGGCGCCCGGTCAGGACCCGGCCGGCCACCCTGCCGGGCCGGGCACGCGACCGCCGTGGCCACCAACGCCAGCAGCGCGCCGCCGGCCACGGCGTTGTGCAGGCCGCTGGCGACGGCCTCGCCGACCGCCTCCCGCACGGCCTCGGGCAGCCCGGTCAGCGAGGCCGGGGTGAGCCCGCCGCCGCTGATCAGGTGGGCGGCGTCGGCCGGGCTCAGCCGCGCCGTGTAGACGGGCCCCGGGGGCCGCCATGCCGAGCATCAGCCCGATCACCCCGAGCAGCGGTGGCTTGGGCGGTCCGGCCGGCTCGGGCGGTCCGGCCGGCTAGGGCGATGGTTGCGTGGCCATGGCGCTCCTGTCAGCCCTCAGGCCGCGAACGGGCGGGCCCGCCGGGCGTCGCGCAACGCCTGGGCCCACCAGACGAGTTGGTCGAGCATCGTCTTGGCGGCGGCGTCGGCGGCCGGGTCGAGCGCCTTGCCGTCGGCGTCGAAGCACTGCGCGGCGCCGTGGAAGCTGACCGTGTTGCGGATCGTCGCCGCGTTCAACTCGGCCATCACCACCCGCAGTTGCTCGACCGCCCGGAGACCGCCGGACAGGCCGCCGTACGACACGAAGCCGACCGGCTTGCCGTGCCACTGCCGGTTGTGCCAGTCGATGGCGTTCTTCAGCGGGGCCGGAAAGCTGTGGTTGTACTCGGGCGTGACGAAGACGAAGGCGTCGGCCGCCTCCAGCCGGGGCGACACGGCGGCCAGCAACTCGGCGTCGCCCGGGGCGGGTTCGCCGCCGAAGGACGGGAAGGTGGTGGGCAGCGGGGTCTCCACCAGGTCGATCCGGTCGACGGCGAGGTCGGCACGGGCTTCGAGGTGGCCGAGCAGCCAGTCGGCGACCACCGGGCCGAAGCGGCCCTCGCGGGTGCTGCCGAGCACGACGGCGATCTTCAGGTTCTGTTCGGCGGACTGCTGCTCGGCGGACTGCTGCTCGGCCCGCTGCGCGATCTGCTCCGTGGACATGGGAATCCCCCTCCGTGATGGCCGCTGTGTACGGCGCATCGGCGATGGATACAACGTACACATCGATGCGTACGCCGTCCACTGTCCGATACGCCGTACACACGGGAGTGCTACCGTGGAGCCGACCCCGCGCCGGAAGGAGCCCGTTCCCATGCCCGCTCAGCAGGCCCCCAGTGGTGACAGCGACAAGCCCCAGGTCTTCCTCTGGGAGCGTCTGGACCGCCCGGCCCCCGCCCCGCGCACCACCCTGACCCCGCACCGGATCGCCGAGGCCGCCATCGCCATCGCCGACGCGGAGGGCCTGGACGCCGTCACCATGCGCCGCCTGGCCGGCGACCTCGGCGTCGCCCCGATGGCCGCCTACCGGTACGTCTCCGGCAAGGACGAACTCATCGAGCTGATGGTCGACTTCGTGTACGGCCGGCTCCCGCTCGACGCCCCCGCCGAAGGCTGGCGGGACACCATGCGTGCCCTGGCCCTCCACCTGCGGGCGATGCACCTGGCCCACCCGTGGACCATCCGGGCGGCCACTCCGTTCTCCCTCAGCCCCAACCAACTCGCCGTCCCGGAGCACGCGTTCGCCGCCCTCGCCGAACACGGCCTGGACGCGGACACCACCATGGCGGTGTTCCGCACCGTCACCGGCTACGTCCACGGCTCGGTCGCCACCGAAGTCACCCTGAACGCCATGCGCCGCGAACGCGGCTGGTCCGACGGCGACCAGACCCGGGCCGGCCTCGCCCCCCGGATGAGCTGGCTGATGAACACCGGCCGCTACCCCAGCTACCAGCGCTACCTCCACGAGGCCACCCGCAAGGACGACCCCGACTGGCAGTTCGAGACCGGCCTCGACTGCGTCCTCGACGGCATCGCCGCCCACTTCGCCCTCTGACCTCGCCGCCCACCCGAGCCCGCCCGACTTCCCGCGCGGGGGCGGCTCAGGCCCCCAACCGCGCGGCGACGGCGCCCAGCCGGCCCATCGCGTGGGCCACGCCGAGGCCGTCCATGTAGTCCCGGACGTGCACCAGCAGGCCGTCGCGGGCGCGCATCACCAGCAGGCCCGGCAGGGCGAACGGCTCGCCGGTGGTGGCGTGGGTGCCGACCACCTGCTGCTCGACGGTGAGCACCTGCGGATCCGCGCCCGGGTGGACGGCCACCTCCCGGATCTCCGTCGGCCGCGCCGCGCTCGCGCCCCAGGCGAGGCGGTAGCCGGCCCGGATCTCCTCGCGGCCCCGGTACCGCTCGGGCATCCCCGGGAAGAGGAACGGGAACTCGTGCACCCCGTCCTGCGCGTACAGCTCGGCCAGGGCGTCCGCGTCCAGGTCGAGCATCGCCTGCCGGTAGCGGGCGAGCAGGTCGAGCGGGCCGGGTGTGGCGTCGGGCATGGCGGGCTTCCCCTCGGACGGCGATCGCGTGGCGGCGGCCCGATCGGGGCCGCCCACAAGCCCACCAAAGGCGGTCGCCGACGGCAAGCGATCCGCCCGATCACGCGGGAAGTCGGCCCGGCCGACTTCCCGTGCAGCCGTTCACCCGTACCGGGGTAGCCCGCTCGGCGCACGGGACATGCGCCGGCACCGGCGGGCGGGGACCTTGGGACGGGGCTCCTCCGCCCCGACCACCCACCCCAAGGAGTCCTCATGCGACGCCTCACGACCGCCCTCGGCACCCTCGCCGCGGCGGGCACCCTGGCCATCGCCCTGCCCGCCACGGCCTTCGCCGCCCAAGGGGAGATCATCCTCAACGGCAGGGCCATCAAGAACCCGAGCGGCTGCTACGACGCGCCGTTCCAGCCGCTCTTCCTGCAGAACGGCACCAACGCGCAAGCCCGCGTGTACGACGGCCCCGACTGCACCGGCAGCGTGCTCGCGACCGTTCCTCCCGGCGGCAGCACAGTCCAGGAGTTCGGCGCCAGCGTGTACTTCCCCTGACCGCGACTGCGCGAGAAGTCGGCCGGTCCGACTTCTCGCGCAACGGCGGCCGCCGGGCCGCCACCACTACCCGGCCGACGACGCCCGCGGCCTCGCCGGCCGGCCGCCGAACTCCGGAGTCTCGTCCAGCACCCGCAGCAGCCGCCGCGCCGGTTCGGCCTCCTCCGGCCGCACGGAGGCGGCCAGAGCCACGACGACCGGCCGTCCCGCGTGAACGCCCGCCCTCGCGGCCGCCTCCCAACCCGGCTGGGGCCACCGGCCCGGGTCCCGCACGCGTTCGGCGGCGGCATGCCACTGGCCGGCCCGGCAGATGTCCGTCAGCAGGTCCAGCAGCTCGCCCTTGCAGGCCACGTGCGGTGCCCCGGCCAGTTCGAGCAGGAACGGGACCGTGGGCGCGGTCGCCTCACCGACGACGAACCCCAGCGCGCAGACGGCATCGGCCAGTTCGTCGACGGCGGCCCGCGCCGTCGCCTCATCGCCGTGGGCGATCCGGGACAGCAGCGAGGGGACGCCCCCGGCCGGAGCCCCCGTCGCGTCCCGCAGCCGCCCCCAACGGACTCCGGAAGCGGCCCTCAGCAGGCTCCCCATGCCCCGCCCCCCTTCGGTGTCCTCGCGGCAGCTTCCCCCACGCGGCGACCGCACCGCGCCGCTACCGGGTCAGACGCCGCAGACCCTCAGCGAACCGCTCGCCGCCGGGCACCGGAGGGCCCACGCCGGCGGCCCGGCGTGAGGCGCGCGGCGGGCGCGGAGCGGAGCTCGTCGATGTCGACCGTCGTCAGCGCCACGCGCGCCGGCACGCCGGTGCCCGCTGTGGCGGCCAGCCGCTCCCGCACCTCGCGCGGGGTGCGGGGCCGCCAGCCGGGCCCGTAGCAGCAGCCGGAGTGGAAGGTGACGCCCGCGTTCAGCAGGGCGGTCAGCGCCCGCCACCCGGCGGTGTCGCTCCGCTTCGGCACGGCGAGGTCCTGGCCCGCGTCGATCAGCGCCCCACCGCAGCGCGGGCATCGACTCGCCCATTCACCACGCTTCTTGGACGAGGAACGACAGGGCAGGCACACGTAGTGCCGGTTCGGAGTTCCCCTTCGAAAGCACATCGCACCAGTATGGCGATGCGACGCCGCCTGTCCCAGTGGTTATCGGAAGGGGCTCGGCGGTGCCACGACGCGGGAAGTCGGCCGGGCCGACTTCCCGCGCGCCCCACCGCTACCGCCGCCCCGGCAGGGCCAGGAACGCCAATCCCCCGGCCAGCACGGCGAGGCCGCACCACGAGACGGCCGGCAGCCGCTCGCCCAGGGCGGCCACGCCGAGGACCGCCGCGACGGCCGGTTCGGCGAGGGTCAGTGTGGTGGCCGTCTGGGCGGTGGTGTGCCGCAGGCCGTGGCCGAACAGGCGGTAGGCGAGGAAGGTGGTGACGACGGCGAGGTGCAGCACCACGCCCGCCCCGCGCAGCGAGAGCAGCCAGCCCGGCGAGCCGCCCAGCAGCACCGGCAGGACGATCAGCGCCCCGCCGCCGAACATCGCCCCCATCACCCCGCCCGAGGGGTGCCCGCGCGAGATCAGCCGCCCGCCGATCAGCGAGTACACGGCGTACGAGAGCCCCGAGAGCGCCGCGAGCAGCACCCCGAGGAGGTCCACCGCCGTACCGCCCGCCGTACCGCCCCCACCGAGTCCGGGGCCCAGCACGAGGACGGCGCAGCCGAGCACCGCCAGCGCGGTGGCCCCGGCCCACCGCCCGCCCGGCCGCCCCTGCCGGGCGAGCAGTCCGAGCAGTCCGGTGAACACCGGCGCGCTGCCGAGCGCGATCACGGTGGCCACCGCGACCCCGGTCCGGCTCACCGCCGGGTAGAAGGTGACCGGGTACCCCGCCACCGCGACGGCGCCGGCCGCGAGCAGCCACCGTTCGCGCGGCGCGCACCGCCGGGGCAGAGCGCGGGCGGTGCGGTCGGACAGGAACAGCAGCAGCCCGCCGAGCACCAGCCCGGCGGCCCCGATCCCGGCCGCCGGAGCGCCCCCGGGAGCCAGCGAACTCGCCGTCCCGGTGGTGCCCCAGAGGACGGCGGCGACCAGGATCGGCACCGCGCCGCCGCGCGGGCGGGCAGCCGGACCGGCAGCCGAACGAGCAGCTGAACGAGCAGGCATGCGGACATGCGAAGAGGAACGATTCGGCACAGTCGTGAACTTCCGTCGTCGAAGACCGTCAGAGGGAGGTTTCGAGAACGGGCGCACGCCATCGGCCCACGGCGGCCGTGGTCAGGCCGGGCCGGGGTCGTAGGGGATCAAGCCACCGGAGCGCGCGCCCGATCAGGCGCTGAGCGGTGGCAGCACGACGTGCCAGTACAGGTTCACGGGTCCGATGCTACCCGGGCCCGGGTCGGGAGCTGCGTCAGGAAGGAAGGACACGATCGATGACCACTCTGGAGCGGCGCCACAGCCGGCGGGAGGCGCGCACCGAAGCAGCCGGGGGCGCGCCCGGCTCGCGCGCAACCACCGGCGCGCCGTCGGCGGTGCCGGACCGTCGACCCCGCGCGGAGATGCGGGCCGCAATCGACCGGTTGTCAGTCGTGCGGGTTCTCGGATGTGGGCGGCGCGCTGGACACCGGGCACGGCCACGACTCCGGAGGCGGGCCGAACGCACGACGCGCGGACCGCACCGCCACCGCGCCGACGGCGGCGTTGGCGCCGCCACCGACCACGGCGCCGATGCCGAACGGCGCCACTCGGCCGAGAACGATGATCCCCTGCCTGGTCCCGTACTTGGTGACGAAGTTCTTCCCCAGGACCTTGTTGATCTGCCGCAGGGTCTCCGCCGGCACCTTGGCGACGATCTGACGCGCCCAGTGCTGCCCCGTGCGCTCGGCGATCTTGGGAATGGTGGTGGCGCCGCTTCCGCCGAGCATGATTCCCATCACGATCGTCCGACGGCGCTCGATCTCGTCGATGGGGACTCCGTGGACTTCGGCGATCGAGAGCGCGAAGAGCGCGCTCAGTTCAAGGGACGAGAAGGCCTCGCCCGCCGACAGGGCCAGTGCGACTCCCGTACCGACGCCGGGAGCGGCCGCGGTTCCGCCGACCGCGGCTCCCGCCCCGGTCAAGGCACTGACGTACATCCGCTCCAGGTTGCGGATCACCTGTGCCGGCGTCGCCTCCGGGTTCCGTTGACGGGCCCGGGCTATGTTCTTGCGCACGAGCGGGCCCTGGAGGTTTATCGCCTTGTCCAGGAGATCCAGAACTCGCTGCCCACGTGCGGCCGTCGGCCCGTCGACGGGATCTGCTGCCATGCCTCGAACTCCTCGGGTCGCGTGATGCGCCGGAGTCTCCCACCTGACCGCGTGAACGGGCCATGCGCCGGTTGACGGCCGGTACCGCAGGACCGGCGGGAGGTCCTTCTTCGGCCGAGCCGCTGCCGGCGGGCGGGGTAGCGTTGTTGACCCCATGTCATGTCAGCGTGAAGGAAGCGAGGTTCACCATGGCCAAGGTGCGAGTTCCGGTGACGGCTGGAGCCCTGCTCGCTCTGGCCGCCGTGGCCGGGTGTTCCGGTGAAGGTTCACCGAAGGCGGCCGGCCCGACGGGGGCGATGTCCACCGCCCCGACAGTCCTGGTGACTGTGACGGGCCTCCCGACCCGAGGCCCCGTCCTGCCGGACCCGACGCCCACCTCGGCCGCCCCGGTCGTGGATCCGTCGATCGTCCTCGGGAGCGCCCTCAGGGCGTATCTGCCCACCGAGGGGACCGTCCCGTCGGGTTGGACCCTCACCGACAAGTACGGCCCCAGCACCCCGTCGGACAGCGGATCGCAGGTGCTCTCCGCCACCACGGGGTTGGGGCCCACGGCGCCGTGCGGCGTCATGAACAACCTGACGGTGCTGGACGGCTACGCGGCGTACGCCCGCCAGAACATATGGTCCACCGACGGCGAGCACGCCGGCGGGGTGACCGTGGCTTCCTTCCGCGCCGGCGACGCGGCGAAGCAACTGGGTGTGATCAGGGACTTCGTGGCGCGCTGCCCGTCGTTCACCGAGAAGGGCACGGGCCAGGGACACAGCGATATCGAGATGCGCCTCGTCGCCAAGCCGGTGGCCGGACTGGGCGACGAGGCGCTGGACTTCAAGATGCTCCCGGAGGGGAACTACCTGGGCACCGAGACGATCCTCGTCCGCATCGGCGACCGAGTGCTGGAGCTTCTGGTCAACGCCGGCAAGTCAGGCGATTTCCCTGACGACGCGGTGTCGCTGGCACGGGAGTTGGCCAAGGCGGTCAAGTAGCCGGCCGTGGCGGTCGGCCGGGCGTGGAGGCCGCACCACCCTCGACGACCCCTCCGCCGACGGCCACCGCCCGGATCCGCCAAGTGATGGCAGCGCCGCCGCGATCATGAATATTCACAGGCATCAGCGTGAACCTATGCAGAATCCCAAGGTGAACTACGTAACACACCTTGCATTCCAAGCCACCCGGTTTGCCCGCATGCTGAGATCCGTGCGATAGTCGAGGCAGCCCAACGGCGGGCGACACACCACGCCGACCTGGGCTGATGACTTCGGCGGGCCCGACCTGGCACTGCCGACGCCCATCGCGCGGCACGCACCCCCTTGGCCGGCGCGATGACCTGCAGGGGCCCCCATCCGCCGGACCACGGCGAATCCGGGGGCCCCGCGTGTTTTCCGGCAGGAGGAACCCCTACGGCCGCTCGCGCACCTTCAGCTCGAACCACACGCCCTTGCCCCTCGGCAGCAGGTCCGCCCCCCACCGGTCGGAGAGGTCGTCGACGATCCGCAGCCCCCGCCCCCGCTCGTTCACCGGCTTCGCCTCCGCGAGGATCATGCAGGGCAGCGCCCGCGAGGAGTCCCGGACCTCGACCCGGAGCCAGCCAGGCTTGCGGCTGACGTGCAGCCCGATGGTGCGCCCGGCCGCGTGCCGGACGGCGTTGGCCACCAGCTCGCCGGTCAGCAGTTCCCCGGCCTCCAGGTGCTGGTGGAGCTCCCAGGACTCCAGGACGGAGAGCACCAGCCGGCGCGCCACCGGGGCCGATTCGGGCCGGGACGGCAGCCGCACCTCGTTCGGCGCGGACGGGTCGCGGAGTCTTCCGGAATACATCTCCTCCAGTTCCGCCGAGCTGAGCCGCTCCAGCGCCGACAGCCCGCCCTGGACTCCGATCCAGGACGCCTCGGCCACCGCACCGGCCCCGGGAACTGATGACTGATCTGTTTCGCCCCAACCCGCCATGCGGACCATCATTGCGGAACGCAAGCAGCCGCGTACGGACAATGAGCAAACGATCTCTCCGGGTCGGCATATGCCGGAAGCAAGAGGGGGCCGCCCCGGGCCGACCTCCGTCAAGCCAGGGTTGACCCGCCCCCTCCGGCAGCGGCTCGGAAGCCGCTACCAGCTGCCCCACGGGAGGTTCCAGCCACTCAGGCCGTTCGCCGGGTCGAGCGTCTCCTTCTTGGTCGAGTTCTTCACGATCATCACGTCCCCGACCAGCGTCCCGTCGTAGAACTTGCCCATCGAGGTGCCCGAGCCGCCGCCCTTGACGTCCCGCAGGCCCACGCAGCCGTGGCTGACGTTGTCCTCGCCGAACGCGTCGCTCCAGTAGTTGCCGTGCACGTACGTGCCGGAGTCGGTGAGCCGCATCGAGTGCGGGACCTGGAGGTCGTACGGCGCGCCGGTCATGCCGGGCAGGGTGCTGGACTGCATCCGCACCACGCCCTCCTTGGACATGACCACCATCGTCCCGTTCCAGGTGGGGTGTTCGGGCGAGCCGGAGGTGATGTCGATCTCGCTCGACTGACCACTCTGTACGACCGTCATCTTGTGTGCGGCGGCGTCAACCGTCGAAATCTGGGACCGCCCGATCGTGAAGGGCTCGTCCCGGTCCGCGCCGTACACCCCCGGGGCGATCTCGACGCTCTTCAGCCGGTAGTGCACGACCACCTTCGTCCCGGGCGCCCAGTACTGCTCCGGACGGAAGTCCAGCCGGCGGTCGTCGAACCAGTGGCCCCTGACCACGGTGCCGTTGCTGGTCTCGAAGGTGATGCCCTTCACGACGTCGTCCTTGTTCTTGACGTCCTTGCTGAAGTTCACCGAGACGATCATGCCGACGCCGTAGGTGGCGTCGTCGTCCACGTTGTCCGAGGCCTTGGCGAGCGCCGTCGGGGTCAGCGTGGTGAAGTCGCTGTCCGCCGTGGCGACCGCGCCGTCGGCGTCCGCCGCCATCGCGCTGACCCGGTAGGCGGTGCCCACCTCCAGGCCCGCCGCCGGCGTCCAGGAGGCGCCGTCGGCGGAGATGGTGCCGGGGACCTCCCTGCCCGCCTTGTCGCTCACCTTGACGGTGGTGAGCCTGCCCCCGGTGGCGCCGATCCGGAGCGCGTTCGGCGCCACGTCCACCGCGCCGGCCCCGGGCTCGATGCTCACGACGGCCTTGGAGACCTTCGGCACCGCACTGGTGGCCGTCGCCGCCGGCTTCCCGCCGGTACCGGCACCCGCGGCGGCGCCGGCCCCCAGGTCGGCCTTCGCGGCACCGCCCCCGCCCCCGCCCCCGCCGCCACAGGCGGCCGTCAGCGCCATCGCTCCGCCGACCAGCCCGACGGCCACCACCCTGCGTATCGACCGCATCGTCGACTCCCTCCCTCAGAAGATCCGAGAAACTCCCCGTTGGACCCGACGGACCCGATCGGTATACGCATCCGGTCACCGAAAAGGTTGCGCCGTTCGTGCGTCCCGCCGCCCCGGAAACCGCGGCGGCCCGACCCCAACGAGTGAGGCCGGGCCGCGCGACGGAGGACTCGCCGCGGGGCCCGGACTGCCGGGCCCCGCGTGCGGGTAGGGCCTACCAGTTGGCCCAGTCCACGTTCCAGCCGCCCAGCCCGTTGGAGGGCGCGACGGTCTTCTCCTTGGTGTTCACGATCTTGATCGGGTCGCCGATCATCGAGTCGTTGAAGAACTTGCCGGCGACCGAGGCGTCGCTGCCGCCCTTGACGTCCTGCATCGACACGCAGCCGTGGCTGGCGTTGGTCTTGCCGAACGGGTTGGCCCAGTAGTTGCCGTGCACGAAGGTGCCGGAGGTGGTCAGCCGCATGGCGTGCGGCACGTCCTGGATGTCGTACTCGCCGCCGAGACCGACGGTCTGCGAGTTCATCCGGGTGACCTTCTCCTTGGACATGACCACCATGGTCCCGCCCCAGGACGGCGTGGCGTCCGCGCCCAGGGTGACCGGCACGGTGGTGGTCTGGCCGCCCTTCTCGATGGTCATCTGGTGCGACTTGGCGTCCGCGGTGGAGATCATCGAGCGGCCGATCGTGAACGGCTCGTCCTTGTCCACGTCGCCGTAGACGCCCGGGGCGACCTCGACGTTCTTCAGCCGGTACTTGATGGTCACCTTGGTGTCCGGCGCCCAGTACTTCTCCGGGCGGAAGTCGATCCGCTGGTCGCCGAACCAGTGGCCCTTCACCACGGTGCCGTTGCTGGTCTCGAAGGTGATGCCCTGGACGACCGCGTCCTTGTTCTTGACGGCCTTGTTGAAGTTCACCGAGACGATCATGCCGACGCCGTAGGTGGCGCCGTCACTGATGTTGTCGTTGGTGGAGACCTTCTTCTCCGGCGTCAGCGTGGTGAACGTGGTGGTGGACGCGGCCACCAGGCCCTCGCCGTCCTTGGCCTGGGCGTTCACCTTGTACGCCATGCCCACACCGAGCGGCGCCGCCGGCTTCCAGCCGGTGCCGTCCGGGGTGATCGCGCCCTCGACCGGCTTGCCGTCCTTGTCGGTCACCTCGACCGTGGTGAGCTTGCCGTTCGACACGGACACCTGGAGCCCGTTCGGCGCGACGTCCTGGGCGCCGTCGGCCGGCTGGACCGCCAGCACCGCGGCCGAGGGCTTCGGCGTGGCCCCCGCGCCGCCGTCCGCCGAGGACGAAGCCGCGTTGCCGCCTCCCGAACCGCCCGAACCACCGCCCTTGTCGTCGCCGCACGCGGCGGTGAGCAGCAGCACCCCACCCATGACCAGCGCCATCGCACCCCTGCGCCCGTAGCGGTTGGTGGTGCGTATCGCTGCGCCGGCCGTCTTCCCCGTCTTCACGGATTCTCCCCTCCCGGTATTCACTCTCTTGACGCGTTGAGTGCCCCCATGAGTTGCACCGGACCTCGAACTTTCGAGCCGGGCTGGCGACGCGCCGGAGCAGGATAGCTAAGCCGTCCGAGTGAAACCTGAGAGGAGTCGGGTTGACGATACGTGGATCAACGGTGAAGACGGGACGGAACGGTCGAGACCCTCGGGAAGAGGGACGGACGGGCGGAGAACGAGGACCGGACGGGCAGGAAGGACGGCCCGGTCAGCGCAGCGCGCTCCCGGCCACCCACTGCTCCCACGGCACGTTCCAGCCGTTCAGCCCGTTGTCCGGCGGCACGAGGTCCCCGGACGAGGCCTTCACCTCCAGCACGTCCCCCGGGAGGGTGTGCTCGAACAGCCAGCCCGCCGGGGAGTCCTTGCTCGCCCCGTCCTTGGCGTCGGCCAGCCCGATGCAGCCGTGGCTGGTGTTGGCGGTCCCGAACACCGCCGGGTCCGCCCAGTAGTTGCCGTGCACGAAGGTGCCGGAGCTGGTGAGCCGCATCGCGTGCGGGACGTCCTTGATGTCGTACTCGTCGCCCATCCCGACGGTCTGCGAGTTCATCCTGGTCACCTTGTACATCTCCGACACCACCATCACCCCGCGGTAGGTGGAGTGTTCACGGCTGCCGCCGGAGACCTTGAGCACCCGGAGCACCTTGCCGCCCTGCCCGGCCCGGACGGTCAGGGTGTGGGCGTCCAGGTCGACGGTGGAGACCTGCGCCCGGCCGACGGTGAAGCGCAGGTCCCGGTTCTGGGTGCCGAACTGGCCCGGCGCGCCCTGCACGTCCTTGAGCCGCAGCGCCACCGTGACCCTGGTGCCGGCCGCCCAGTACTGCCGCGGGCGGAAGTCCAGCCGCTGGCCGTCGAACCAGTGGGCGGCCACCTGCACCGGCGGGTCGGCGGTGACCTGGACGGCCCGTTCCACCGCCGCCCGGTCGGTGATCGGACGGCTGAAGCGCAGCGAGACCGGCATGCCGACGCCGACGGTGGAGCCGTCCTCCGGGGTGAAGAAGGCCACGAAGGTGTGCGCCCGGGCGACGGTCGTGAACTCCGAGTGCTGGGCCGCCTTCTGGCCCTGGTCGTCCTCGGCGACGGAGTCCAGGGTGAACGCCGTCCCGAGCGGCAGCGGGCCGTTCGGCGCCCAGCCGGTGCCGTCCGCGGCGATCGTGCCGGGCACCTCGGTGCCCTTGGCGTCGGCCAGCCGGACGGAGACCAGCCGACCCTGGGCGACGGCCACCCGCACCGACCCCTCCGGCTGCACGCCCTGCGCGCCGTCGGCCGGCTGCACGGTGAGCACCGCCTTGGACGGCGTCGGTGGCGCGGTGTACCCGCCCGCCGCGGCCGGGGCCGCGTCCCCGTCCGGCACCACCGGATCGCCGCATCCCGTCAGGACCGCCAGGCAGCAGGCCACCGCCGCCGCGCCCCGCGCCCACACCCGTCCTCGGCGCCGCATCCCGGGGCCCTCCCACTGTTCACGTTTCGACACCGGGGACAACGAGGCGCCTCCCGGCGAAGACACGCCGGACCCCGGCCCGGCACGCCCCCCTGCCCGCCATCCGCCGGTAAGCCCCCGTTCAACGGCTTCCGGTCCGCGCAAACCGGGAAAGAGAGGTGGGCGGGGTCCGGGACACCCCGTCCAGGGAGGGCAGGCCATGGCGTCAGGGCAGGAGCTGGAAGCCGGAGCACCGCCGGTCGGCCCTCCGTGGCCCGGCAGCTGGCAGCCGCTCGGCGCCCGCTACCGCACCGACCGGCTCGGCCGCCACGGCACCAACTTCGCGCTCTGGGCGGGCGGCGCCGAGGCCGTCGACCTGTGCCTCTTCGACGAGGACGGCCGGGAGAGCCGGCACCGCCTCACCGAACAGGACTTCCAGGTCTGGCACGGCTTCCTCCCCGGTGTGCGCCCCGGCACCCGCTACGGCTTCCGCGTGCACGGCCGCTGGGACCCGTGGACGGGCGCCCGCTGGAACCCGGCCAAGCTGCTGCTCGACCCCTACGCCCGTGCCATCGACGGCTGTTACGCCTCCCACGACGCCGCCTGCGCCGCCGTCCGCGACTGGCCCGAGGCCGAGGTCGCCGACACCGTCCGGGACAACCGCGACTCCGCGCCCCACGTGCCCCGGTCCGTGGTCGTCCACGACGACGACGACTGGTACGACGACCAGCGCCCGAAGACCCCGTGGGCCGAGACGGTGCTCTACGAACTGCACGTGCGCGGCTTCACCATGCGCCACCCCGACGTCCCGCCGGAACTGCGCGGCACCTACGCCGGCCTCGCCCACCCCGCCGCGCTCGCCCACCTCACCCGCCTCGGCGTGACCGCCGTCGAACTGCTGCCGGTGCACCAGCACGCCAGCGAGGACCACCTCCAGGCCCGCGGGCTGGTCAACTACTGGGGCTACAACACGATCGGCTACTTCGCGCCGCACGCCGGCTACAGCGCCTCCGGCTCCCGCGGCGGCCAGGTCGGCGAGTTCAAGCGGATGGTCCGCGCCCTGCACGCCGCCGGGATCGAGGTGATCCTCGACGTGGTGTACAACCACACCGCCGAGGGCGGCGAACTCGGCCCGTCGCTCTCCCTGCGCGGCATCGACAACGCCGCCTACTACCGCCTCCCGCCGCACCGCCCGCGCGGCTACGCCGACTACACCGGCTGCGGCAACACCCTGGACACCCGCCGCCCTCAGGTGATCCGGCTGATCACCGACTCGCTGCGCTACTGGGTCACCGAGATGGGCGTGGACGGCTTCCGCTTCGACCTCGCCGCCGCCCTGGCCCGCGGCGGCCCGAACGGCACCGACGACGTCGACATGGACCACCCGTTCCTCGCCGCCGTCGCCCAGGACCCGTTGCTCAGCCGGGTGAAGCTGATCGCCGAGCCCTGGGACGTCGGCCCGGGCGGCTACCAGGTCGGCGGCTTCCCCCCGCTGTGGGCCGAGTGGAACGACAAGTACCGCGACACCGTCCGGGACTTCTGGCGCGGCGCCCGCCCGGACGTCCGCGAGCTCGGCTACCGCCTCTCCGGCTCCTCCGACCTCTACCAGCGGGCCGGCCGCCGCCCGTACGCCTCGGTCAACTACGTGACGGCCCACGACGGTTTCACCCTGCGCGACCTGGTCTCCTACGACCGCAAGCACAACGAGGCCAACGGCGAGGACAACCGGGACGGCACCGAGGACAACCGCTCCTGGAACCACGGCGTCGAGGGCGAGAGCGCGGACCCTTCGGTCAACGCGCTGCGGCTGCGCCAGCTGCGCAACCTGACGGCCACCCTGCTGCTCTCGGCGGGCGTCCCGATGCTCACCGCCGGGGACGAGCTGGGCCGCACCCAGGGCGGCAACAACAACGCGTACTGCCAGGACAACGAGGTCGGCTGGCTGGACTGGTCGCTGCTGGACCAGCCCCGCTGGCAGGAGCTGTGCGAACTCACCGCCCGGCTGGTCCGGTTGCGCCGGGCCCACCCGGTGCTGCGCCAGCGGGCGTTCTTCTCCGGCCGGGCCACCACCCCCGGCGGCCGGCCCGACCTCGCCTGGTTCACCCCGCGCGGCCGGGAGATGACCGAGGCCGACTGGTTCGCGCCGACGGCCTGCCTCGGCATGCTGCTCTCCGGCACCGCGATGTCCGAACGGGACGAGGCCGGGCGGCAGCTCACCGACGACAGCTTCCTGCTGCTGCTCAACGCGGGCCCCCGGCCGGTGGTGTTCACCCTGCCCGGCGAGCCCTGGACGGCGCCGTCCGCCGGGCGGGAGACGGTGGCGGTGCGGGAGACGGTGGCCGGGTGGGAGACCGTGCTCGACACCGCCGACACCGGCGACCCCGCCGACACCGGCGCGGGCGAAGCGCCCCCGCGCGGCGCCGTCGTCCTGGCCGGGCGCTCGCTGCGGCTGCTGCGCACGCCCGGCCGGGACGCCCCGGCTCAGCCGCCGACCACCCCGACCTCGACGTTCTCCAGCACGCCGATCGCGTCCGGCACCAGCACCGCCGCCGAGTAGTAGGTGCTGACCAGGTACGAGGCGATCGCCTTCTCGTCGATGCCCATGAACCGCACGTTCAGGCCCGGCTCGACCTCGTCCGGGATGCCGACCTGGGTCAGGCCGACCACGCCCTGGTTGTCCTCGCCGACACGCATCGCGATGAACGAGGTGGTCTGCTGGTCGGACACCCGGATCTTGTTGCACGGGAAGATCGGCACCCCGCGCCAGGTCGGCCGCTGCTTGCCGAGGACGACGGCGGTCGCCGGATAGACGCCGGCCCGGTTGCACTCCCGCTCGAAGGCCGCGATGGCGCGCGGGTGGGCGAACAGGTAGTCGGTGTCACGGCGCATGCTCAGCAGCTCGTCCAGGTCGTCCGGGGTGGGCGCCCCGGCGCGGGTCTGGATCCGCTGGTCGAAGTCGGCGTTGCAGAGCAGCCCGAACTCCGGGTTGTTGATGATCTCGTGCTCCTGCCGCTCCCGCAGGGCCTCGATGGTCAGCCGCAGCTGCTCCTCGGTCTGGTTCATCGGCTTGTTGTAGAGGTCGGCGACCCGGGTGTGCACCTTGAGGACGGTCTGGGCGACGCTCAACTCGTACTCGCGCGGCTTGAGTTCGTAGTCCACGAAGGCGCCGGGCAGCTCGTACTCGCCCTGGTGGCCCGCCGAGAGGTCGATCGCCGCCTCGCCGTGGTCGTTCTGCGCCTGGGCGGCGTCGGCGGCGAAGCCCAGCAGCTGCTCGCGCAGCGCCTCGGAGCGCTCGATCAGCTCCTGGAGCACCGGCCAGGGCAGCGCCATCACGACCCCGGGGGTGGCCGCCCTCACGGTGTACGGCCAGGTGCCGCCGCCGTCGGTGATCGCCTCGTCGCCGATGTGGTCGCCGTCCGCGAGCGGGCCGAGTTCCGTCTGCTCGCCGTACTTGCCGGTGCCGATCCGGTCCACCTTGCCGTGCGCGATCAGGAACACCTCCTCGATCGGCGCGCCCTCCTGCACCAGGACGTCACCCGGGGCGACGTCCCGCTGCACGAACCGGCGGGCCAGCTCGGCCAGCACCTCCTCGTCCTCGAAGCCGCGCAGCGCCGGCACCTCGGCCAGCGAGGCGGGGATCACGGACACCGACGAGCCGGTCTTGGCGAAGCTCACCCGGCCGCGTCCGGGGGCGTAGCTCAGCCGCCGGTTGACCCGGTAGGTGCCCGCGCTGACCTGCACCCACGGCAGCATCTTGAGCAGCCACCGGGAGGTGATCTCCTGCATCTGCGGCTTCGACTTGGTCGTCGTCGCCAGGTTCCGCGCCGCGGTCGTGCTGAGGCTGAGCTGGGCCCGTACCTGCACGGTTGCGGAGCCGGGCCCGGGGGTGGGTTCGGTTTCGACCGTCATGTGCTCACTCCTGTCACTCGCGTATCCATGTGCATCCGTCAGGAGTTGTCATCGGCCGATCGGCAGGCGCTCGCAAGAGGCGCGCGGCGCATTCGGACCCGCACGAACGACGGTGCGCGCCCCGCGTTCCGCGCCTGATCCGCCCGCTCGGGTGGCCGGTTCTCGACGAGCGGGGCCGACAGGGGCGAAAAACCGGATGAGAAGTGACGGCCTCTCTGCCTACCCTCACCGCGATGGCCGAGAACCGACACGACACCGAGAATCCGACCCCGGAGGGCCCCAGGGCCGACGGGGCAGACAGCCCCGCACCCGCGCCCCGGCACTCCGCGGTCCGCTCCCTGCTGCGCCTGTGGCCGTACGCCCGGGCCGTGCGCGGCCGGCTGGCGGTCTCCGTGACGGCCGCCTCGCTCGCCATGGTGAGCACCCTCGCCGTCCCCGTGGTCCTCGGCCGGATCGTGGACGGCCCGCTGGCCGAGCACGACCTGGCCGGCCTCTGGCCGCTGATCGGCCTGCTGCTGGGCCTCGGCCTGTTCGAGGCCGCGCTGTTCTACACCCGCCGGGTGGTGCTGGCCCGCCCGCTGGCTGGGCTGGAGACGGCGATGCGCGGGGACCTCTTCGCCAAGCTCCAGCGGCTGCCGATCTCCTTCCACGACCGCTGGGGCTCCGGCCAGCTGCTCTCCCGGGCCACCGCCGACATGTACACCATGCGGCTGTTCCTGGCCTTCCCCCTGGTCTTCCTGATCGTCAACACCGTGATGTTCCTGGCCGGCACGGTGGTGATGTTCACCCAGGACTGGCGGCTCGCGCTGATCGCCCTGGCGCCGTTCGTGCCGCTGTTCCTGTTCACCCGGCGGTTCGAGGCCGGCTACTCCGCCGCCTCCCGCCTCGCCCAGGACCAGAACGGCGACATCGCCACCGTGGTCGAGGAGTCCGTCCTCGGCATCCGCATCCTCAAGGCCTTCGGCCGGCACCGCTCGATGGCCGAGCGCTTCCACGCCCAGTCCCAGGAGCTGCGCCGCACCGAGCTGCGCAAGTCCCACCTGCTCGCCAACCTCTGGGCGATCACCGTCGGCCTGCCGGAGCTCGCGCTCGGCTGTGCCCTCGCCGTCGGCGCCTACCTGGTGGCCCACGACGAGCTGAGCGCCGGCACCCTGGTCGCCTTCCTCTCCACCGCGCTCGCCCTGCGCTGGCCGGTCGAGTCGCTCGGCTGGCTGCTCGCCTACTCCAACGAGGCCGCCACCGCCACCGACCGCTTCTTCGAGGTGATGGACGAGCCGGACGACCCCGAGACGGGCACCGCCACCGGGCTCGGCGCCGCGGACGGCATCCGCTTCACCGGCGTCCGCTTCCGCTACCCCGACGCCCCCGAGGACAGCCCCGACCTCCTGGCCTGCATCGACCTGCACATCCGCAGCGGCGAGACGATGGCCCTGGTCGGCGCCACCGGCAGCGGCAAGACCACCCTCACCGCGCTGCTCCCCCGGCTGTACGAGGCCACCGCCGGCACCATCACGCTGGACGGCCGGGACATCCGCGAGCTGCCCCGGCAGCGGCTGCGCGAACTCGTCGCGATCGCCTTCGAGGATCCCACCCTGTTCTCCGCCACCATCCGGGAGAACGTCCTGATGGGCGCCCCCGGCGCCGGCGAGGAGCAGCTGCGCTCCGCGCTCGCCACCGCCCAGGCCGGCTTCGTCGAGAAGCTGCCCCAGGGCGTGGACACCGAGGTCGGCGAGCAGGGCCTGAGCCTGTCCGGCGGCCAGCGCCAGCGCCTCGCGCTGGCCCGCGCGGTGGTCGGCGACCCGGCCTTCCTGGTGCTGGACGACCCGCTCTCCGCCCTGGACGTGCACACCGAGGCCCTGGTCGAACGGGCGCTGCGCGAGGTGCTCGGCACCACCACGGCCCTGGTGGTCGCCCACCGGCCCAGCACCGTCCTGCTCGCCGACCGGGTCGCGGTGCTGGCCGACGGCCGGATCGAGGCCGTCGGCACCCACCAGGAACTGCTGCGCGACTGCGCGCACTACCGACAGCTGATGTCGGGCGAGTCCTCCCTGCTACCCGAACGGAGCAGCGCATGACCACCACCGCCGCCCCCGTGCAGGCCGGGCCCGTCGACCCGGCCGAGGAGGAACTGCCCCCGGCGCCCGCCGACGAGGAGGACATCCCCGTACCGCCCGGCGCGCCCGGGGCGCTGCTGCGCTCGCTGCTCCGCCCGCACCGGGCCCGGATCGCCGTCGCCATGCTGGTGATCCTGGTCCAGGAGGCCGCGCTCCAGTCCGGCCCGCTGCTGGTCGCGGTGGCGATGGACCGCGGCATCCCGGCGCTGCGCGAGCACGACGCCGGCCCGCTGATCGCGGTGGTCGCGGCCTACCTGTTCTGCGCGCTGTTCGGCCCGGTGCTCCAGTGGGCGTTCATCAAGATCAGCGCCCGGGTCAACCAGGACGTCGTGCTGGAGCTGCGCGGCCGGATCTTCCGGCACGCCCAGCGGCTCGGCCTGGACTTCCACGAGCGCTACACCTCCGGCCGGATCATCTCCCGCGCCACCAGTGACATCGACGCGCTGCGCGAGCTCCTCGCCGAGGGCCTCCAGGAGCTGCTGACGGTCATCCTGTCGGTCTGCTACATCTCGGTGCTGCTGCTGGCGCTGGACTGGCAGCTCGGCCTGGTCTCGCTGGCGTCCGCCGTGCCGCTGGGCCTGATCGCCCGCTCCTTCCGCCGCCGCTCGCGCCGGGTCTACCGGCGCTCGCGCACCTCGGCCGCCTCGCTGATCGTCCGCTTCAGCGAGACCATGAACGGCATCCGCCCGGTGCAGGCCTTCCGCCGGGAGAAGGCCAACGACGCCGCCTTCGGCGTGGTCAACCAGCAGTCCGCCACCGCGACCGCGGACGGCCTGCTGGAGATCGCCCGCTACGTCGGCCTCTCCCGGGCCACCGCCAACCTGTGGACCACCGGCGTGGTGCTGCTCGGCGCCTACCTGGTCGTGGACGACGCGCTGGAGCTGGGCGTGCTCACCGCCTTCGCGCTCTACCTGCGCCGGCTCTTCGACCCGATCGACCAGCTGGCGATGTTCCTGAACAGCTACCAGTCGGCCGCCGCCGCGCTGGAGAAGATCTCCGGCCTGCTCGCCCACGAGCCGACCGTCGCCGAGCCGGACGAGCCCGTCGAGCTGCCCCCGGCCACCGGCAAGGGCCGGGAGGTGGCCTTCGAGGGCACCCGCTTCGCGTACCGGACGGGCAAGGAGGTGCTGCCGCCCTTCGACCTTCGGATCCCGGCCGGCCAGACGGTGGCGGTGGTCGGCGCGACGGGCGCGGGCAAGTCGACGGTCGCCAAGCTGCTGGCCCGCTTCTACGACCCGACCGACGGCCGGATCCGGCTGGACGGCGTGGACCTGCGCGACCTCTCCGCCGCGGACCTGCGGCGCGGGGTGGTGATGGTGACCCAGGAGTCGTTCCTGTTCTCCGGCACCGTCGCCGAGAACATCGCGATCGGCCGCCCCGGCGCCACCCGCGAGGAGGTCGAACAGGCCGCCCGGGACATCGGCGCGTACGAGTTCATCGCCGCCCTGCCGGACGGCTTCGACACCGACGTGCGCAAGCGCGGCGGCCGGATCTCGGCCGGCCAGCGCCAGCTGGTGGCCTTCGCCCGCGCCCTGCTGGCCGACCCGGCGGTGCTGATCCTGGACGAGGCGACCAGCTCCCTGGACGTCCCCGGGGAGCAGGCCGTCCAGCGGGCGATGCGCACCGTGCTGGCGGGCCGGACGGCCGTGATCATCGCCCACCGGCTCTCGACGGTGGAAATCGCCGACCGTGTCCTGGTGATGGATCAGGGCCGGATCGTGGAGGATGGCTCCCCAGGGGAGCTGATTGACGGCTCCGGCCGTTTCGCCGCCCTCCACCGGGCCTGGCGGGACAGCCTGGTCTAGCCGGGCCCCATGAATGTGCCCGTCCGGGTGCGCCGTCACGCACCCGGCCGGGCCGCCCCACCTCCCCGTGGTGAACACGGGACGGCCGCGCGTCCGGTTCACGGACGCGCGGCCTCCGCCGCTCCCCCGGACGGGTCAGCGCAGCAGCCCGGCGTCCATCCCGGCGGACTCGGCCGGCAGGGCCACCAGCCCCAGCTCGGTCGGCGAGGCCAGCCGGGGGTGCGCGGGCAGCACCCGGACGGTGTAGCCGAACGGGCCGGTCCGGCACAGCTCCAGCGAGCCCTCGTAGCGGGTGCGGCCGTCCAGGTCGGGCCCGCCGACCGGCTTGAGGGCGAGCAGGCAGGCGTCCGAGATCCGGTCCCGTTCGTCCACCCGGCCGGAGACCGCCTGCACCTCGACGTCCCCCGGCTCCAGCGTCCCGAGCGCGACCTGCACCCGCAGCGCCAGCGTGCTGCCCAGCTCCTGCGCCTCGGCCGGGCAGTCCGCCTCGACGTGCTCGACCCGGACGGCCGGCCACGCCTCATGGACCTTCGCCTTCCACTGCGCCAGCTCCCGCGAGCCGCGGTTGCGGTCCGCCGCCAGCTCCCGCTGGGCCCGCGCCGCCGGGGCGTACAGCCGTTCGACGTACTCCCGGACCATCCGTCCGGCCAGCACCTTGGGCCCGAGGGTGACCAGGGTGTGCCGGACCATGGCGATCCACTGCTGCGGCAGCCCGTCCGCGTCCCGGTCGTAGAACCGGGCCGCGACCTGGTGCTCGATCAGGTCGTAGAGCGCGGCCGCCTCGATGTCGTCGCGCCGCTCGGCCTCGCCGCTGTCCGGGTCGAGCACCCCGCCGTCCTCGTCGGCGGTGGGGATCGCCCAGCCGTTGCGGCCGTCGTACCACTCGTCCCACCAGCCGTCCAGGACGGACAGGTTGAGGCAGCCGTTGAGCGCGGCCTTCATCCCGGAGGTGCCGCAGGCCTCCAGCGGGCGCAGCGGGTTGTTCAGCCACACGTCGCAGCCCGGGTAGAGGCGCTGGGCCATCGCCATGTCGTAGTCCGGCAGGAAGACGATCCGGTGCCGCACCGCCGGGTCGTCGGCGAAGGCGACCATCTGCTGGATCAGCCGCTTGCCGCCGTCGTCGGCCGGGTGGGCCTTGCCGGCCACCACGATCTGCACCGGCCGGGTGGGGTGCAGCAGCAGGGCGCGCAGCCGCTCCGGGTCGCGCAGCATCAGGGTGAGCCGCTTGTACGAGGGCACCCGGCGGGCGAAGCCGATGGTGAGCACGTCGGGGTCGAGCACCGAGGAGACCCAGCCGAGCTCGGCCTCGCCGGCCCCGCGCCCGCGCCAGGAGGCGTGCAGCCGGCGGCGGGCCTCCTCCACCAGCTGGGCCCGCAGGGCGCGCCGCAGCTCCCAGACCTCGGTGTTGCCGATCCTCTCCAGCCCCGTCCAGCGCCCGGTGTCGCCGGTGGTCATCGCCTCCTCGGCGCGTTCGGCGCCGATCTCGGCGGCGCCGAGCCGGACCACCGCCGGGTCGATCCAGGTGGGGGCGTGCACGCCGTTGGTGACCGAGGTGATCGGCACCTCGGCGGGGTCGAAGCCGGGCCACAGGCCGTGGAACATCGAGCGGCTGACCTCGCCGTGCAGGGTGGAGACCCCGTTGGCGCGCTGGGCCAGCCGCAGGCCCATGGCGGCCATGTTGAACAGCTTCGGGTCCCCGTCGCGCCAGCTCTCGGCGCCGAGCGCGAGCACCTGCTCGACCGGGACGCCCGGCAGCGCGGCGTCCCCGCCGAAGTGGCGGGCGACCAGCTCCCGGTCGAACCGGTCGATGCCGGCCGGGACGGGCGTGTGGGTGGTGAAGAGGGTGCCCGCCCGGACGGCCTCCAGGGCGGCGGAGAAGTCGAGGCCGGCCGGGTCCTCGGCGACCAGTTCGCGGATGCGCTCCACGCCGAGGAAGCCGGCGTGGCCCTCGTTGGTGTGGAAGACGTCGGGGGCTGGGTGCCCGGTGAGCCGGCAGTAGGCGCGCACGGCCCGGACGCCGCCGATGCCGAGCAGCATCTCCTGGAGCAGCCGGTGCTCGCTGCCGCCGCCGTACAGCCGGTCGGTGACGTCCCGCTCGGCGGGCGAGTTGGCCTCGATGTCGGAGTCGAGCAGCAGCAGCGGGACCCGCCCGACCTGGGCCTTGCGGACGTGGGCGGCCAGGGTGCGGCCGCCGGGCAGGGCGAGGTCGACCCGGCAGGGGGTGCCGTCTGCCTCCCGGAGCAGGCTGACGGCCAGTTCGTCCGGATCGAGCAGCGGATAGCGCTCCTGTTGCCAGCCGTCCCGGCTGAGGGACTGGCGGAAGTAGCCGTGCCGGTAGAACAGGCCGACGCCGATGACCGGCACGCCGAGGTCGCTGGCGGCCTTGAGGTGGTCGCCGGCGAGGATGCCGAGCCCGCCGGAGTACTGGGGCAGCGCGGCGGCGATGCCGTACTCGGGCGAGAAGTAGGCGATCGCGGTGGGCAGCGGGGCCCGGTCGGCCTCGCCTCGGGTCTGGTACCAGCGCGGGCCGGTCAGGTACTCGCGCAGGTCGTCGGCGAGGTCGCCGAGTCTGCGCAGGAAGCGCCGGTCGGTGGCGAGTGCGGCGAGCCGGGCGGCCGGGACCTCCCCGAGCAGCCGCACCGGGTCCTCGCCGGTCGCGGCCCAGACCTCCGGGTCCACGGACCGGAACAGGTCCCTGGTCTCGGGGTGCCAGGACCAACGCAGGTTGAGGGCCAGCTCGTGCAACGGCTGGAGTTGTTCGGGCAGGACGGTGCGGACGGTGAATCTGCGGATTGCCTTCACGGCGTGAAGCGTAGCCGTGGCGATCGGTCCGGCAGTGCGTCAAGTGGGCTATTGGGCATCCGTTCGGGCTATTGATGAGATCGCATTCGGCGCATTGGTCTGCACGGGGGGCGCGCGAGGCGCACATTTCGGGGCCCCGCGCTACCAATACGTGAACTCTTCGGTACGGGTCCATTTCCGATGGCTCGTCCACCCGGGGGAAGGCTCGAAACTACTGTCGTACCGCTGCAAAAACCTCGTCACCGGTGCGAGGATGACCGAAGGTCGTTGATGCTGTGGGGAGTGCGACGACGGGTGGCGTCCCCCTCGAAGCAGCACGTCCGAATCCTTTTCGCGTTGACCGTTCCCGACCTTCTTAGCCCATTCGGCGCTCGCCGCGTACGGACGCGTGTCCTGGCGCCCGGTCCGCTCGTTCACGGGTGGGCCGGGTCGCCCGGGAGCGTGCCCCGCGGAGGGCGTGCGCCGGGACGCACGAGGGCTCCGGGGCTTCCCGCCGCCGGGTCGGCGGGCGCCGGGCAGGTTGCCGGGAACAGCGGCGCGGGCAGGCTTCCGGTCGCACGTCCTCCCCACCCAGCAGTCCTCCGGCGCTCCCCCGGCCCGACCCGGCCCGCGGGGAGCTGCCGCCGATCTCGGGCAGGAGTTTGGCATGCACGGCGACACGCGGGACCAGTCCACACCGGTGGCCGAAGGCTTCGACGCAGCGGTCGCGGAATCCGCCGGACGGATGGATTCTGACACTCGGACAGATCCGGCGATGCCGGCGCCGAGGACCTCCGGTGCGCCCCGTACCGGATCCTCCGAATCGCGGCCCTCCACGGCGGCCCCCCACCCCGGGGCCGAGGAGGACGGGACCGCGGCGGCCCCCCGCAGGCGCACCACCACCACGCGCCGCACCACCGCCCCGAAGGCCGGCGCCGCGAAGGCCACCGCCCCGAAGGCCGCCGCCGCGGGCACCGCCGCGTCGGCCCCGGCCGCCGGGGCGCCCGCCCGGAAGTCCCCCGCTCGCAAGCCCTCCGCCCGCAAGACGACAGAGAGCGACACCGTGATCGGCCGCATCCCCGTCCTGGACGTCAGCCCCCTCGTCGACGGCGGCCGCCGCCCCGCCAAGGCGGTGACCGGCGAGACCTTCCTGGTCACCGCGACCGTCTTCCGCGAGGGCCACGACGCCGTCAACGCCAACGTGGTGCTGCGCGACCCGCGCGGCCGCAGCGGCCCCTGGACGCCGATGCGCGAACTGGCCGAGGGCACCGACCGCTGGGGTGCCCACGTCACCCCGACCGCGCCCGGCCGCTGGTCGTACCTGGTGGAGGCGTGGAGCGACCCGGTCGCCACCTGGCGCAAGGCCGCCTCGGTCAAGCTGCCGGCCGGCATCGACACCGCGCTGGTGCTGGAGGAGGGCGCCCGGCTGCTGGAGCGGGCCGCCGCCGGGGTGCCCAAGAAGGAGGGCCGGGCCGACGTGCTGGCCGCCGCCGACGCGCTGCGCGACCAGGCCCTGCCGCCGCTGTCCCGGCTGGCCGCCGCGCTCGCCCCCGAGGTGCTCGACGTGCTGGCCCGCCACCCGCTGCGCGAACTGGTCAGCGCCTCCCGCCCGCTGCCGCTCCAGGTGGACCGCGAGCGCGCGCTGTTCGGCTCCTGGTACGAGTTCTTCCCCCGTTCGGAGGGCGCCGTGGTGGACCCGAACGGCGTCGAGCCGCCGCGCCCGGGCACCCTGCGCACCGCCGCCGAACGGCTGCCGGCCATCGCCGCGATGGACTTCGACGTGGTCTACCTGCCGCCGGTCCACCCGATCGGCCGAGCCTTCCGCAAGGGCCCGGACAACGCCCTGACGGCCGGTCCGCACGACGTCGGCTCGCCCTGGGCGATCGGCTCCCCCGAGGGCGGCCACGACGCCGTCCACCCGGACCTCGGCACCATCGAGGACTTCGACCACTTCGTCGCCGAGGCGCGGGCGCTGCACCTGGAAGTGGCGCTGGACTTCGCCCTCCAGTGCTCCCCGGACCACCCCTGGGTGAACAAGCACCCGGAATGGTTCAGCCATCGCGCCGACGGCAGCATCGCGTACGCCGAGAATCCGCCGAAGAAGTACCAGGACATCTATCCGGTCAACTTCGACCAGGACATGGATGGAATCGTCAAGGAAACAATCCGGATCCTCCGCTTCTGGATGTCGCACGGCGTTCGGATCTTCCGGGTCGACAACCCCCACACCAAGCCGGTGGTCTTCTGGGAGAGGGTGCTCTCCGACATCGCCCGCACCGACCCCGACGTGGTGTTCCTGGCCGAGGCCTTCACCCGCCCGGCGATGATGCACACCCTGGCGAAGATCGGTTTCCACCAGTCGTACACGTACTTCACCTGGCGCACCACCAAGGCGGAACTCACCGAGTACCTCACCGAACTCACCGGTGACGCCGCCGCCTACATGCGGCCCAACTTCTTCGCCAACACCCCGGACATCCTGCACGCGTACCTCCAGCACGGCGGCCGCGCCGCCTTCGCGGTCCGCGCGGTGCTCGCCGCCACCCTCTCCCCCAGCTACGGCGTCTACGCCGGCTACGAGCTGTGCGAGAACGAGCCGGCCCACCCGGGCTCCGAGGAGTACCTGCACTCGGAGAAGTACGAACTGCGCCCGCGCGACTGGAGCCGCACCGACACCCTGGCCCCGCTGCTGACGGTCCTGAACCGGCTGCGCCGCCGCCACCCCGCCCTCCAGCAGCTGCGCGACCTGCGCTTCCACCCCACCGACAACGACCAGGTGCTCGCCTACTCCAAGACCGCGACCACCCCCGAGGGCCTCACCGACCGGGTCATCACCGTGGTGAACCTCGACCCGCACCACGTCCAGGAGGCCACCGTCACGCTGGACGGCGACGGCCCGTACGCGGTGCACGACGAGCTCACCGGCGCCGTCTACACCTGGGGCCGGCACAACTACGTCCGGCTCGATCCCTCAGCCGAGCCGGCTCACCTCCTCACGGTTCGGAGGAACCCAGCGTGACAGTGAACGAGCCTGTCCCCGACACCTTCCCCGAGACCTCGAAGAAGAAGCTCGACCCCGAGTGGTTCAAGCGTGCGGTCTTCTACGAGGTGCTGGTGCGGTCCTTCCAGGACAGCAACGGCGACGGGGTCGGGGACCTCAAGGGGCTCACGGCCAAGCTCGACTACCTCCAGTGGCTCGGGATCGACTGCCTCTGGCTCCCGCCGTTCTTCGCCTCGCCGCTGCGCGACGGCGGGTACGACGTGTCCGACTACACCTCGGTGCTGCCGGAGTTCGGCGACCTCGCCGACTTCATGGAGTTCGTCGACGCCGCCCACGCCCGCGGCATGCGCATCATCATCGACTTCGTCATGAACCACACCAGCGACCAGCACCCGTGGTTCCAGGCCTCCCGGACCGACCCGGACGGGCCGTACGGCGACTTCTACATGTGGGCCGACGACGACAAGCAGTACCCGGACGCCCGGATCATCTTCGTCGACACCGAGACCTCCAACTGGACCTACGACCCGCTCCGCAAGCAGTACTACTGGCACCGCTTCTTCTCCCACCAGCCGGACCTCAACTACGACAACCCCCGGGTCCAGGACGAGATGATCGCCGGGCTGCGGTTCTGGCTGGACCTCGGCATCGACGGGTTCCGGCTGGACGCGGTGCCGTACCTGTTCGCCCGCGAGGGCACCAACTGCGAGAACCTCCCGGAGACCCACGAGTTCCTCAAGCGGGTCCGCAAGGAGATCGACGCCGACTACCCGGACACCGTGCTGCTCGCCGAGGCCAACCAGTGGCCGGAGGACGTCGTCGACTACTTCGGCGACTTCGCCTCGGGCGGCGACGAGTGCCACATGGCGTTCCACTTCCCGGTGATGCCCCGGATCTTCATGGCGGTGCGCCGGGAGTCCCGCTACCCGGTCTCGGAGATCCTCGCCAAGACCCCGCAGATCCCGGGCGGCTGCCAGTGGGGCATCTTCCTGCGCAACCACGACGAGCTGACCCTGGAGATGGTCACCGACGAGGAGCGCGACTACATGTACGCGGAGTACGCCAAGGACCCCCGGATGCGCGCCAACGTGGGCATCCGCCGCCGGCTCGCCCCGCTGCTGGAGAACGACCGCAACCAGATCGAGCTGTTCACCGCCCTGCTCCTCTCCCTGCCCGGCTCGCCGGTGCTGTACTACGGGGACGAGATCGGCATGGGCGACAACATCTGGCTCGGCGACCGGGACGGCGTGCGCACCCCGATGCAGTGGACCCCGGACCGCAACGCGGGTTTCTCCTCCGCCGACCCGGGCAGGCTCAGTCTGCCGCCCATCATGGACCCGGTGTACGGCTACCAGGTGACCAACGTCGAAGCGCAGCAGAGCAGTTCGAGTTCGCTGCTGCACTGGACGCGTCGCATGATCGAGATCCGCAAGCTCAATCCCGCGTTCGGCCTCGGCAGCTACGCCGAACTGCCGTCCAGCAACCCCGCCGTACTGGCCTTCGTGCGCGAGTACGAGGGGGACCTGGTCATGTGCGTGAACAACTTCTCGCGGTTCGCGCAGCCGACCGAGCTGGACCTGCGGCGGTACGGCGGGCGGTACCCGGTCGAGCTGATCGGCGGGGTGCGCTTCCCGTCGATCGGCGAATGGCCCTACCTGCTCACCCTGGCCGGGCACGGTTTCTACTGGTTCCAGCTCCGGCAGCCCCCGCGCCTGAGCGGGACGAGGCGGTCGAAGTAACGATCCGCCGCACGCCGCACACCAGCGCGAACGGCACCACCAGCCCCTCCGGGGGCGCGAGTTGAACCCCGCGCCCCCGCTGTTCTCCGCTCCACCGCGTACGGAGAACAGCCCAACGGCCACCCACACGAAGGCGTGACACCCGAGCCGTGCTCGCGTGCCGCGACCGCCGCGCCGCCGCAATCCGGAAGACTGACGGACCCGGCCACGACCCGTCGGGCAGTCCGCGTGCTTCCGGGGAAAGGGAGCCATGTCCGAAACCTCCCGTTCTCAAGCCCACCTGGACGCCACCGCCCCCGCCGGCCCCGCCACGCCGTCGGGCACCCGGGGCGCCGGGGCCCGGAGAACCGCCCTGGGGGTCAGCGAACTCGTCCAGGCCGCCCTGCCGCTGATCGCCACCTGGCTGCCCACCCAGCGCTGGTACGCCGGCAAGGGTCGCCCCATCACGGGCCTCACCCCGGTGGTCGGCACCCCGCTCCAGGTCGGCGACCCGGCCCTGCTGCACCTGCTGCTGCGGGTCGAGCACGCCACCACGGCCGGCGCCCCGCACGGCGACATCTACCAGCTGCTGCTCGGCATCCGCTCCGCCGGGCTCGGGGACATCGGGCCCGGCGCCCTGCTCGGCCGGCTCAGCCAGGGCCCGTACGACGGCGCGACCCTCTACGACGCGGTGCACGACCCGGAGCTCACCGGCCGGCTGCTGGAGCACCTGGCCACCGGCGACCGCTTCGGCGCGCTGTCCTTCCGCCGCACCCCCGGCTCCGGGCTGCCCACCAACCTCCCCGGCCGCGCCTCCACCGCCGAGCAGTCCAACAGCTCGGTCATCTACGGCACCTCGTACATCCTCAAGCTGTTCCGCCGCATCCACCCCGGCACCAACCCCGACCTGGAGCTCTCGCTCGCGCTCTCCCGGGCCGGCTCCACCCGCATCCCCCGGGTCGCCGCCTGGTTCGAGAGCCGGATGGAACGCGCCGAGCCCGCCACCCTCGGGCTGCTCCAGCGCTACCTGCCGGACGCCGAGGACGGCTGGGAGCTGGCCCTCGACCGGGTCGGACGGCTCAAGTGCGACCGCTCCCCCGGCAACTTCGCCATCGAGGCGCACAGGCTCGGCCGGGCCACCGCCGAGGTGCACCGGGTGCTGTCCCGCTCGATGCCGGTCGCCCGGCTCGACCGCGCCCAGACCGCCCGGCTGGCCGGCACGATGGCCGACCGGCTGGACAGCGCCGTCGCCGCCGTCCCCGGGCTGCTGCGCTTCCGGACGGCGCTGCGCTCCGCCTTCCAGCAGCTCGCCGACGCCCACCCGGACGGCCTGCCGGTCCAGCGCATCCACGGGGACCTGCACCTCGGGCAGGCGATGCGGACCCCGCACGGCTGGGTGCTGCTGGACTTCGAGGGCGAGCCCGCCAAGTCGGTCAACGAGCGCCGCGAGCCCCAGCCGGCCCTGCGCGACGTCGCCGCGATGCTGCGCTCCTTCGACTACGCGGCCGCCCACCTGCTGGCCGGCGGCCCGGCCGACCCGGAACTCGCCCACCTGGCCGCCGCCTGGGCCCAGCGCAACCGCACCGCCTTCTGCGCCGGCTACACCGCGGGCGGCGGCGCCGACCCGGCCGCCTCGCCGGAGCTGATGCGGGCGCTGGAGATCGACAAGGCGGTGTACGAGGTGGTGTACGAGGCCCGGCACCGGCCGAGCTGGCTGCCGATCCCGCTGGCCGCGATCAACCGGCTGGCCCTGTCCGTCTGACCCGCTTGCCGCACCGCCCGCAGGAGTTCGCCCACCCCCGCCGCAGGAGGACCCCGCCGTGACGCCGATCGACCCGACCGGCCGCCCCGCCCGCCCCGTACCGGCCACCTTCCTGGCCGCACCGCTCCCCGCCGAGGGGCCGGCGGTCGAGGGGGCGACCGCCGGAGGACGGACAACCGGAGAACGGACAGCCGGAGGACCGACGGCCCAAGGGCCGACGACCGAAGGGCCCGGCGGCCACCGGCCCGAGGCGCGCCCGGCGGCCGAGGAGGAGGGGAGCACCGGCACCGGCCCGCGGCCCCCGGCGGCCCGCCCGGTCGCGGCCGGGGACCACCCGGACCCCGAGCAGCCGGCCCTCGCCGGGGCGCTGCGCCTGCCCGAGGCACCGCTGCCGCCGGCCGAGGTCGACCGGCTGGTGAGCGGGCAGCACCACGACCCCCACGCCCTGCTCGGGGCGCACCCGGTGCACGGCGGCACCGCGATCCGGGTGCTGCGCCCGTTCGCCGAGCGGGTGGTCGTCGAGACCTCCCAGGGCCCGGCCGAACTCACCCACCAGCAGGGCGGGTTGTTCACCGGCCTGGTGGCCGGCGGCGATCCGCCGGACTACACCCTGCTGGTGACGTACCCCGGCGGCGGGCCGCTGCGCCAGTACGACGGCTACCGCACCCCGCCCACCCTCGGCGAACTCGACCTGCACCTGATCTCCGAGGGCCGGCACGAGCAGCTGTGGCGGGCGCTCGGCTCGCACGTGCGCACCGTCGACGGGGTGGCCGGCACCGCCTTCGCGGTCTGGGCGCCGAACGCCGTCGGGGTGCGGCTGATCGGCGACTTCAACCACTGGGACGGCACCGGGCACCCGATGCGCTCGCTCGGCTCCTCCGGGATCTGGGAGCTGTTCGTCCCGGGCCTGGCCGAGGGCACCACCTACAAGTACGAGGTCCACACCCGGCAGGGCTGGGTGCTGGACAAGGCCGACCCGCTGGCCCGGGCCGCCCAGTGCCCGCCCGGCACCGCCTCGGTGGTCACCAGCTCCGGACACGTGTGGCAGGACGGCGAGTGGATGGCCCGGCGGGCCCGCGCCGCGCACCACCGGGCGCCGATGTCGGTGTACGAGCTGCACCTGCCCTCCTGGCGGCCGGAATTGAGGAGCTACCGGGAGATCGCCGAGCAACTTCCCGGCTACCTCAAGGAGTTGAACTTCACCCACGTGGAGTTCATGCCGGTCATGGAGCACCCCTTCGGCGGCTCCTGGGGCTACCAGGTGTCCGGCTACTACGCCCCCACCGCGCGGCTCGGCTCGCCCGACGACTTCCGGTACCTCGTGGACACCCTGCACCGGCACGGCATCGGCGTGATCGTCGACTGGGTGCCCGCGCACTTCCCCAAGGACGACTTCGCGCTCGCCCGCTTCGACGGCGAGCCGCTCTACGAGCCGGCCGACCCGCTGCGCGCCGAGCACCCCGACTGGGGGACGCTGGAGTTCGACTACGGCCGCAAGGAGGTGCGCAACTTCCTGGTCGCCAACGCGGTGTACTGGTGCGAGGAGTTCCACATCGACGGCCTGCGGGTGGACGCCGTCGCCTCGATGCTCTACCTCGACTACTCCCGCGAGGGCGGCGCCTGGACGCCCAACCGGTTCGGCGGCCGGGAGAACCTGGACGCGGCCTCCTTCCTCCAGGAGATGAACGCCACCGTCTACCGGCGCTGCCCCGGCGTGGTGACCGTCGCCGAGGAGTCCACCGCCTGGGACGGGGTCACCCGGCCCACCGACGCCGGCGGCCTCGGCTTCGGGCTGAAGTGGAACATGGGCTGGATGCACGACTCGCTGGTCTACATGTCCAAGGAGCCGGTGCACCGCAAGTACCACCACAACGAGATCACCTTCTCGATGGTGTACGCCTACTCGGAGAACTACGTCCTGCCGATCTCCCACGACGAGGTGGTCCACGGCAAGCAGGCCCTCGTCTCCAAGATGCCCGGCGACTGGTGGCAGCAGCGCGCCAACCACCGCGCCTACCTCGGCTTCATGTGGTCCCACCCGGGCAAGCAGCTGCTCTTCATGGGACAGGAGTTCGCCCAGGGCGCGGAGTGGGACCACGAACAGGGCCCCCAGTGGTGGGTCCTCGACGAACAGTGGCCCGCCCACCGGGACCACCTCGGGGTGCGCCGGCTGGTCGCCGACCTCAACCGGCACTACCTCGACACCCCGGCACTGTGGGAGCTGGACACCGTCCCGGAGGGCTTCCGCTGGCTCGACGGCGGCGCCGCCGAGGACAACCTGCTCTCCTTCGTCCGGTACGCGGCCGACGGCTCGCCGCTCGTCGCGGTCTGCAACTTCTCCCCGGTCGTCCGGCACGGCCACCGGGTCGGCCTGCCCCGGCTGGCGGGCCGCGAGCAGCTGTGGGAGGAGGTGCTGAACACCGACGCCGAGGAGTACGGCGGCAGCGGCGTCGGCAACTCCCGCCCGGTCAAGGCCGAGCCCGTGCAGTGGGACGGCCAGCCCCGCTCCGCCGAGCTGGTCCTCCCCCCGCTCGCCACCATCTGGCTGCGTCCCGCCCGCTGAACCCCCGGCGCCCGCCCCACCGGGCGGGCGCCACGGCGGGACCTCCGGCCCTTGTCCCGGGCTGCGCCTTCTGCTCGCGGACGGTCGTTCGGGGTGCGAAGGTATGGTCGGATATGACCACCTTCCGAGACGACGGGACGGAGACACCCACGTGGCGCGCAGCGTGTACGTGACCGGCATCGAGCGGGGGGACGGCCGTCAGGCGGTCGAGCTCGGGGTCATGGAACTGCTCACCCGCCAGGTGGACCGGGTCGGGGTGTTCCGCCCGCTGGTCCACGCCGCCGCGCCCGGGCAGCCCGGCACGGACCACGTGATCGAGCTGCTGCGCGCCCGCTACCGGATCGACCTGCCGGGCACCGAGCTGTACGGCCTCACCTACGAGGACGCCGCCGCGCTCCAGGCCGCCCGGGGGCAGGACGAACTGGTCTCCACCCTGGTCGACCGCTTCCACGCGCTGGAGCGGCACTGCCAGGCCGTCCTGGTGCTCGGCACCGACTTCGCCGACACCGGCATCCCGGACGAGCTGGCCTTCAACGCCCGGCTGGCCAACGAGTTCGGCGCCGCCGTGCTGCCGGTGGTCGGCGGGCACGGCGAGGACACCGAGACGGTGGTCGCCGAGGTCCGCAACGCCCACCGGGCGTACACCGACCTCGGCTGCGAGACCCTGGCGATGATCGCCAACCGGGTCGCCCCGGGCATCAAGCAGCCGGTCCAGCGCGCCCTCGCCGGGAAGCTGCCGATCCCCGCCTACGTCATCCCGGAGGAGCCGGCGCTGGCCGCGCCCACCGTCGCGCAGCTGGTCGAGGCGACCGGCGCCGAGGTGCTGCTCGGGGACCCGGCCGGCCTCGCCCGGGACGTGCGCGGCTACGTCTTCGGCGGCGCCATGCTGCCCACCTTCCTGGACGCGCTGACCGAGGGCGCCCTGGTGGTCGCCCCCGGGGACCGCGCCGACCTGGTGATCGGCTCGCTGGCCGCGCACGCCGCCGGCGCCCCGCCGATCGCCGGCGTGCTGCTGACGCTCGGCCTGCACCCCGGCCCCAACGTGATGGCCCTGGCCTCCCGGCTCGCCCCCGGCACCCCGGTCGCGGTCGTCCCCGAGGGCAGCTGGCCGACCGCCGCTCACCTCACCCCCATCGAGGGCAAGCTCACCGCGGCCAGCCCCCGGAAGGCCGAGATCGCCCTCGGCCTGTTCGAACTGCACGTCGACACCGCCGAGTTGACCAACCTGATCGAGGTCGGCCGGTCCGAGCGGGTCACCCCGATGATGTTCGAGCACGAGCTGCTGGAACGCGCCCGGGGCGCCCGCCGGCACGTCGTGCTGCCCGAGGGCACCGAGGAGCGGGTGCTGCGCGCGGCCGAGATCCTGCTGCGCCGCAACATCTGCGACCTCACCCTGCTCGGCGACCCGGACGCGGTGCACCGCACGGCCGCGGCCCACGGCATCGAGCTGCCGCAGGAAGAGGCCGGCGCCGACCGCGCCCAGGTCCGGATCGTCGACCCGGCCACCAGCCCGCTGCGCCGCCAGTTCGCCGAGCTGTACGCCAAGCTGCGCGCCCACAAGGGGATGACCGTCGAACTGGCCCTGGACGTGGTCACCGACGTCTCGTACTTCGGCACCCTGATGGTCCAGGAGGGCATCGCGGACGGCATGGTCTCCGGCGCGGTGCACTCCACCGCCGCCACCATCCGCCCCGCCTTCGAGGTGATCAAGACCTCCCCGGGCGCCGCGATCGTCTCCTCGGTCTTCTTCATGTGCCTGGCCGACAAGGTGCTGGTGTACGGCGACTGCGCGGTCAACCCGGACCCGGACGCCCAGCAGCTGGCCGACATCGCCATCCAGTCGGCCGCCACCGCCGCCCAGTTCGGCGTCGAGCCGCGGGTCGCGATGCTCTCCTACTCGACCGGCACCTCCGGCTCCGGCGCGGACGTCGACAAGGTCCGCAAGGCCACCGAGATCGTCCGCGAGCTGCGGCCGGACATCCTGGTCGAGGGCCCGATCCAGTACGACGCGGCGGTGGACGCCCACGTCGCGGCCACCAAGCTGCCGGGCTCGCCGGTGGCCGGGCGGGCCACCGTGCTGATCTTCCCGGACCTCAACACCGGCAACAACACCTACAAGGCGGTCCAGCGCTCGGCCGGCGCGGTGGCGGTCGGCCCGGTGCTCCAGGGGCTGCGCAAGCCCGTCAACGACCTCTCGCGCGGGGCCCTGGTGCAGGACATCGTCAACACCGTCGCGATCACCGCCATCCAGTCGCAGGACCACAAGGGGACCGCAAGTGAGTGAGCGAACCATCGGCGGGTGCGTGTCCCGCGAATCCCGCGAAGCGACCGCCGAGGGCAGCGAGGTGGGCGCATGAGCGAGCGGAGCGAGCGAATCATCAACGGGTGCGCGTCTCGCGAAGCGACCGCCGAGGGCAGCGAGGTGGGAGCATGAGCGGCGGTACCCGCGTTCTGGTGCTGAACGCTGGCTCCTCGTCGGTGAAGTACCGGCTGATCGACATGCTGGACGGGGCCCGGCTGGCCTCCGGGCTGGTCGAGCGGATCGGCGAGGCCGGCGGGCGGCTGGTGCACACCCCGCGCACCGGCGGGCCGCGCGAGAGCGTCCAGGTCTTCCCGGACCACGCCGCCGCGCTCAAGGCCGTCTCCGACGAGCTGGCCGCCGACGGCCTCGGGCTGGACTCCCCCGAACTGGCCGCGATCGGCCACCGGGTGGTGCACGGCGGCCTGCGGTTCACCGAGCCGACCGTGATCACCGACGACGTGGTCAAGGAGATCCGCCGGCTGATCCCGGTCGCCCCGCTGCACAACCCGGCCAACATCACCGGCATCGAGGTGGCCCGCGCGCTGCGCCCCGACCTGCCCCAGGTGGCCGTCTTCGACACCGCGTTCCACGCCTCGATGCCCGAGTACTCGGCCCGCTACGCGATCGACAAGGACGTCGCCGACCGGCACCGGGTGCGCCGCTACGGCTTCCACGGCACCTCCCACCAGTACGTCTCGCGGGCCACCGCCCGGCTGCTCGGCAAGGACCCGGCCGAGGTCAACGTGATCGTGCTGCACCTGGGCAACGGCGCCTCCGCCTCGGCGGTCAGCGGCGGCCGCTGCGTCGACACCTCGATGGGCCTCACCCCGCTGGAGGGCCTGGTCATGGGCACCCGATCGGGTGACATCGACGCCGGTGTGGTGTTCCACCTGCACCGGGTCGGCGGGCTGTCCGTGGACGAGATCGACGACCTGCTCAACCGCCGCAGCGGCCTGCGCGGGCTGTGCGGCGAGAACGACATGCGCGAGATCATGCACCGCGCGGACACCGGGGACGAGGACGCGAAGCTGGCGTTCGAGGCGTACGTCCACCGGCTGCGCAAGTACATCGGCGGCTACTACGCGGTGCTCGGCCGGGTGGACGCGATCGCGTTCACCGCGGGCGTCGGGGAGAACGCCGCGCCGGTGCGCGCGGCGGCCACCGCGGGACTGGAGGAACTGGGCATCGCCGTGGACCCGGAGCTGAACTCGGTGCGATCCGGCGAGGCCCGGATCATCTCCCCCGAGTACGCCCGGGTGGCGGTCGCCGTGGTGCCCACCGACGAGGAGCTGGAGATCGCCCGACAGGCCTTCGCGCTGGTGCACCGGGAGCGCCGGGAGTCCGAGGACTGATACGGATCCGTCCCACTCCTCGGAACGTTTCGTCGGCGATTCCTCCCGGTACGTGCCGAATGCGCCTATAACACGAACGGATAGACTGATCCATATGCGCCGAGCGAAAATTGTCTGCACCCTGGGTCCGGCGACGGACTCCTACGAACAGCTGAAGGCCATCGTCGAGGCGGGCATGAACGTCGCCCGACTGAACATGAGCCACGGCAACCACGCGGACCACGAGGAGCGGTACCGCAAGGTCCGCCAGGTCTCGGAGGACACCGGCAAGGCCATCGGCGTCCTGGCCGACCTCCAGGGTCCCAAGATCCGTCTGGCGACCTTCGCCAACGGTCCGGTGACCGTCGACAACGGCGACGAGTTCACCATCACCACCGAGGACGTCCCCGGTGACCAGCACATCTGCGGCACCACCTACAAGGGCCTGCCCGGCGACGTGAAGCCCGGCGACCCGGTCCTGATCAACGACGGCGTCATCGCCCTGGAGGTCGTCAGCGTCGACGGCCCGCGGGTGAAGACCGTGGTCGTCGAGGGCGGCGTGCTCTCGAACAACAAGGGCATCAACCTGCCCGGCGCGGCCGTGAACGTGCCCGCCCTGTCCGAGAAGGACAAGGACGACCTGCGCTTCGCGCTGCGCCTGGGCGTCGACATGATCGCCCTGTCCTTCGTCCGCAACGCGGACGACATCAAGGACGTCCACGAGGTCATGGACGAGGTCGGCATCCGGGTGCCGGTCATCGCCAAGATCGAGAAGCCGCAGGCCGTCGAGGCCATGGAGGAGATCGTCCTCGCCTTCGACGCCATCATGGTCGCCCGCGGCGACCTGGCCGTGGAGTACCCGCTGGAGCGGGTCCCGCTGGTCCAGAAGCAGCTGATCACCCTGGCCCGCCGCAACGCCAAGCCGGTCATCGTCGCCACCCAGATGATGGAGTCGATGATCCACGCCTCGCGCCCGACCCGCGCCGAGGTCTCCGACGTCGCCAACGCCATCCTGGACGGCGCCGACGCGGTCATGCTGTCCGCCGAGTCGAGCGTCGGCAAGTACCCGGTCGAGACCGTCCGCACCATGAGCCGGATCTGCGAGCGGGCCGAGGAGGAGCTGGTCTCCCAGGGCCTCCAGCCGCTCAACCCGGGCCGCAAGCCGCGCACCCAGGGCGGCTCGGTCGCCCGTGCGGCGTGCGAGCTGGGCGACTTCCTGGACGGCAAGGCGCTGGTCGCCTTCACCAAGTCCGGTGACACCGCCCGCCGGCTGTCCCGCTACCGTTCGCCGATCCCGGTGATCGCCTTCACCCCGGACGCCGCCACCCGGAACCAGCTCTCGCTGAGCTGGGGTGTCGAGGCGTACGTGACCGAGCAGGTGGCCACCACCGACGCGATGGTCGCGCAGGTCGACCGGGAGCTGCTGCGGATGGGCCGGCTCGGCGAGGGCGAGACCGTCATCGTCACCGCCGGTGTCCCGGTCGGCATCCCCGGCACCACCAACATGGTGCAGGTGCACCACCTGGGCACCCGGAGCGAGTGAGCCTCCGTCAGGCCTGAACGCGCGTGGGGCGGTCCTCCCTGGGGAGGGCCGCCCCACGGGCGTCACCGGTCGCTGTACGGAGCGTCGTCGTTGAACAGGCGCATCCCCGGGATGTGCAGGGTGCCGCCGAACTGACCGGCCTGCTTGGCGGTGACGCCGGTCAGCTCCAGGTCCAGCGGGATCGGCACGGAGCCGATCAGGTCGTACAGCCAGCGCGGCAGGGTGTCCGGGGTGAGGGTGATCTCGCCCAGGTCGATCGGGATCGGCAGGCCGAGCACCTTGGAGAGGTGGCCGGACAGCCGCTCCACGTACATGGTGACCGGGCCGTTGCGCATGGTCGAGGTGGAGCCCGGACGGCCCTGGACGTGGAAGGTCACGCCGTTGCCCTCCAGGGTGGACATGTCGAGGTTGTCGATGTCCACGCTGTCGACCACGAACTTCAGCACGCGCTTGCTGCCGGTCGGGGTCTTCACGTCGTAGACGCCGTGGAAGGCCGCGCCGTGCAGGGCGAGCCGGCTGGTCCTCAGCGTCCAGTTCTGCTCCGGGACGACATGCCCGGGGGCGGCCGCGCCGGCGGTCAGGCCGCGGGCGTCCACGTCGCAGTTGGGGTTCTCGGTGGGCGTGGCGGTCGGGGAGGCGCCGGCGCTCGGCGACGCGTCCGCGCTCGGGGACGCGTCGGCGGAGGGCGACGCCCCGGTGGACGGCGTGGGCCCGGTGCTCGGCCTGCCGCTCGCGGTGGCGGCGGGCGAGGGCTCGTCGGCGGCGGGCCGGCCGGCGGTCGGCGCGGCCTGCGGGCCCGGCTGCGCCGGGGTGCCGGTGTGCGGGGCCGGGGTGGCCGGGCCGCCGGACGCGGCGGGGGTGGCGGTCGGCGCGCCGGTCGCCGGGCTCGCGTTCGCGCTCGGGCTCGACGAGCCCTTCGGGTCGAACAGCTTGCCCAGACCGCCGACGAGGTCGTCGATCAGCCCGGTCTTGGTCACGGTGCCGGTGCCGCTGCCGACGGCCCCGGGCCGGTCGGGCGTGCCGGTGGCCGAGGGCTTGACCGGCGAAGTGGGCTGCTGGGCGGGCGCGGTGGCCGGCACCTGGGTCGGCACCGAGCCCGGATCGGTCGAGGGTCCGGTCGGAGGGGCGGCCGGGGGCGCGGTGGCCGTGGCCGGATCCGGCGTGCCGGACGGGCCCGGCGGCGGCTCGGGCAGCTCGCCCTTGGGCACCGGCGTCTCCAGCGGCGCCACGTCCGGCACGGCGGCCGGCGCGGTGCCGCAGGGCTTGCCCGCCGCGGACTCGGCGACCGCCGGGTGGGGTGTGTAGGCCGCGGCCATCAGCAACGCGGTCGGCACCGCCGCCATGGCCAGGGCCCGGCCCCTCAACCGGGCCCGTACGGGCGTGCGCGGGGCCGCGTGCCGGCCGGAGCGCTGCGCGGGAACGGTCGTACCGTCGGCTTGCTCGGCCGGCTCGGTCACCGTGCCTCCTCCTGGTCCACGGCGCCGGCCTGCTGCGGCACGGCCTGGGCGGGCAGCTTGGTGGTGGGCGCCTCGACGGCGGGCTCGGGCGCGGGCTCGGGGGCGGACGCGGCCTTGGCGGGCGCGGCCTCGGCGGCCTCGGCGGCGACGCTCTGCGCCAGGGCGTTCCCGGCCGCCGCGTCCTCGGCATCGCCGCCCTTGCCCCGGCGTCGGCGTCGGCCCTCGGCCGCCGCCCGCGCCGCGGGCTCCGGCAACGGCGCCCAGGAGACCATCAGCGCCCCGCCGATCACGCCCGGCAGGATCGCCAGCCCGAAGCCCCCCAGGTTGGAGACCGGGATCGAGACCAGCGTCAGCAGGATGGAGGCGATGCCGGCGAAGACCCGCACCGTCGGCTGGAACCACGCGGTCAGCCCGAGCACGATCAGCAGCACGCCGATGATCAGCGCCCCCGCGCCCCCGGTGGTGGCCATGGCCACCGTCATGCCGCCCAACGAGAGCTTGGCGTACGGGAAGTACATGATCGGGAAGGCGGCGATCAGGGCCAGCAGACCGCCGTAGAACGGCCGCGTCCGGCGGAAGGTGCGGAACGCCCGGCGCACCCACTGGGCGGGGTTCTCGTGCTCGGCGGGCCGGTACGGGGCAAGGGCGCTGGACACGGTGCAGCTCCTCGATGGTGGGAACGAGGGATGGACGAGACGCGGGATCCGGGGGCGGCGTGCGCGCCGCCCCCGGTCCCGCGGGTGCCGTCAGGTGGGGGGCCGGGCCCGGCCCTCCCACCGTCAACGGCCTAGTAGCACTCGCCGCTACCGTCGGTGTGCAGCGCGAGCTTCAGACCGGGGAGCTTGAAGGTGCCGGCCGAGGTGGCCCAGGCGGTCTGCTGCACGTTGTACAGGTCGGCCCGGTCGGCGGCCTGGGCGAAGCCGGTCGCGCCGGACGGCAGGCCGCCGAGCTTGGACTTCCAGCCCTGGGTGGCCTCGCCCTTGAGGGTCGAGGCGTCCTGGCCGATGTTGATGTTGCCGAACTCGGCGTCCGCGCTCAGCTGGTCGAGGTCGATCAGCAGGTTCTTGGCGTAGACCTGCTTCTTGACGTCGTCGCTGTTGCCCGCCTCCAGGCGCAGGATGACCTTGGGCAGCTTCCACGGCAGGCCGGGGATGACGTTGGGGTCGGTCACCACGGACTGGCAGAGGCCCTTGATGGTGGCCTCGTCGAAGGCCGAGACCGCGACCGGGTGCGGAGTGCCGTTCGTCTCCGCGTCGATCGAGCCGAACTGGGCGAAGTTCTTGCCGTGCAGCTCCGGCGTGGTGACCTTGAAGCTCTGGCCGGACACGCTGAACGAAGCCGCCAGCGCGTTGTTCGCGATCGAGACGCCCACCGCGGCGGTGGCCGCGATGCTCGGCACCATCACCAGTGCGAAGCGCTTCCAGCGGGTCTTGCCGTAGGTCTGGGACATGCGAGTCCTCCTTCTAGGACGTACATCTCCGGCTCGCCGACGGTGCGTCCAGCACCGGTGGGGGCCTGGGATGGGAGAGAGCTACGTCCTCGGTAGCGGAGAGCGCCTTGGGCGTCGTCGGACCCGGGCACGGCCCGCGTGCGGCGGGCCTCCCGGCCGAGCACCGGCCGACCTTGTGGGGCGGCGGGCAGGACCGACGACATCGGCGATCACCCCCGAGCGACAACCAGCGACCGCGCAGGGCCGCGCGGCCGGTCGAAGGACAGGAACCGCCGTGGGACCGCGGATACCCCCCTGCCCTCCCTCCCGCCGGCCGGGGCCGACGGATCACCCGGTGGGGATCCCGCGCTCCGCGAAGCCGACCGGGGGTCGGCGGGTGGCGGAGTCTGGGACCGGGCGTGGCCGATCGTGCTTGAATCCCGGGCGAAGCACAAGGGGTTCCTTACTGACGGGTAATCCAACGCCAGGTGGAGTTGATCATGGAATCGACCCGATTTGCACCGTGCGTGACGCCCTGGAGGAGACGTGAAGGCGAAATCCGCTGGAAATACCGACGAAACACCCGTGGGCGGTCACGCAATGTGACCGCCCACGGGTGAAATCAAGATTTGGTAAACCTCTGACCCGTCGATCGGATTGTCGCCAAATCACCTGACGACACCGCAGGTCAACGGACGTGCCAGGCGATGCGCCCGACGCCGCCTCAGAACAGCACGCGCGCCAGCGCCGTACGGGCCGCGACGACCCGGGGGTCCTCCGGGCCGATCACCTCGAACAGCTCCAGCAGGCGCACCCGGGCGGCGTTCCGGTCCTCGCCGGCCGTCCGCGCGACGGTGTCCACCAGGCGCCCGAAGGCGTCCTCGACATGACCGCCGACCAGGTCGAGGTCGGCCGCCTGGAGCTGGACCCCGATGTCCTTCGGGGAGGCCGCGGCCGCCGCCCGGACGGCCTGGAGGTCCAGGCCCTCGACCCGCTTCAGCAGCTCGGCCTGCGCCAGGCCCAGCTTGGCCTCGGTGTTGCCCGGCTGCTCGGCGAGCACGTTCTCGTAGGCCCGGATGGCACCGCCCAGGTCGCCGGCGTCCAGCGCGTCGTGCGCGGCGGCCAGCGCCGGGTCCTCGGGGCGTGCCGGAGCGGCGGCCGCGGACTCGCCCGGGGCACCCGCGACGCCGCCGACCACGCCGAAGCGCTGCTCGGCGACCAGGATCAGCTGGTCCAGGATCTTGCGGACGTTGGCGGCGCTCTCCGCCCCCTGGAACAGCGGCACCAGCTGGCCGGCCACCACGGCCATCACGGCGGGGATGCCCTGGATGCCGAACTGCTGGGAGAGCAGCGGGTTGGCGTCCACGTCGAGCTTGGCGAGCACGAAGCGGCCGGCGTACTCCTCGGCCAGGCTCTCCAGGACCGGGCTGAGCTGCTTGCAGGGCCCGCACCACTCGGCCCAGAAGTCGATGACGACCGGCACCTCGGTGGAGCGCTGGACGACCTCGGCCTCGAAGGTGTCCTCGGTGACGTCGATGACGAGCTGGTGGCCGGGCCGGACGGCGGCAGACCCGTCCGAGTCGGCGGCGGCCGCCTGACGGGCCCGCTCGGCCCGGGCCTGCTCGGCCTTCTGGGCGGCTTCGCCGGCCGCCTTCACTGCGGCGAGGTCGACCGCACCGCGCAGGGCGGCACTGTTGAGACGCGAATTCCGTGGCTGCATGGCACCATCCTCCCCCGTCCGCGCTGCTCGCGGGCACCAACCTCCGGAAAGTCGCCCCGCGCGGGCCGCGCGGTGCCGGTTCCCGGGCGCGGCGCCCCTCCCCCGGTAGCCTGGACGGTCCGGCGCGGATCCCCACCCGCGCCCGCGCCGCTCCCGTCCCACGGGACGCGGCGCCTGGTTGTCACTGCTTTCGCTACGAGTCGTAGCGTAACTGGAGCCGGGGCCCCGCCCGCAAGCCCCACCGGCGGTTCGGCGACGTGACCTGCCCCACTTTCCCGGGGCGCCCGGCTGCCCGAACGGGCGAACAGTCGCTACCGTTACCAGCCCCACCCAAGTTACTTACCAGTAAACCGCAAGGAGGCCCGGTGCCGGCCGCCCAGCCCCCAGGGACCCCGGAGAGCCCGGACCGGACGTGGACGTGCCCGGAGCAGGCCGGTCCGCCCCCGGAGCCCGCGGGCGCCGCCCGGGCCAAGGGCCGCCCGCGCAGCGCCGCCGCCGACCGCGCGATCCTCGACGCCACCCGCGAGACCCTGGCCGAACTCGGCTGGGGCGGGCTGACCATGGGCCACGTGGCGAGCCGCGCCAAGGTCGCCAAGACCACCCTCTACCGCCGCTGGCCCTCCAAGAACGAACTGGTGGTGGACGCCGTCGCCAGCCTCTTCGACGAGCTGGTGATGCCCGACCTCGGCAGCCTGCGGTCCGACATCGAGGCCGTGGTCGCCCAGTTCGCCGACCTGCTGGCCCGCCCGGAGACCCAGGCGGCGCTGCTCGCGCTGTTCGCCGAGGGCACCCGCGACCGGCAGCTGCGGCGCCGGATCCGCGAGTCCATCGTGGACCCGCAGAAGCGGCTGGTCCGCCAGGGCCGGGCGGCCGCCCAGGCGCGCGGCGAGCTGGACGCGGACACCGACGACGCGGCGGCCCGCGAGGAGGTCGACATCATCTTCGACACCATCGCGGGCACCGTCGAGCACCGCGTGCTGGTCAGCGGCGAGCCGATCACCCCCGAGTGGACCCGCCGCTTCACCGACCTGCTGCTCGGGCCGCTCACCACCTCCTAATGCTGTTGTCAAGCCGCTGATGTGACTGGGAGGTCGCCTTGGTAGCACCGTCCGTCACGGATCAGAGCCCACAGGACGTTCACCC
>NZ_JBVITE010000034.1:0-89278 GCF_055575155.1 Kitasatospora sp. NPDC034533
CTCCACCCTCGAACGCGGAATCCGACGAGACGACGACCTCGCCAACGCCTACCGAGACTGGCTCACCACCGCTTGACAACCCATAGGAGCATCAAGCGGGCCCTACGAGGCGCTGTCGCGGGCGAGGGCGACGAGGCGGGAGATGGCGCGCAGGTACTTCTTGCGGTAGCCGCCGCGGAGCATCTCCTCGGGGAAGACCTGGTCGAAGGGCAGGCCGGAGGCGGTGATCGGCAGCTCGCGGTCGTACATCCGGTCGGCGAGGACGACCAGGCGCAGCGCGGTGGACTGGTCGTCGACCTGCTTGACGCCGCGCAGGCAGACCGCGGTGACGTCGTCCAGCAGCGCGCCGTAGCGGCTGGGGTGGACGGCGGAGAGGTGGGCGAGCAGGGCGTCGAAGTCGTCCAGCGAGGCGCCGGGGGTGCGGGCGGCGGCGGCCTCGACGGCCTGGTCGGTGTAGGGCGGCGGGGCGGCGGGCAGGCCGCGGTGGCGGTAGTCCTGGCCGTCGATCCGCATCGGGCGGAAGTGGGCGGACAGGCCCTGGATCTCGCGCAGGAAGTCGGCGGCGGCGAAGCGGCCCTCGCCGAGCTTCTCCGGCAGGGTGTTCGAGGTGGCGCACAGCTTGACGCCGTTGTCGACCAGGCGCCCGAGCAGGGTGGAGACGAGCACGGTGTCGCCCGGGTCGTCCAGCTCGAACTCGTCGATGCAGAGCAGCTTGTGCCCGGAGAGGGTCCGCACGGCCTGCTGGAAGCCGAGCGCGCCGACCAGGTTGGTCAGCTCGACGAAGGTGCCGAAGGCCTTGGGGCCGGGGGCGGCGTGCCACAGCGAGGCGAGCAGGTGGGTCTTGCCGACGCCGTAGCCGCCGTCGAGGTAGACGCCGGCCGGGCCGGTGGGCGCCGGGGCGGAGCGGCGGAACCAGCCGCGCTTGGGTGCGGAACCGTTTCCCCCGGTGAGTGTGGCCGCGAACTGCTCCAGGACCTGGACGGCCTCGTACTGGCTCGGCTGGGTCGGGTCCGGGATGTACGTCCCGAAGCTCACCTCGGCGAACCGGGGCGGCGGGACCATCTCGGCGACCAGCCGCTCGGCGGGGACGACGGGGCGGCGGTCGGTGAGCGCGATCGGGGAGCCGGGCGCGTTCGCGGCGGCTATCGGCTCGGTCGAGGGGTTGGAGGCTGCGGGCACATCAGTAGAGGGTACGCCTGCCCGGTACGCCGTCCGAACGGTCCGCCCGCCGCGGTGGAAGACTGAGGGCATGCAACAGTTGATCAGCCCGCTGGGTGAGCGGTTCGCCGATCCGGCCGCCCTGGAGTCGCTCGCCGCCGTCTACGCGTACCCCGAACAGGTGAATCGGGGACGCCCCTGGCTGCGCGCCAACATGGTGGCCGGCCTGGACGGCGCGGCCAGGCTCGACGGGCTGTCCGACGGCCTGTCCGGCGACGCCGACAAGCGGATCTTCGGGGTGCTGCGGGCGCTGTCGGACGTGGTACTGGTGGGCGCGGAGACCGTCCGCGCCGAGGGCTACCGGCCGGCCCGGGCCCGCAGGGAGTTCGCGGCGGCCCGGACGGCGGCCGGCCAGGCGCCGGCTCCGGCGATCGCCGTGGTGAGCCGCTCGCTCCAGCTGGACCTGACCGCGCCGCTGTTCACCGAGCCGCTGGTCAGAACGGTGGTGATCACCACCGAGGACTGCGCCGAGGAGCGCCGCCGGGAGGTCGCCGAGGTCGCCGACGTGGTGCTCGCGGGCACCGGTTCGGTGGACCTGCGGCTGGCCGTGGCGGCCCTGGCCGAGCGGGGCTGGACCCGGCTGCTGACCGAGGGCGGCCCGCGCCTGCTGGGGCAGCTCGCGACGGCCGGCCTGCTGGACGAGCTGTGCCTGTCGCTGGCCCCGCTGCTCACCGCCGGCGACGCGCCGCGCATCCTCGACGCCGGGCAAATGCCGGACGTGCAGCGGATGCGGCTGGTCTCATTGATCGAGCAGAAAGGATTCCTCTTCACCCGCTACCTGCGTCACCTGGGCTCGGACGACCCCGTGACCCCCTGATCGCGATCCCGTTATGCGATGCCGGGGCCCGGGGGCCGGCCACTGGAAGGACTCACGTGTTCAAGACCGTACTGATGATCGAAAAGGCTCTCTCCGACGCGGACGTGGAACTCGTCACCACGCTCCACGGCGAGGAGGAGGTGTCCTTCGTCGTCCTGATGCAGCCGCGCGGCAAGCAGGACGAACTGCTGCGGGCGCTCGACGACGTCGCCCTCGGCCACCTCGACAAGGTGGTCCACGAGCACGACGAGTCCGAGAGCGGACCGACCGTGGCCACCGAGTCGCTGGAGCACAGCCTGCGCCACCTGCGCTCCGCGGGGGCCGAGGCGGTGGGCGAGCTGGTCGAGGACAAGCCGCTGGAGCGGCTGCGCGCGGTCGTCGAGGAGCAGCGGGCGGACGAGGTGGTGGTGCTCACCTCGCCGCACTTCGTGGAGGAGTTCTTCCACCGCGACTGGGCCTCCCAGGCCCGGCACAAGGTGGGAGTCCCGGTGCTCAGGCTGTTCGCCAGCGACTCCTAGCCTCGCCCGGCGGTGGTGCAGAATCGTCCTTGCGGCCCGCCCGCGAGGACGATTCCGTCCTCCGGCCCGTCCGCCCGACCTGTCTGTCCCCGCCCGTACGGAGCCACGCCTTGAACGACGCCGCGCACGACCTGCACGCCCCGCACTTCATCGGCATCGGCGGCGCCGGGATGTCCGGCCTGGCGAAGATCCTCGCCGTGCGCGGGGCCAGCGTCTCCGGCAGCGACTCCAAGGAGTCCGAGACCGTCCTCGCGCTGCGCGCCCTCGGCGCCACCGTGCACGTCGGCCACGCCGCCGAGCACGTGCCGGACGGCACCAGCAGCGTGGTCGTCTCCAGCGCGATCCGCGCCGACAACCCGGAGCTGGTCGCCGCCCACGAGCGCGGCATCCCGGTGGTGCACCGCTCGGACGCGCTGGCCGCGCTGATGGGCGGCCGCCGGGCGCTGGCGGTGGCCGGCACCCACGGCAAGACCACCACCACCAGCATGCTCGCCGTCGCCCTCGGCGAACTGGGCCTGGACCCGTCCTACGCGATCGGCGGCGACCTCGACGCGCCCGGCTCCAACGCCCACCACGGCGCCGGCGAGATCTTCGTCGCCGAGGCGGACGAGAGCGACCGCAGCTTCCACAAGTACGCGCCCGAGGTGGCGATCGTGCTCAACGTGGAGCTGGACCACCACGCCAACTACGCCTCGATCGACGAGATCCACGAGTCCTTCGAGACCTTCGTCGGCCGGATCGTGCCCGGCGGCACCCTGGTGGTCTCGGCCGACCACGACGGCGCCCGCGAGCTGACCTCCCGGGTGGCGGGCCGCGAGGACCTGAACGTGGTGACGGTCGGCTCCGCCGAGGACGCCGACCTGCGGGTGCTCTCGGTGGTCGCCCACGGCATGACCAGCGAGGTCACGGTGCTGCTGGACGGCGCCGAGCTGTCCTTCACCGTCTCGGTGCCCGGCCGCCACTACGCCCACAACGCGGTGGCCGCGCTGGCCGCCGGCGTCGCGCTGGGCGTCCCGGCCGCCGACCTGGCCAAAGCGCTCGGCGCCTACACCGGCGTGCGCCGCCGCCTCCAGCTCAAGGGCGAGGCCGGCGGGGTCCAGGTGGTCGACTCCTACGCCCACCACCCCACCGAGATGACCGCCGACCTGGAGGCGATCCGCGAGGGCCTGACCGGCGGCGGCCGGGTGCTGGTGGTCTTCCAGCCGCACCTGTTCAGCCGCACCCAGCAGCTCAGCGAGGAGATGGGCGCGGCCCTGGCGCTGGCCGACGCCTCGGTGGTGCTGGACATCTACCCGGCCCGCGAGGACCCGATCCCGGGCGTGACCAGCGAGCTGATCGTCGACGCCGCCCGCCGGGCCGGCGCCGAGGTCACCGCCGAGCACTCCTTCGCCGCCGCCCCCGCCCTGCTGGCCGGCCTCGCCCGCCCCGGCGACCTGCTGCTCACCATGGGCGCGGGCGACGTGACCAACCTGGGCCCCGAAATTCTGCGGCACCTCGCGAACGTTGCCTCCAACGTCTGACGTACCCCGAACCGGGAGCCCGTGATGAGCTACGAGATCGAGAAGACCGAAGCCGAGTGGCGCGCCCAGCTCAGCCCCGAGGAGTACCACGTGCTCCGCGAGGCGGGCACCGAGCGCCCGTTCACCGGTGAGTACACCGACACCAAGACCGTCGGCGTCTACGGCTGCCGGGCCTGCGGAGCCGAACTGTTCAGCTCCGAGACCAAGTTCGACAGCCACTGCGGCTGGCCGTCCTACTACGCGCCGCTGGCCGGGGACCGGGTCCAGTACATCGAGGACAACTCGCTCGGCATGCGCCGGGTCGAGGTGCGCTGCGCCCGCTGCGGCGGCCACCTCGGCCACGTCTTCGAGGGCGAGGGCTACGGCACCCCGACCGACCAGCGGTACTGCATCAACAGCGTCTCGCTGACGCTGAAGCCGGCCGAGTAGCGCGGACGGCGGCGGGCCCGGGCACCGTACGGCGCCCGGGCCCGCTGCTACCCCTCCACCGGCTGGAAGCGGACCGGCAGGCGCAGCAGGGCCCGGTGGAACGGACCCGGGCGCCAGACCAGCTCCTCGGCCGGGGTGGCCAGTTCGAGGTCGCTGAGGCGGCTGCCCAGCTGCTCGATGGCGGTGATCGCGATCAGCAGGGCAGGGTCCCGGGCCGGGCAGGCGTGCGGGCCCGCCGCCCAGGCCAGGTGGGCGCTCTCGCCGCTGCGCAGCCCGCCGTCCTCGGCCGGCGGCGCGGCCTGGGAGTTGGCGGCCGCGTACGAGACCAGCAGCAGCGTGCCCGCCTTGATCTCGCGGCCGTGGAAGGTGATGTCGTACCGCGGGTAGTGGGCCGAGAAGTTGGCCATCGGCGGCTCGTGCCAGAGCACCTCGTCGATCGCCTGGTGGGCGGTCATCGCGCCGCCGAACAGCGAGCCGGCGTAGCGGGCGTCGGTGAGCAGGCGCAGCAGGGCGTTGCCGATCAGGTTGGTGGTCGGCTCGTGTCCGGCGATCAGGGTCAGGGTGATCTGCCGGATCACCTCGTCGTCGTCCAGCCCGACCGGGTGGGTGACGTACCAGGAGGTGAGGTCGTTGCGGGGGCGCTCGCGCCGCTCGGCGACCATCGCGGTGACCACCGCGAGGAGCTTGCCGTAGGAGATGCCCGCCTCCTCGGTGGACTCGATCAGCCCGGTGATCGCGCCCACCACCTCCTCGCGCTGCTCCGGCGGCACGCCGAACCAGGTGGTCAGCGCGAAGGCGGGCAGCCGGCGCGAGTACTCGGCGATCAGGTCGGCGTGGCCGACGGAGGCGAAGCCGTCGATCAGCCGGTGCGCGGTCTCGGCGACCTGGCGCTGGAGCCGGTGCGGTTCGAACAGCGCGAGGGCGTCGGTGATCACCGCCCGGTAGCGGGCGTGCGTCCGGCCGTCGCTGAACAGCGCGGTCGGGCGGTAGCCGAGCATCGGCAGCAGCGGGGAGTCCGGCGGGAGCTCGTGCCGCGCGAGCCGGGAGTCCTTGGAGAAGGTGTCGGTGTCGCGCAGCAGGTCCAGCGCGGCCTGGTAGTCGGTGACCAGCAGGGCCTCGACGCCGGGCCCGAGCTCCACCGGGGCGGTGGCGCCGTGGCGCCGCAGCCGCTCGTAGACCGGCTGCGGATCGGCGGCGAAGACCGGGCCGTGGATCGGGGTCGGGCGGGGCTCGACGGTCACGGGCTCTCCGGGGTGGCGGGCTGGGCTTCGGGGAGGGCGTCCAGGACGTGCTCGACCAGCGCGATCAGGGCGTCCAGGCTGCTGTCGCGCTCGCGGGCGTCGCAGAGCAGCAGCGGGGTGCTGGCGTGCAGGTCCAGGTGGGTGCGCAGCACCTCGACCGGGTGGTCCGGGGTGTCCGGGAAGCGGTTGACGGCGACGGCGTACGGCAGTCCCTGCTCCTCGACCATGTCCATGATCTCGAAGGAGTCGGCCAGCCGGCGGGTGTCGGCGAGCACCAGGGCGCCCAGGGCGCCGCGCGCGATGTCCTGCCAGAGCGGGAAGAACCGGCGCTGGCCGGGGGTGCCGAACATGTAGAGCACGACGTTGCCGGGCAGGGTGAGCCGGCCGAAGTCGACGGCGACGGTGGTGGTCGACTTCCCGGGCACGCCGGCCAGGTCGTCCACCGGCCGTCCGGTCTCGGTCATCGCCTCCTCGGTGTGCAGGGTGGCGATCTCGGAGAGGGTGCGGATGAGGGTGGTCTTGCCGACCCCGAACGGGCCGGCCACCACCAGTTTCATCAGTGTCTGGTCCTGGTCGGGCAGGTAGCCGACCCGGCCCGGCCGGCCGGTCTGGTCGTCCGGGTCCGGCCGGGCGGCCGGGTCACCTGAGCGCACGGAGTCCAACGAGGAGCCTCTCGACGATGGAGCGGTCGGTCTGCTGGGCGCGCGGGATCGGCGCGCGGGCGTGCAGGCAGCCCGCCTCGACCAGGTCGGCGGCGAGGAAGACCGTGGCGCTGACCGGCAGGCGCAGGTGCGCGGCGGCCTCCACCACGGTCAGCGCGCCGGGGCGCAGCAGTTCCCAAAGCCGGCGGTGTTCGGGTTCGAGTGCCTCCGGCGGGTCGGCCCGGTCGGCGAACAGCACGGTCAGCCGCTCGAATCCCTTGCTGCCGGGGCGGCTGCGGCCGCCGGTGGCCAGGTAGGCGGGGACCATCCGCCTGCGGGAGGCGGTCATGACCGGCCGTCGTCGTCCTGCCGCCGGGTCGGGCTCGCGAGCGCGCGACCGAGGGCGGCGACCTGTAGCTGCATCTGGTAGGCCACGTTGCCGAGTTGGGCGTCGGGCGAGGTGAACACGGCGAGCGAGGTGTTCTCCCCGGCGGGCACCACGATGGCGTAGCCGAGGTCGGACTCCACCACGGTCTGGGCCAGCCGGGGCCGCTCGGCGTCGGTGAACGCGGTGGTGAAGGCGCGGGCGGCGGCGTGCACGGTGGCTGTCATCGCGGCGACCCGCTCGGCGGAGGCCCGCTCCAGGCCGTCCGAGGCGCCCTCGACCAGGCCGTCCCCGGTGGCGACGACCGCGTGCAGGACGCCGGGCAGCTCCAGCAGCGGGGTCAGCACCCACGAGATCTCGTCGGTGGTGGTCGGGCTGGGCGTGCTGCTCACTGCTCGGCTCCTTCTGGGGTCCTACCGGTGCTCGGGGCACCGGGGTCGCGGTCGGTGGTGGTGTCACCGGGGGTGCTGCTGCTGCCGGTCGTGCCGGTGGTGCCGCCGCCGTTGCCGGGCACGGCGCCGGCGGCGTCCTGGTCGGCGGCCCGGGCCACGGCGGCCCGGCCGGAGTCGGTGCCCCGCTGGAGCGCCTGCCAGTGGGCGGCGGCCCGCTCGGGGGTGCGTCCGGGGGCGGCGGGGGCGGGTGCCGCGGCGGCCGGCTCCGCGGCGGCCAGCGGACGGCGGCGGCGCCGGGTGGGCAGTCCGGTGCCGTCGTCGTGCGCGGCCGGGTCCGACGCGGGTGCGTCGGCCGCGGCGGCGTCCGCGGCGGGCGAGCCGTCGGCCGGGGGTTCCGCGACCGGGCCGTCCGCGACGGGGTCGGGCACCACGCGGATGGCGGGCGCCGGGCGCGGGCCCGGCCGGTTGTGGCGGTCGGCGAGCCTCGGGCCGTCCTGCTCGTCGGCGTCGCGCATCGGCGGGACGGCCGCGACGGTGGGCGCCGGGGCCGGGCCGGTGCCGGCCCGCAGCGGCAGCGGGGTGAGCACCGAGAGCGGCTGCTCGTCCGCCACGACGGTCACCAGCGCGGCCGGGATGCGCAGGATGGTCCGCATGCCGCCGTACGGCGAGGGCTCGATGTGACACGAGAAGCCGTACTGGCGGGCCAGCTTGCCGATCACCGCGAAGCCGGTCTTGGGCGGGTTGCCGAGCTCGGTGAGCAGCATGTCCGGCGGGCCGGCCAGCAGCCGGCGGGCGCGGCGCAGCTGGTCCTCGTCCATGCCGATGCCGCTGTCGTCGATGATCACCAGCGCGCCGCGGCCGCCCTGCTGGACGGTGACCGGGACGTCGGTCTCCGGGTGGGAGTAGGCGGTGGCGTTGGCGAGCAGTTCGGCGATGGTGACGGCGACCGGCTCGGCGGCCCGGGCCACCACGGCGAGGCGCTGCTCGCGCAGGTGGTTGGCGACCTTGATCCGGGCGTAGCCGGGCACCCGGGAGAGCGCGCCGACGACCACCTCGGCGAGCGGCGAGTCGGTGCGGGCCAGGCCGGGCCAGGCCTCGCAGAGCACCGCGATGGTCTGGATCCGGCGCAGCGCGACCTCGTTGCGGAAGTCGACCTCCAGCAGCCGGGGGTCGTCGTTCTCGTGCTGGAGCTGCTGGACCAGGCTCTGGATCTGGTACAGCAGGGTCTGGATCCGGGAGGTGGCGCCGCGCATGGCGGCACGGGCGGCGGCGTCCACCCGTTCGCGCTCGTCGGCGAGGGCGGCGTGGGCGGCGTCCAGGACGGCCTGGAGCGCCCGGACGGCCTCGGGGCCGACCGCCTGCGGGTCCAGCGGTCCCACCAGCGGGGCGTTGGCGTGGGTGAGCCGTACGGCGGTGGCGGCGACCCGCTCCTGGGCGAGGTGGCCGATCTCGGCGAGCAGCGCGGCGGCCCGTGCCTCGGCGGCGGCGCGGGCGTGTTCGGCCCGCTCGGCCCGGTCGGTGGCGGCGGCGCTCTGCTGCATGGTTTCGCGGACGGTGGCCTGGGCCTGCCGGGCCGCCTCCTGGGCCTCGCGGACGCTGCTCTCGGCGGCCCGGGTGCGCTCCTCCGCCCGCCGGGCCTCCTCGGCGGAGCGCCGGGCGGCCTCCTGCGCCTCGCGCTGCTGCTGCTCGGCGCGGGCGAGCCTGCCCTCGGCGGCCCGGGCGCGCTCCTCCCCCAGGCCGAGCGCGGTCTCGGCGGCGGCCGCCCGGGCCACGGCCGCGGTCCGGCCGCGCGCGAGCACGGCCGTGGCCACGGCGGCGACCAGCGCCAGGACGATCAGCGCGATCTGCGTCATCGAAGTCCTCGGGGGTGCTTGCGGGTTGAGCCGGTCGGCCGGATCGGGCGGGGCGGCCGAATCGGGCCGGTGGAGCGGGCGGGGTCAGGTCCGCCGGGCGCGCGGGCGCGGGAGGCGGGCGCCGTCCTCGGCCAGTTCCCGGGCCACCAGGGCGACCTGGCTCATGGCCTCCAGGACACCGGGGGCCTCGGAGCCGTCCAGGTGCCGGTACTCGGCGGCGATGGTCAGCACCAGCCGCTCGGGCAGGCCGAGTTCGGGGTGGCGCTGCTCGGCGATCACCCGTCGGGCGGCGTCCAGCGCGGGGATCCCGGCGGCGTGCAGGGCGTGGGCGCGGTCGCGGACGTACGCGAGGTAGCCGATGTGCTCCCGGACGCCCTCGCGCCCGAGCACCGGGCCGTGGCCGGGCACGAAGATCTCCGCGCCGGTGGCCAGGGCCTGCTCGCAGGCGCCGATGACGTTCTCCAGCGGTCCGGCCCAGTGCGAGGGGTGGTCGCCGGGCTGCTCGGGCGTCGAGGAGAAGATCACGTCCCCGGTGAACACCGCGCGCTGGTGCGGGAGGTGGACCATCAGGTCGCCGCCGGTGTGGGCGGCGGGCAGGCTGGTGATCCGCACGGGATGGCGGCCGACCGTCAGCTCCAGCTCGCCGGTGAAGACGGTGTCGGGGCGCACCGGCTCGGTGGTGGACCAGTCGAACCGGCCGAAGTGCTCCCGGAGGTAGCCGCCGAGCGGCGAGTCCGGGTCGCTGTTGGTGACGAGGCCGTGCTGCTGCTGCGGGGTGGGCTCCCAGTGGATGTGCTCCAGCGCCTCGCGGGTGGCGATCACCTCGGCGTCCGGCAGCACCCCGGCGCCCCACAGGTGGTCACCGTTGGCGTGGGTGACGACCACCCGGTCGACCTCGACCCCGTCCGGCAGCAGCCGCCGGCTCGCGGCCAGGAACTCCCCGGCCATCGAGGGGTCGTACGGCGTGTCGATCCAGAGCGCGGTGGTCTCCGAGGCCAGCAGTCCGCAGTTGGCCAGGCCCCAGCCGCGCTTCGGCGGGAGCCACACGTACAGGTCCTCGGCAATCGCGCTCACGTTCGCACGGTTGATCGTCATGTGCGCGATTATGCCCATGCTGTGCCAGTGCCGGAGCAAAACTGTTACGGTTCAAGCCACTTAACGCCCGAAGCGCCCGGGACTGCCCCGGTTCATCCCGCGTGGTCTGGACCGCATCTGGCCGAAGTCCCCCTGGCCGCGCGGACTCCGGAGGGGTCGTCAGATGTCCGTTCCCCGAACCCGCTTCACCTGCCGGACACCCTTGCGCTCCCCCGCGCAGGCCTCGTACCCCAGCCAGGCGTTGATCGCCAGCATCGGCCCGTTGGTGGTGTCGTTGCTGGTGTACGCGTACCGGTAGCCGGCCGCCGCGGCGAGCCGCAGCGACTCCCGCTTCGCCAGCTTGGTCAGCCCCCGGCCGCGGAACTCCCGGCGGCAGCCGGAGAACGCGGACCAGTAGCGGTCCACCCCGTCGGTCCGCACCATGCTGAACGCGACCGGCAGGCCGTCCACCACGGCGACGACGCTCAGCGCGCCGTCCCGGTCCGGCCGGTTCCAGTCGTCGCGCAGCCAGTCCTGGTACGCGTAGGCGTCCATCGGCACCTCGCTGCCGGGCTCGTCCTGGACGGCGTCCTCCTCCACCAGGAACAGCGGGTGCGGGTCGTCCGCCCAGTCGGCGGCCGGGCGCAGCTCGACGCCGGGCGGCGGTACCGGCGCCGGCGGCAGCGGCAGGGCGAGGTCCCGGCCGGCGAACCGCATGGTGCGGCCGAGGTCGTATCCCCGCGCGGTGGCGAAGGCCAGCGAGGCGGGCTCGTCGTCCAGCCAGGTGTGCAGCTCGGTCACCCCGTGCGCGGCCAGGTGCCGGTCGACCGCGGCCAGCAGCGCGGTGGCCGCGCCGCGCCGCCGGAACTCGGGCAGCACGCTGCCGTTGGCGTGGCCGACCCCGGCGGTCGTCGTCCCGAGCACCACCCCGCAGCGCGCCGCGCCGACCACCCGGCCGTCCAGCTCGGCGACGAAGGTGCGGAAGTGCTCGGCGGAGCCGGGCTGGGCGTTCTGCCAGAGCAGGGCCTCGGCGGAGAGCACCAGGTGCCCGCGGCCGGCCCGGTGCGCCGCGGCCACGGCCTCGGCGTCGCCGGGCCGGAAGTCACGGATCGTCACAGAAGGAGTCATGGCCGCCCACGCTAGCCGCGCCCGTGCGCCCGGCGCCTCCGGTTTTCCCGCCGCTCGGGCTCCCCACCTGCGGGGACGGTCCGCGCTCGGGACCAAAGTCCCTGACGACCGGAACGCCATGCTCAAATAATGCTCTGAGAAGACCGGGTGAGGCTTGGCAGCCACCCTGCCCGGGGACATCCTCAGCACACGGCCGCGCGGCCCCGGCGACGGCGCCCGCACCGACCGGCGGCCATCCCGCCCGGCCCTTCCCACCTTGCCCTCCGAAGGGGGCGAACCGATGACTTCCCCCACCCTGGACACCACCGCGCCCCGGGACGCCGTACCCGAGGACGCCGTGCCCCGAACCGCCGCGCCCCGGGACGCCGTGCCACGAACCGCCGCGCCCCGGCTGGGCATCGGCCTCGGCTGGCGCAGCGAGATCGACACCGTGGTCGAGCGCCAGCGCGGCCTGGACTGGGTCGAGGTGGTCGCCGAGAACATCTGCGCCGACCACCTGCCCGTCTCCCTCGCCGTGCTGCTCCGGCGCGGTGTCACCGTCGTGCCGCACGGCGTCGGCCTCGGCCTCGGCGGCGCCGGCCTGCCCGACGCCGGCCGCCTCGCCCGGCTCGCCGGCACCGCGCTGGCGCTCGGCTCCCCGCTGGTCACCGAGCACCTGGCGTTCGTCCGGGCGGGCGGCCTGGAGGCCGGCCACCTGCTGCCCGTCCCCCGCACCCGGGACTCGCTGCGGGTGATCGCCGAGAACGTCCGGATCGCCCAGGACCACCTGCCGGTGCCGCTCGCCCTGGAGAACGTCGCCGCCCAGCTCGCCTGGCCGGACGACGAGTTCACCGAGGGCGAGTTCCTCGCCGAGCTGGTCGAGCGCACCGGCGTCCGGCTGCTGATCGACGTCGCCAACCTCCACACCAACCGGGTCAACCTCGGCACCGACCCGGCCGCCGAGCTCGACCGCCTGCCGCTGGAGGCGCTCGCCTACGTCCACGTCGCGGGCGGCACCCTGGTCGACGGCGTCTGGCACGACACCCACGCCCACCCCGTCACCGCACCCGTGCTGGAGGTGCTGGCCGAACTCTGCTCGCGGACCGACCCGCCCGGCGTGCTGCTGGAACGGGACGCCGACTTCCCGCCGCCCAGCGAGCTGGCCGGTGAACTGGACGCCATCCGCCGGGTGCTGGAGGGGAGCACCCGGCGATGACGGACCCGACCACCGACCCGGCCGCGGACCGGACGGACGCCGACCGGACGGACGCCGACCGGGACCTCGCCGCCGCCCGGCGGCGCCTGGCCCGGCGCCAGGAGGAGCTGCTGGCCGCCCTGGTGGCCGGCGGCGCCGTCCCGCCCGGCTTCGACCCGCGCCAGGTCCGCGCCCAGTCCGCCGGCCTGGCCGCCAAACGGCGCGACACCACCGCCAAGGTGGCCCCGGACCTGCCCCGCCTCCTCGGGGAGCGGTACGGGCCGCTCTTCCTCGGCTACGCCCGCTCCCATCCGCAGACCGGCGGCTACCGCGCCGACGCCCGGGCCTTCGCCCGGTGGGTGCTCACCGACGGCGGCCCGCTCCCCGCCGACAGCCGCCGGGCCCTGAAGCGGTGGCTCCACTCGGCACCCGTACGGCCGCCCGGCCCGCTGGCGCGCCTGGGCCGGGCCCTGCGCCGCCGCCCGCCGGCCGCCACCGACACGCCCTGACGCACCACCATCACCTCGGGGGAACCGCCCATGTGGCACAACGTCTACTTCGTCGTCCCGGCCGTCCTGCTGGCGGCCGCCGCCCTGTACGCCTCGCAGACCCGCCAGCGCGTCACCCAGGTCCGGTACGCCAAGGGCCTGCCCGGCCGCGGCCTGCCGCTGCTCGACACCGCGTTCCTGTCCGGCGGGCCGGGGCGGGTGTTCGACACCGCCCTGGTCCGGATGCACATGAGCGAACAGGCCGTGATCAGCCGCTCGGGCCTGGTCACGCTGACCGGCGCCAAGCCGTACGACGCCGTCGACCAGGCCGTCCAGGAGGCCGTCGGCCCGACCGGGAGCCGTCAACTCGCCCCGCTGCGCCTCGCGGTGATGCGCTCCTCCGCCGTCCAGGAGATCGGCGACCGGCTCGCCGACCGCGGCCTGCTGCGCCGCCCGGAGCGGATGCGGCGCGCCCGCACCGCCCGTCGGCTGCTCTGGCTCGCCCTGCTCGTGGTGGCGGCCTCCGCGGTGGCCGCCGAACTGCTCGACGACGGCACCGCCGGGCACGAGCGCCCCAACCTCTGGATCCCGGGAGTGCTGCTGCTCGTCGGCTTCGTCTCGCTGCTCGCCACCCCGGCGATCAAGGGCCGGATCACCCCGGCCGGGCAGCGTCAGCTCTCCCTGATGCAGGGCTCGCCGTGGACGCCCAACGCCGGGGTGTCCCCGCGGCTGGCCGGCGGCGCGCTGCTGGGCGCGCTGGCGCTCGGCGGGCTGGCCGCCGCCGGGCTGGACAACCCGGAGCTGGAGGCGGCGATGCTGGCGGCGGCGGCCGGGGAGGAGGCCGTCCGGCAGACGGCCGCCGCGTCGTCCGCGTCGTCCGCGTCGTCCTCTTCCCCGTCCTCGTGCTCCTCCGGTTCCGACGGCGGATCCGCCTCCTGGTGCGGCTCCTCCGACTCCGGTTCCTCCGGATCCGGCTGCGGGTCGTCCAGTTGCGGCTCGTCGTCGTCCAGCTGCGGGTCCAGCTCCTCCAGCTGCGGGTCCTCGTCCAGCTGCGGGTCGTCGTCCTCCTCCAGCTGCGGCTCCAGCTGCGGCGGCGGCTGCGGCTCCTGAGCCACCCGGCGGGCTCCCCGCGGCGGAGCCCGCCGGCAGCACGGTCGGGCTCGCGGTCCGTCAGCCCGCGGCCGTGGTTCCCCGGCCGGCCGCCGGTCCGGGCGCGGCGGCGGTTCCCGACCGCGTCGGCGCCCCGCCGGACGTCACAGTTCGGTATCGCGAACCGGGAACACGTTCCGCGTGCCATCGGCGCAGGCATACAACAAGCCCATGTGGTTGCTGTTCCTCATCCCGGCCTGTGTCGCGGCGGTCCTGTCCTGCCTCCGACTGATCCGGATGACCGCCACCGCCGACGCCCTGGCCGACCGCACCGGCCTGCGGCCTCCCGAAGCCGTCGGCATCGGCCTGTACGAGACCGCCTACCTGGCCGGCGGCCCGGACCGGGTGACCGAGCTGGCGCTCGTCCTGATGGCCGGCCGGGGACGCCTGCACCTGGCCCACACCGGCTGGACCACCGTGGTCGACCCCAAGGGCCGCAGTCGCCTGGAACGGGCGGTCATCGCCACCGTCGGGCCCGGGGGCCAGTGCCGCACCGACGAGCTGCGCCGGGCGATGGCCGAGCACCCCACCGTGCTGGAGATCGGCGCCCGCCTCGCCCTGGCGGGCCTGGCCACCCCGGCCCTGGTGCAGCGCAACACCGTGGTGGTGGTCCGCCAGGTCCGGCACGCGCTGCTGGTGTCGCTGGTGCTGCTGGCCGCCTCGGTGTCCCTCAGCGGCTTCACCGGCGGTGACGCCGTCGCCCCGCTCGCCTGGTTCTCGCTGCCGCTGGTGCTCACCTCGGGCACCCTGCTGATGGCCCGGGTCGACGTCTACCCGTACACCCGCTGGGCCTCCCCGACCGGCCAGGAGGTGCTGCGCGAGGTCCGCCCGACGCGCCAGCGCGGCCTCGCCGACGACGAGGAGCGCGAACTGCTCACCGCCGTCGCGATGAACGGCCCCGCCGTCCTCCCCGACGCCCGCCTGCGCGCCGCCCTGCGCCCGCACCGCGGCTGAAGGAGGCCGGCTCCCCCACGGGGAACCGGCCTCCGGTACGGCGCCGCCCGGTCGCCCGGACCGGGCCGGTGGCTCAGACCAGGCCGCCCAGCAGCTCGCTGACCGGCTTGCGGCGGCCGGTGAAGAACGGCACCTCCTCGCGGACGTGCAGCCGGGCCCGGGAGGGGCGCAGGTCGCGCATCAGGTCGACGATGCGGTGCAGCTCGTCCGCCTCGAAGGCGAGCAGCCACTCGTAGTCGCCCAGCGCGAACGAGGCCACCGTGTTGGCCCGCACGTCCGGGTAGCCGCGAGCCATCTGGCCGTGCTCGGCGAGCATCGCGCGCCGCTCGGCGTCCGGCAGCAGGTACCACTCGTAGGAGCGGACGAACGGGTACACGCAGACGTAGTCGCGCGGACGCTCGTCGGCCAGGAACGCCGGGATGTGCGACTTGTTGAACTCGGCCGGGCGGTGCAGCGCCATGTTCGACCAGACCGGCTCCAGCAGCCGGCCGAGGCCGGTGCGGCGGAAGCGGTTGTACGCCTCCTGGAGGTCGTCCGAGTCGGCGGCGTGCCACCAGACCAGGATGTCGGCGTCCGCGCGCAGACCGGAGACGTCGTACGTACCGCGCACGGTCACGTCCTTGGCGGCCAGCTGCTCGAACAGCTCCTCCACCTCGGTGGCCAGGGCGGTGCGGTCCTCGGGCAGGGCGCCCTTGAGCTTGAACACCGACCACATGGTGTAGCGGATGACCTGGTTCAGGTCGCGCGCCTTCTTCTTCTCGGGCTGCTGCTCCGGCTCCCGCTCAACGCTCTCAGTCATGCGTCCATTGTCCTCTCCGTGGAACCTTCCCCGGTCGCGGGGGTCAACAGTCTGCCGACGGCCGCCGCGGCGGCGGCCGCCGAACCGATGCACGCCGGGATGCCCACCCCGTCGTACGCGGCGCCGCACAGCGCCAGCGCCCCCACCCGCCCGGCCGCCGCCCGCACCCGGGCCACCCGGTCCAGGTGCCCCACCGGGTACTGCGGCAGACCGGCCTCGAAGCGGGAGACGAAGGTGTCGTACGGCCGGGCGGTCAGCCCGATCGCCTCCTCGAGGTCCGCCAGCGACCGCGCCACCAGCTCCTCGTCCGGCAGCCCCAGCGCCTCCTCCTCGCGGTGCCGGCCCAGCGAGGTGCGCAGCAGGAACGCGTCCGGCGCGGAACGCTCCAGCCAGCCCCACTTGTTGGAGGAGAAGGTCGAGGCCTTGATCCGCCGGCCGTCCACCGGCGGCACCAGGAAGCCGCTGCCGCTCGGCGGCGCGGCCAGGTCGCGGCGGCGGAACGCCAGGGTCACCAGGGCCATGCCCGCGTACTCGACGCCGTCCAGCTCGGTGGCCGCCGCCGGGGCGTCCTCGCGCAGCAGCCGGGCCGCGGCGGGGGCCGGGACGGCCAGCACCACGGCGTCCGCGTGCAGCACCTCGCCGCCGGTCACCACCCGCCAGCCGTCGGGCGTGCGGCGCAGTTCGTCCACCGGGGCGTCGGTGCGCAGGTCCACGCCCGCCTTGACGCAGGCCTCGGCGACCGCCCCCGGCAGGGTGCCGAGGCCGCCGCGCAGGCCCTGGAACACCGGGGTGCCCACCACCTTCGGCCGGGAGGCCAGCTCGTGCACCCCCTCGACCAGCGAGCCGCCGGCGCGCGCGATCGGCAGCAGCTGCGGCACGGCGGCGCGCAGCGAGATCTCGTCGGCGCGGCCGGCGTAGACACCGCCGAGCAGCGGCTCGACCAGCCGGTCCACGACCTCCCGGCCCAGCCGGTCGGCGACGTAGCGGCCGATCGCGACGTCCTCGCCGATCTCGGCGGGCTCCTCGTGCCGGGCCCGCTCCAGCCCCGCGTCGGTGAGCACCCCGGAGGCGGCCAGCGCCTCCAGGTCTCCGGGGACGCCCATCACCTGGCCGCCGGGCAGCGGCCGCAGCGCGCCGCGGGTCCAGATCGCCGCCTTCGCGGTGGTCGGCGGCTCCAGTTCCTCGCCCAGCCCGACCGCCCGCGCCAGCTCCACCGCCTCCGGCCGCCGGGCGAGCACCGACTCGGCCCCGAGATCGACCCGGACCCCGCCGACCTCGCCGCCCCACAGCTTCCCGCCGACCCGCCCGGACGCCTCCAGCACCGTCACCCGCGCCCGCGCCGGCCCCCCGGCCGCCCCACTCAGGAACGCGGCCGCGGCCAGCCCCGCGATCCCACCACCGACGACGACGACCTGTGCATCCGACATGCTCCGCAGTCTCCCAGGTCTTACGGCGGAAGCCTCAATCCGCTGCACTCCGCAGATCGATCGTGATCGGGAACGGCACCGGGCGTTCGAGCGTGTCCCGGAAGATCCCGGCCGGGGCGTAGGAGGACGTCACCCTCTCCAGCTCGAAGACGTGCACGGCCGCCCGGCCGTCCTCTTCCTCCTCGACGATCCAGTAGTGCGGAATCCCGGCCTCGGCGTACTTGCGGACCTTGACCGTGCGGTCGCGGTGTGCGGACTCCGGCGAGACCACCTCGACGACGAGCGAGACCTGGCTCGGGGCGAACCACGTGAGATCGGGGTCGTAGGCGGCATCGGTCACCAACGAGTCCGATTCCAGACGATTGCGCCGGTCCAGTGTGATCGTCATACCTGAGACGGCCGAGTGCCCGTCCGGCGCGAGGCCGTCCAGCATCTCGGTGAGACGCGATCCGACCCGGCTGTGCCAGGAGGTCTGGGGCCAGCCCCGGAAGACCAGTGCGCCGTCGATCAGCTCGGTGTGCTTGGGGGCATCGGGCAGATGGTCGAGGTCCTCGGCGTACCACCCCTCCGCCCGTGGCGGATACATCCATTCCGGCAGCTCGTCCATGGGCCCAAAGTAGTGGAAGTGCCGTGTCCCGTAGGCTGCTTCGCATGGAACCGATCGTGGTGAGTGCGTGTCTGGCCGGGATTCCCTGTCGGTACGACGGGCGGGCGAAGACCGCGGACGCGGCCGTGCGGCTGGTCGAGGAGGGGCGGGCCGTGGTGGTGTGCCCGGAGGGGGCCGGCGGGTTGCCTACGCCGCGGCCGCCGGCCGAGATCGTGGGCGGGGACGGCGCGGACGTGCTGGACGGGCGGGCCCGGGTGGTGGACGCGACCGGGGCCGACTGCACCGGGGAGTTCCTGGCCGGCGCCCGGGCGGCGCTCGCCGCTGCCGAGGAGGCGGGGGCCCGGCGGGCGGTGCTGATGGCGCGCAGCCCGTCCTGCGGCTGCGGGCAGGTGTACGACGGGACGTTCACCGGGGAGCTGCGCCCCGGCGACGGGGTGACGGCGGCGCTGCTGCGCCGGGCCGGGATCGAGGTCACGGCCGGGTAGCGGCCCCCGGCTCCGGGGGCCGCTCCCGCGCGGGTCAGCGCGCGCTGGCCTCGTGGACGAAGGCGACCAGGCGGCTGAGCGCGTCCGGGTCCATGGACGGCAGCACGCCGTGGCCGAGGTTGAAGATGTGGCCGCTGGTGCCGAGCGCCTGGGCGGCGTGCAGCACCTCGCGGGCCTTGGTCTCCACGACCTTGGTGGGCGCGTACAGCACCGCCGGGTCGAGGTTGCCCTGGAGGCCCTTGCCCGGGCCGACCCGCTCGGCGGCGACGTTCAGCGGCACCCGCCAGTCGACCCCGACGATGTCCGCGCCGGCCTGGCCCATCAGGCCGAGCAGTTCCCCGGTGCCGACGCCGAAGTGGATCCGCGGCACCCCGTAGTGGGCGACGGAGTCGAAGACCTTGGCGCTGGCCGGCATCACCGAGCGCCGGTAGTCGTCCGGCGCGAGCGCGCCGACCCAGGAGTCGAACAGCTGGACCGCCGAGGCGCCGGCCTCGATCTGCACCTTCAGGAAGGCCGAGGTGATGTCCGCGAGCCGGTCCACCAGGGCGGCCCACAGCTCGGGCTGCCCGTACATCATGGCCTTGGTGTTCTCGTGGTTCTTCGACGGCCCGCCCTCGACCAGGTAGCTGGCCAGCGTGTACGGCGCGCCGGCGAAGCCGATCAGCGGGGTCCCGCCGAGCTCGTCCACCAGCAGGCCGACGGCCTCGGTGATGTAGGGGACGTCATCGGGTTCCAGCGGGCGCAGCCGCTTGAGGTCCTCGGCGGTGCGGATCGGGTCGGCGATGACCGGGCCGATGCCGGCCTTGATGTCGACGTCGATGCCGACCGCCTTGAGCGGCACCACGATGTCGCTGAAGAAGATCGCCGCGTCCACCTCGTGCCGGCGCACCGGCTGGAGGGTGATCTCCTTGACCAGCTCGGGCCGCATGCAGGACTCCAGCATGGGGATGCCCTCGCGGACCTTCAGGTACTCGGGCAGCGAACGGCCGGCCTGGCGCATGAACCACACCGGCGTGTGCGGCACCGGCTCGTGCCGGCAGGCGCGCAGGAACGCGGAGTCGTACGCGGCGCCGCGGCGCGCGGGGGTGGTCGGGCCGTCGTGGGTGGCCGCCGTCGTGTCTGCCGTTGTCTCGCTCACGCGTCAAATCTTCGCACGGGTGCCGGGCCCGCCTTCCCGGCCGGTCTCGTGGGTTCCTCCAAGATCTGTCCGGGTTTGCCGTTCCGGCACGCCGCTGGGAGAGAAGTTGCGGCGATAACCCCGTTCTTCGACCTAGTCTTCGGGTCATGGCAGCGGTCGGAGGGCACCCCTCGCAGGGTGGCGGAGCAGGTGGCGGAGCGGGTCGCGGGGGGGCGCCGAGCGAGTTCCGGGCAGCCGTGGCGGCTTTGGACGGCGCCCGGTTGCGGCCCGAGGTGCAGCTGTCCCCCGCGCCGGCGCCGCGCCGGCTGGCCCCGTACTCGTTCGCGGTGACCGCCTCGGTCGAGGTGGACGGCGAGGAGCTGGCGGACGGCCGGCTGGTGCTGCTGTACGACCCGGCCGGGCAGGAGGCCTGGAACGGGGAGTTCCGGGTGGTCACGATGACCCGGGCCGAGCTGGAGCCCGAGATGGCCGGCGACCCGATGCTCTCCGAGGTGGGCTGGGCGTGGCTGCTGGACGCCCTGCAGGCGCACGGCGCCGGGTACGCGGAGCCGTCCGGCACGGTGACCCTGGCCTCCTCCCAGTACTTCGGCGGCCTGGCGGACCGCCCGTCCTCGACCGAGGTCGAGATCCGGGCCTCCTGGACCCCGGCCGACGGCCGCTTCGAGCGGCACCTGGGCGCCTGGGCGGACCTGCTGTGCATCAGCGCCGGCCTGCCCCCGGCCGCCCCCGCCGCGCAGGGCCCGACCGAGGTCGCGTCACTCGGTGGAGTGGTCCCGATGCCGGCCCGGCGACGCCCCCGGTCGCACTGACGGGTGGTGTCCGGCCCCGACGGCGCCCGGGGAGCGGTACGCCACCCCCAGGGCTGACGGGCGCGCCCCCGAGCTGACGGAGTGTGACTTCGGGCCCCGCTCTGCGTCAATTCACCGGTCGATACCGACCGATTGGCATCGAATCTGATCGATTTTGTACGAATACCAGGCATGTCGCGTCAATCATTTGCGCGATTTGTCCGTATTGTTACTCACTAGATCGTGATCTTTCGCTAAAGCCGGGCACGGTTGCTGCCGAAGCACACTGTGACCCTTTCCGAACGCGGAACACTCCGACCGCCCCCATCGGGGTTCCGTCCGCCACTCCCCGCAGGAGGCCTGGTGTCGGTCCTTCTTGAGCACCCCGCAAACGTGGTCGCCTACCGGCCGACCAAGCCCACCGCCATGGTGGTCATCGCCGATCCACGTGTCCGCAACACCGTCACCCGCCACCTGTGGGCACTGGGTGTCCGGGACGTGATCGAAGTGTCCTCCATCGCCGAGGCCCGCCCCCGGGTCTCCACTCCCCGCGACATCTGCGTCGCCGACGTACACCTGCCGGACGGCTCCGGGCTGACGATCCTCGCCGAGACCCGCGCCGCGGGCTGGCCCAACGGCCTGGCGCTGTCCGCCGCCGACGACATCGGCGCGGTGCGCAGCGCCCTGGCCGGCGGCGTCAAGGGCTACGTGGTGACCGGCACCCGGACGAACGTCGCGATGCCGGGCCGCCCGGGCCTGCCGCTCGGCGCCGCCGGGCTCGCCGGCCGGATGCGTCGCCCCGGGATGCCGGGCCTGCCGGGCGCGGCCGGCGCTCCGGGCGCCCCCGGAGCCCCCGGAGCGCCGGGCGCGCAGCAGGCCGCCTACCGCGAGCTCTCCGGCCGCGAGGTCGAGGTGCTGCGACTGGTCGCCGAGGGGCAGTCCAACAAGGCGATCGGCGTGGCGATGGGCCTGTCGGCGCTCACCGTGAAGAGCCACCTCGCCCGGATCGCCCGCAAGCTGGGCACCGGCGACCGGGCCGGGATGGTCGCGGTCGCGCTGCGCACCGGCATCATCCACTGAGCCGGGCGCTCCGGACCGCTGCGGCGGCCGAGGAGGAACGTTTCCTCCTCGGCCGCCGCAGCGCTGTCCGGAGGGCGCGGCCCGCGGGCGGGCCCCCGCCGGCCGGGTCGGCACCGGGCCCGGGAGCACCCCGGCCGGGGCGGTCGATCAACAGTCTGACCAGTCCGACAACACTCCCGGTCGCGAGGACCGTCGTACCCTTGGTGGGTGACCGACGCCGTAGCAGCCATCCCAGAAGAAGCAGCCCCGGTCCCGCTCCTCGAACCGAGGGAGGGGATCCCGCCCGTCGTCGCGGACGAGCAGGCGCTGGCCGCCACGATCGCCGCGTTCGCCGCGGGCACCGGACCGGTGGCCGTCGACGCCGAACGGGCCTCCGGCTACCGCTACGGGCAGCGCGCCTACCTCATCCAGCTGCGCCGCGCGGGTGCCGGCTCCGCGCTGATCGACCCGATCGCCTGCCCCGACCTCAGCGCGCTGGGCAAGGCCGTCGAGGACGCGGAGTGGGTGGTCCACGCGGCCTCCCAGGACCTGCCCTGCCTGTCCGACGTGGGCATGAGACCGAAGCGCCTGTTCGACACCGAGCTGGCCGGGCGGATCGCCGGCTTCGCCCGGGTCGGCCTCGGCCCGATGACCGAGAACGTGCTCGGACTGAGCCTGTCCAAGGAGCACTCCGCGGTCGACTGGTCCACCCGCCCGCTGCCCGAGCCGTGGCTGCGCTACGCCGCTCTGGACGTCGAGGTGCTGGTCGAGCTGCGCGACGCACTCGAACGGGAGCTGGACGGCCAGGGCAAGCTCGGCTGGGCGATGGAGGAGTTCGCGGCGATCGTCGCCGCACCCCGCCCGGCCCCGCGCACCGACCCGTGGCGCCGCACCTCGCAGCTGCACAAGATCCGCCGGCGCCGCCAGCTGGCCGTGGTGCGCGAGCTGTGGCTGGTCCGCGACCGGATCGCGCAGGAACGCGACGTCTCCCCCGGCCGGGTGCTGGCGGACGCCGCGATCGTCAACGCCGCGCTGGCCATGCCGCTGACCATCGCCGCCCTCCAGGCCGTGCAGGGCTTCGGTCCGCGGGTCCACCGGCGCCAGCTGGAGCAGTGGCTGGCGGCCGTGCAGCGCGGCCGGGAGGTCCCGGAGAACCAGCTGCCGCCGGCCGCCGCGCCGCACGACGGGCCGCCCCCGCCGCGGGCCTGGGCCGAGAAGGACCCGGCTGCCGCCGCCCGGCTCTCCGGTGCGCGCGCCGCGATCGCCGAGCTGGCCGAGCGCCACCACCTGCCGGCCGAGAACCTGATGACGCCGGACGTGGTCCGGCGGGTGTCCTGGCAGCCGCCGTCCGACCTCGCCCCCGAGGCCGTGGCCGCCGCGCTGCGCGGGCTCGGCGCCCGGCAGTGGCAGGTCGACCTGGTGGCGCCGGCGCTGGCCGCCGTGTTCGCCGTCGCCGCGACCCAGGGCTGATCGCATCCGGGGCCGACCCGGCAGACCGTGAAGGGGATGTCGTCCGTACGGGCGACATCCCCTTCGTCGTACCCGGCGGCGGCGCTCCTGGTCGGACCGGGCGGGAACGTGTCGGGGGACACACCGTCCGAACCTCCCGCGGGGCCTGGGCAGGCTGGTTACCGGCGGGTAGCATGACCGTGACGCGGCGCCGCTCGGATCTTCGCCGGCGGCAGCCTGCCCACCTCATTGTTGGTCCCTGGGAGGAGAGCCCCCGTGCCTCGTACCGCGAGGGACGTCGTCTTCGTCGATGGCGTCCGCACCCCGTTCGGCAAGGCCGGCCCGAAGGGCATCTACCACGAGACGCGCGCCGACGACCTGGTCGTCAAGTGCATCCGGGAGCTCGTGCGCCGCAACCCGAGCCTGCCCGTCGAGCGCATCGACGAGGTCGCCATCGCGGCCACCACGCAGATCGGCGACCAGGGTCTGACCATCGGGCGCACCGCCGCCCTGCTGTCCGGCCTGCCGAAGTCCGTCCCCGGCTACGCGATCGACCGCATGTGCGCCGGCGCGCTGACCGCCGTGACCACCACCGCCGGCGGCATCGCCTTCGGCGCGTACGACGTGGTCGTGGCCGGCGGGGTCGAGCACATGGGCCGCCACCCGATGGGCGAGGGCGTCGACCCGAACCCGCGCTTCGTCTCCGAGAAGCTGGTCGACGAGTCCGCCCTGTTCATGGGCATGACCGCGGAGAACCTGCACGACCGCTTCCCGCACCTGACCAAGGAGCGCTGCGACGCCTACGCCGTGCGCTCGCAGGAGAAGGCCGCCAAGGCGTACGCCAACGGCGACATCCAGCCCGACCTGGTGCCGGTCTCGGTCCGCAACACCAACCCCGAGGTCGGCGAGACCGGCTGGGGTCTGGCCACCGTGGACGAGCCGCTGCGCCCGGGCACCACGATGGAGAACCTGGCGGGCCTCAAGACCCCGTTCCGTCCGCACGGCAACATCACGGCGGGCAACTCGGCCGGTCTGAACGACGGTGCCACCGCCTCCCTGCTGGCCGCCGAGGACGTCGCCGAGGAGCTCGGCCTCCCGGTCAGGATGCGCCTGGTCTCCTACGCCTTCGCGGGCGTCGAGCCCGAGGTCATGGGCATCGGCCCGGTGCCGGCCACCGAGAAGGCGCTGGCCAAGGCCGGTCTGACCATCGAGGACATCGGCGCGTTCGAGATCAACGAGGCCTTCGCCGTCCAGGTGCTGGCCTTCCTCGACCACTACGGCATCGCGGACGACGACGAGCGGGTGAACCCGTACGGCGGCGCGATCGCCTTCGGCCACCCGCTGGCCTCCTCCGGCGTGCGCCTGATGAACCAGCTGGCCCGCCGCTTCGAGCAGCGCCCGGACGTCCGCTACGGCCTCACCACGATGTGCATCGGCTTCGGCATGGGCGGCACCATCGTCTGGGAGAACCCCCACTGGAGCGGCGCGGACCAGAACACCGAGGGTGGTAAGTGACCATGAGCAACACCACTGAGCTGCTGACCCGCGGCGCCGAGCTGTTCCCCGGCGAGGTCGTCACCACCGCGCACGTCCGCCACCTCGACCTGCCGCTCCAGGCCGGCCGGCTGGCCCTGATCACCCTGGACAACGGCTTCGACCACACCAAGCCGACCACCTTCGGCCCGGGCTCGCTGCTCAAGCTGAACGAGGCGCTGGACCAGGTCGAGGCCGAGGCCGCCGAGGGCACGATCGTCGGTGCCGCGATCACCGGCAAGCCGTTCATCTTCGCGGTCGGCGCCGACCTCAAGGGCGTCGAGCTGCTCAAGGAGCACGCGGACGCGCTGGCCATCGGCAAGGGCGGCCACGACGTCTTCAAGCGGATCTCCACGCTGCCCGTCCCCACCTTCGCGTTCTACAACGGCGCGGCGATGGGCGGCGGCGTCGAGGTCGGCCTGCACTGCGACTACCGCACGGTCTCGGCGGGCGTCCCGGCCTTCTCGCTGCCCGAGGTCTTCCTCGGCCTCGTCCCCGGCTGGGGCGGGTGCACCATCCTGCCGAACCTGATCGGTGCCGGTAAGGCCGTCAAGGTCATCATCGAGAACTCGATGAACCAGAACAAGCAGCTCAAGGGCAAGGACGTGTTCGAGCTGGGGATCGCCGACGCGATCTTCGAGCCGGCCGACTTCCTGGAGCAGTCGCTGCTCTGGGCCGCCAAGGTCGTCAAGGGCGACGTGACCGTCGAGCGCGAGCCGATCGACCGCGGAAAGGCCTGGGACGACGCCGTCCTCTGGGGCCGCATGGTCGCCGACGGCAAGGTGCACGGCGCCGCCCCGGCCGCCTACAGGGCGCTGGACATCATCGAGGCCGCCAAGGGCTTCGACCTGGCCGACAAGGCGAGCCTCCAGGCCGGCTTCGACGCCGAGGACGCGGCGCTGGCCGACCTCATCATGAGCGGCGAGCTGCGCAGCGGCATCTACGCCTTCAACCTGGTGCAGCGCCGGGCCAAGCGCCCCGTCGGCGCGCCGGACAAGTCGCTGGCCCGCCCGGTCACCAAGGTGGGCGTCGTCGGCGCCGGCCTGATGGCCTCGCAGCTGGCGCTGCTGTTCGCCCGCCGTCTGGAGGTGCCGGTGGTCCTCACCGACATCGACCAGGAGCGCGTCAACAAGGGCGTCGGCTACGTCCACGCCGAGATCGACAAGCTGCTCGGCAAGGGCCGGATCGGCCCGGACAAGGCCAACCGCCTCAAGGGCCTGGTCTCCGGGTCGCTGGACAAGGCCGCCGCCTTCGGCGACGCGGACTTCGTCATCGAGGCCGTGTTCGAGGAGATGGGCGTCAAGCAGGCCGTCTTCGCGGACCTGGAGGACGTGGTCTCGCCGACCTGTGTGCTGGCGACCAACACCTCCTCGCTGTCGGTCACCGAGATGGCCTCGAAGCTGAAGCACCCCGAGCGGGTCGTCGGCTTCCACTTCTTCAACCCGGTCGCGATCCTGCCGCTGCTGGAGATCGTCCGCGGCGAGAAGACCGACGACGCCTCGCTGGCCACCGCCTTCGCGGTGTCGAAGAAGCTGAAGAAGACCTCGGTCCTGTGCAAGGACGCCCCGGCGTTCGTGGTGAACCGGATCCTGACCCGCTTCATGGGCGAGATCCAGAACATCATCGACGAGGGCACCCCGATCGCCGACGTCGAGAAGGCCGTCGAGCCGCTCGGCCTGCCGATGTCCCCGATCGTGCTGCTGGAGCTGGTCGGCCCGGCCATCGCGCTGCACGTCTCGGAGACCCTGGCCGGCGCCTTCCCGGAGCGGTTCACCGTCTCCGAGAACCTCGGCCGGGTGGTCAAGGCCGGCAAGCGCGGCTTCTACACCTGGACGGACGGGCAGCAGGTGCTCGACCCGGAGGTGCTGGCGCTGCTGTCCTTCGGCGACACGGTGCTCACCGAGGAGCAGGTGCGCGCCCGCGCCCTGGAGGCCGTGGCGCAGGAGATCGGCCTGATGCTGGCGGAGGGTGTCGTCGCCGAGGCGCAGGACATCGACCTCTGCATGATCACCGGTGCCGGCTGGCCCTTCCACCTGGGCGGGATCACCCCGTACCTGGACCGGGAGGGCATCTCGGAGCGGGTGAACGGCAAGCCGTTCCTCGCCCCCGGCGTGGCCTCGGTGCCCGCGTAGCGCGCGGCGCCCGAACCGCGGGAGCCCCGGTGACCGCCTGGTCACCGGGGCTCCCGCCGTGTCCGGGGCGCACGGCCCCGGTGCTCCGTGAACGGACGTCTCAGCGCTTGAGGCGGTAGATCACGGTGTCGGCGAAGACGCCGACCATCTCGTAGTGGGTGTCCAGCAGGTTCTCGATCCGGGGGACCATGACCGGCTGGTACGGGGCGATGCCGGAGTCGTCGACCACGACCTCGGGCAGGCCGTCGGCCAGCTCCTTGTCGAAGGTCTGCCAGGCGTTGGAGACGCTGAACTGCTCGCCGACGTTCTGGTTGCCGTCCTTGCCGCCGCTGTAGTTGGTGAGGAAGCCGGCGGTCAGGTAGCGGGTGGCGGGCTTGCGGTCGGCCAGCCAGTAGATCTCGGGGTGCATGCCCCAGATCAGCACCCTGTCCTTGGTGGTGGTCTGGGCCGCGACGGCGGTGGCGACCTCGGTGTTGCGGCTCATCTGCTCCCCCGGCCAGGCCAGCGCCAGGGCCCAGAACACCGTCGCGGCGACCGTGGTGTACGCCAGGACGGGCTTCCAGCGGATCGCCGAGGTGGCGACGGCCCCGGTGCCCAGCAGCACCAGCGGCGGGATCAGCTGGAGGTAGTAGTGGCCGAAGAAGTGGAAGCCCACGCTGACCGCGACGGCCGAGGAGAGCAGCCACACCCACAGGTCGGCGGTCGAGCCGTGCTCCTCGCCGGCCACCGGCAGCGGGCGGTGGCGGTGCTTGAGCCAGAGCCGGCGCCCGACCGGGAACAGGAAGCCCAGGCCGGCGGCGGCCAGGATGGCCGAGTTGCCGAGCGCCCGGCCGAGCATCTGCAGCCAGGCGCCGCCGAAGGAGGCGTAGTCGCCGCTGCCGGTGACCACCCAGAAGAGGAAGCCCTTGGGCTTGGTGAGGATCACCGCGACCAGCGCTATCGGCAGGGTGAATCCGAACCCGATCTCGAACAGCGCGGGCGGCCAGCGCACCCCGCGCCGGCGGGTGTCCTGGAGGAGCATCCAGAGCACCGGCAGCAGCACCGCGCCGCCGGTCTGCTTGGTCAGCGAGCACAGCGCGACCGCGATGCCGGCGGCCAGCCAGCGGCGCCGTTCGGCGTACCGGAAGGCGGCCACCATGGCGGGCAGCATGAAGACCTCGAAGGTCGCCGCCTGGGTGTCCTCCGGGGAGAGCCCGATGGAGACCAGCAGGTAGAGCAGCCCGGCACCGGCCCCGGCCCGGTTGCCCCAGCGGCCCCGGGCGATCGAGGCCAGCAGGATCGCGGTGACCAGGTGGGCCACCACCGCCAGGGTGCGCAGGGGCCAGAGCGAGGCGGAGCCGAAGACGGCGAAGCAGGCCTGGTAGAGCCAGGGCAGCAGCGGCGGCTTGCGGTCCACCACGGTGTCGTACAGCACCCCGCCGTCCGCGAGCATCCGGGCCTGGGTGGCCAGGAAGCCCTCGTCCGGGCTCCAGACGGGCCGGGCGAAGGAGGGGATGTGGGTGAGTAGCGCGACCAGCGCGAGCACCGGCACCAGCCTGGTCCAGTACCGCCCTCCTTGCCCGCCCTCGGGCAGCAGGGACCCGGTTCGCACGCGGGTGCGGACGCGCTCGGGCAGGCGCTCGGCCAGTCCGGTGAGGCGGAAGCGGGTGGGGGTCGGCACGGTTGACAACCTACCGGGCGGGATCGGCGCCGGTGGCGCCGATCCCGCCTTTCAGTGCGATTGTCGGCTTGTTTTGCGACGAACCGTTACCGAGTCACGACGTACGGCCGCCGGCCGAACGGGAGCGGGCGACGGGGGACAGCCCCCGTCAGGCCTCGACCGGCGTCGCGTCCAGCTTGGCGACCAGCGCCGTCACCTTCCGGGCGATGTCGGGGGCGTTCAGACCGATTTCGGCCAGGATCTCGGCCCGGCTGGCGTGGTCCAGGAACTCCTGGGGGATGCCGAAGTCCCGCACCGGCAGGTCCACGTCCGCGTCCCGCAGCGCCTGCGCCACGGCCGCGCCGACGCCGCCGACCCGGCCGTTGTCCTCGATCGTGACGACCACCCGGTGCTCGGCGGCCAGGCCCGGCAGGGCCGGGTCCACCGGCTTGACCCAGCGCGGGTCCACCACGGTGGCGGTGATGCCCTGGGCGGCCAGCAGGTCGGCGACCTCCAGGCTGGTGGCGGCCATCGCGCCCACCGAGACGATCAGCACGTCGGCGCGGTGGGCGCCGGCGGGCTCCTCGGCGGCGCGCAGCACGTCCATGCCGCCGACCCGGCCGACCGCGGGGACGGCTGGGCCGACCGTGCCCTTGGAGTAGCGGACCACGGTCGGGGCGTCCTTGACCTCGACGGCCTCGCGCAGCAGCGCGCGGACCTGGTCGGCGTCGCGCGGGGCGGCCAGCCGCAGGGTCGGGACGAGCTGGAGCATCGACATGTCCCACATGCCGTTGTGCGAGGCGCCGTCGTCTCCGGTGACGCCGGCCCGGTCCAGGACGAAGGTGACGCCGAGCTTGTGCAGGGCGACGTCCATCAGGACCTGGTCGAAGGCCCGGTTGAGGAAGGTCGCGTAGACCGCGAACACCGGGTGCAGCCCGTTGGTGGCCAGGCCGGCGGCGCTGGTGACGGCGTGCTGCTCGGCGATGCCGACGTCGAAGATCCGGTCCGGGAAGGCCTCGGCGAACGGGGCGAGGCCCACCGGGTGGAGCATGGCGGCGGTGATGCCGACGATGTCCCGGCGCTCGTGGCCGAGCGCGACCATCTCCTCGGCGAAGACCGAGGTCCAGCTCCGGCCGCCGCCCGCGCTGACCGGCAGGCCGGTCTCCGGGTGGATCTTGCCGACCGCGTGGAAGCGGTCCTCGTCGTTGTTCTCGGCGGCGTGGTAGCCGCGGCCCTTCTCGGTGAGGCAGTGCACGATCACCGGGCCGCCGAAGCCGCGCGCCTTGGTCAGCGCGGACTCCAGGGCGGTCAGGTCGTGGCCGTCGATCGGGCCGATGTACTTGAGACCGAGGTCCTCGAACATGCCCTGCGGGGCGATGAAGTCCTTGAGGCCCTTCTTGGCGCCGTGCAGCGTCTCGAACAGCTGCTGGCCGACCACCGGGGTGCGCTGGAGCGCGTCCTTGCCCCAGGACAGGAAGCGCTCGTAGCCCTGGGTGGTGCGCAGGGTGGCGAGGTGGTTGGCCAGGCCGCCGATGGTCGGCGAGTACGAGCGCTCGTTGTCGTTGACGACGATGACGACCGGGCGGTCCTTGGCGTCGGCGATGTTGTTGATCGCCTCCCAGGCCATGCCGCCGGTGAGCGCGCCGTCGCCGATCACCGCGACGACCGGGTCGTTCTTGCCCAGCAGCTGGTTGGCCTTGGCCAGGCCGTCGGCGTACGACAGGACGGTGGAGGCGTGGGAGTTCTCGATCACGTCGTGCTCGGACTCGGCGCGCGAGGGGTAGCCGGACAGGCCGCCCTTCGAGCGCAGCCGGGAGAAGTCCTGGCGGCCGGTGAGCAGCTTGTGGACGTAGCTCTGGTGGCCGGTGTCGAAGAGGATGCGGTCGCGCGGCGAGTCGAACACCCGGTGCAGTGCGATGGTGAGCTCCACCACGCCGAGGTTGGGGCCGAGGTGCCCGCCGGTCTTGGAGACCTCGGTCACCAGGAAGGTCCGGATCTCCTGGGCCAGTGCGGCCAGCTGTCCGGGCGTGAGCCGGTCGAGATCGCGCGGTCCCCGAATGCGGGTCAGCAGGGCCACCCGTTCCTCCTCGTTAAGTGTTCGCGGACCGCGGGCGGTCCGGCGGGCGTCGCTTCCCGGTCCGGCGGCAGGCCGACGGCACCGGCCGGCGCCGACCGGTCGAGTCTAATGTCCGGCTGCCGGACGCCGAGCGGCGCGCCCGGTGGCGACGCTCGGTTCCCGCCATTTCGGGAGGTCGAGCCAGGATGCCGGTCACCCTGCGTTGACGCAAGGGAGTTCGATCTTTTGTGATGGATTGTTCACGACCCTGGTTGCGGACGCCACTTCCCGGGCGCCGGCGGCGCGGTTCGGATGCGACCCGAACGCGGCTCGGACGCGGTTCCGGGCGCGGCCCGGGCGCGGTTCCGGACACGGTTCCGGGCACGGCCCGGGCGCGGCTCGGACTCGGGTACCGGCCCGCTTCCGGGCGCGGCTCAGCCTCGGCCGAGCGCGCCGGACTCCCCCATCTCGCTCATCACCAGGGCCAGCGCCCCGAGCACCTCGGCCCGGCCGCCGAGGGTGCCGGGGACCACCGAGAGCTGGCGGGCGGCGCTGGGGATCGCGTAGCGGGCCACCGAGTCCCGGATCGGGGCGAGCACCAGCTCACCGGCCTCGGCGAGGTCCCCGCCGAGGATCACCCGGCGGGGGTTCAGCAGGTTGCAGAGCGTGGCGACGCCGGTGCCGATCTGCCGGCCCGCGTCGGCGATCACCCGGCGGCAGCCGAGGTCGCCGCGCTGGGCCAGCTCGACCACCCGGGGCAGGCTGAGGTCCGGGCCGAGGGTGGAGGCGAGCAGCGACAGCAGGTAGCGCGAGCCGACGAAGGTCTCCAGGCAGCCGCGGTTGCCGCAGCGGCAGACCGGCCCGGCCTCGTCCAGCGTGATGTGACCGATCTCGCCCGCGGTGCCTCCCGGGCCGCGGTAGATGTGGCCGTTCACCACCAGACCGGCGCCGACCCCGCTGGCGACCTTGATGTACGCGAGGTCGTTCAGCCCCCGGCCGGCCCCCCAGACCAGTTCGCCGAGCGCGCCCAGGTTGGCGTCGTTGTCCACGTGCACCGGCATGCCGAGCCGCTCGGCCAGCTCCTTGCCCGGGGCGATGCCCGTCCAGCCGGGCAGGATCGCGGTGGAGCCGAGCGCGCCGGTCTCCACGTCGATCGGGCCCGGCACGCCGAGGCCGACGCCGATCACCTTGTCGGGCCGGAACCCGGCCTGCGCCAGCAGCCGCTCGACCATCGCCTCGGCCCGGTCGAAGCCCTGCTGGGCGGAGACGTCCACGTCGATCGGGGCGCTCTCCTCGGCCAGCACCCGGTGGGCCAGGTTGCCGACCGCCACCCGCAGGTGGGTGTGGCCGAAGTCGATGCCGACCACGATGCCGGCGTCCCCGCTGAGCGAGACGCTGCGGGCGCGGCGTCCGCCGGAGGAGGTGTCGGCGACCACGACGGTGCCGCTCTCCTTCAACTCCCGCACGATGTTGGACACGGTGGCCGCGGACAGGCCGGTGCCGCGGGCGATCTCGGCCTGGGTCAGCGAGCCGGCCATCCGCACCGCGCGGAGCACCCGTTCCAGGTTCGCCCGGTGCAGCGAGGACTGCGAGCCCGGTGTGTCCGTCGACATGATCCACCCTCCCAGGGCGGGGATCCCTCCGCCGGGCGTCCCCTTCAACTCCTGAAGGGTACGGCCCGGGGGCTCGGGCGGGGGCGCCGGGCGGAGCGCGCGGGTGCCGTCGGGGGTGGGGGCGCGGGCGCACCGGCGCGAGCCGGAGCGCCGGGCGCGGGGGTGGGGCCGCGGTGATCGGGAAGTGAAGGTGTTGCGCGCCCCGGGCCCCCGGATCCGGGGTTCAACGGTCCTGGCGGCGGCCGAAACGGGCGCACCACTACCATGGTGCCCAATTCTCACCCGTCCCACCGGAACCGTGGACGGTACCGGGCAGGGGGCGCTTCCAGACATGACGGGGAATCAGATGGCAGGGGATCACCCTACGCCGGGGACAGGCGAAACGCCCGGCAGCGGTCCGCAGGACAACCGGGGCGGCTCGTTCGGGCGCCCGCCCGGCGGCGGTGTGGATCCGGCCGCCGTCGCGGACCAGATGACGCAGCTCGACGGCGCGGCCGTCCCGGGCCAGGCCTCACCGGCGGGCCCGCCGCCCGCCCAGCCGCCGGCACCGCCCGCCCAGCCCCCCGCGCACCCGCCCGTGGCGCCCATCGGCAGCCCCGAGTACGCGGCGTACGCGCCGACCGCGACCGGGTTCCCCACCCAGGCCCCGCCGCCCCCGGGCGCGCCGGTCGGCCCCTACGACCCGGTCCCCGGCAACCCGTACGGCCACCCGGACGCCGGGCAGGGCTACACCGCCGGCGGCTACAACTACGCGCCGCAGCCCGGGTACCCCTACCCGGGCGCGCCCGTGCCGCCCGTCGCCCCCAAGCAGCGCAACCCCGTGATGCTGTGGGGCGGGATCATCGGCGGCGTGCTGGCGATCTCGATCGTGGCCGCCCTGGTCGTCCTGCTCAAGGACCCCAAGCCGGACCCGGTGGCGGACCCGACGCCGGCTCCGGCCAGCGGCGGCACCACCTCCGACAGCGGCGGGAGCGGCAACAGCCCAACCCCCGGCCCCGCCACCAAGGGCGCCACCTTCAACGTCGCGTGGAGCGCCGCCAAGCCGGCCGCCTCGGACGGCTCCAACCAGATGCTCGGCATCTGGGGCACCGACAAGCTGGCGGTGCGCGTGGACAGCTCCGGCATCAAGGCCTACAACCTGGCCGACGGCAAGGAGGCCTGGAACATCCCCGCCCCGGCCGGCAGCAAGGAGCTGTGCACCGCCTCGTACGGCGCCAACTCCAAGGGCGTCGCCGCCGTCTCCTTCAACACCGGTGACAGCGACTGCTCCACCGTCGGCGCCGTCGACCTGAACCAGGGCAAGATGCTCTGGAGCGTCAAGGTCACGGCCGACCGGATGTCCTCGCCGACCCTGAGCGTCACCGACAACGTGGTCGCCGTCGGCGGCAACGCGGTCGGCGCCCTGAACATCGCCACCGGGCAGCCGGCCTGGCAGTACCAGCCGCGCGACAAGGACTGCACCCTGCGCGCCAAGGCGGCCGGCGCCCAGATCGCGGTCAGCGACCGCTGCTACGGCACCAGCGGGCCGAAGTCCCAGCTGGTCATCGTCAACGCCGAGACCGGCAAGGCCGCCAGCACCCCGATCACCCTCACCGGCAGCATCGAGGAGGTCGACTCGGTCGTCCAGGACAAGCCGCTGGTGCTGCTGATGTCCAACGGCCCGCAGGGCGACTACGTCCTGCCGTTCGACAAGGACAACAAGCCGGGCAACCAGATGTCCGTCAAGGAGCCCGGTGCGGACAGCCTGCGGCTGTCCGGCCAGGACGAGGCCATGACCCGGAACGTCGTCAGCGGCACCACGCTGTACGTGCAGATCAGCGGCGGCAAGTCGGCCGTCAACGCCTACGACCTGAACACCGGCAAGCGCCTGTGGTCGGCCAACTCGGGCTCGGCGAACAACGACATGCGGCTGGTCGCCGGGACCGACAAGGACGGCAAGGTCCGCGCGATCGTCGACCAGGGTTACAACAAGCCGGCCCGGCTGGTGACGCTGTCGCCGACCGACGGCTCGCTGACCGACATCGGCACCATGGCGATGCCGAGCAGCATGGGCATCGGCATCAGCACCTCCGAGTACCTCATCTCGGACGACGGCGCCTCGGTCTACGCCTTCCGCCGCTACAGCGCCAGCGACGGCCCGCTGACCAAGTGGAAGAAGTGACGGCGGGAACGCCACCGCGGGCGGCCGGGGGTACGTGACCCCGCGGCGCGACCGCCACCGGCGGGGCGGGGCAGGGGCGGTGGCCCCGCCCGCCCCGCCAGTGATTTTCCGGCTGCCCCGTACGTTGGACGTGCGAGGATTCCGTCCATCAGCCTGACGAAGGAGTGCAGCGAGTGCCCGGCACAAACCTGACCCGTGAGGAGGCCCGCACCCGGGCCGACCTCCTCCACGTGGACGCGTACGACATCGAGCTCGACCTCGGCTCGGCCCGTGAGGGCGGCACCTTCCGGTCCACCACCGTGGTCCGGTTCAGCGCCACCACCCCCGGCGCGGAGACCTTCATCGACCTCGTCGCCCCGAGCGTCGAGGAGATCACCCTCAACGGCGAGCGGCTCGACCCGGCGAGCTTCGTCGACAGCCGCATCCCGCTGCCGGGCCTGGCCGCCGAGAACGAACTGCGGGTCGTCGCGAACTGCGAGTACACCAACACCGGCGAGGGCCTGCACCGGTTCGTCGACCCGGTCGACGGCGAGACCTACCTGTACAGCCAGTTCGAGGTGCCGGACGCCCGCCGGGTCTTCGCCAACTTCGAACAGCCCGACCTGAAGGCCACGTTCGCGTTCACCGTGACCGCGCCCGCGGGCTGGGTCGTGGTCTCCAACTCGCCCACCCCGCAGCCGGCCGGCGAGGGGGACACCCGGGTCTGGAGGTTCGAGCCCACCGGCCGGATCTCCAGCTACATCACCGCGCTCGTCGCCGGGCCCTACGTCGGGGTGTTCGACACCTACGAGAAGGGCGAGCAGCGCGTGCCGCTGGGCATCTACTGCCGGCCCTCGCTGCGCGAGTTCCTGGACCCGGAGGCCGTCTTCGAGGTCACCAAGCAGGGCTTCGACTACTTCCAGGAGAAGTTCGACTACCCGTACCCGTTCGCCAAGTACGACCAGCTCTTCGTCCCGGAGTTCAACGCCGGCGCGATGGAGAACGCGGGCGCCGTCACCCTGCGCGACCAGTACGTGTTCCGCTCCAAGGTCACCGACGCCGCGTACGAGGCCCGCGCCGCGACGATCCTGCACGAGCTCGCCCACATGTGGTTCGGCGACCTCGTCACCATGGAGTGGTGGAACGACCTCTGGCTCAACGAGTCCTTCGCGACCTTCGCCGAGGCGGTCTGCCAGGCCGAGGCCCCCGGTTCCAGGTGGCCGCACTCCTGGACCACCTTCGCCAACCAGATGAAGACCTGGGCGTACCGGCAGGACCAGCTGCCGTCCACCCACCCGATCATGGCGGACATCAACGACCTGGAGGACGTCCAGGTCAACTTCGACGGCATCACCTACGCCAAGGGCGCCTCGGTGCTCAAGCAGCTGGTGGCGTACGTCGGCCAGGACGCCTTCTTCCAGGGCGTGCAGGCCTACTTCAAGCGCCACGCCTGGGGCAACACCCGCCTCGGCGACCTGCTCGGCGCCCTGGAGGAGGCCAGCGGCCGCGACCTCAGGGCCTGGTCCAAGGCCTGGCTGGAGACCGCCGGCATCAACGTGCTGCGGCCCGCCGTCACCGTGGACGCCGACGGGCGGATCGAGTCCTTCGCGGTGCTCCAGGAAGCCCCCGCGCTGCCCGCCGGCGCCAAGGGCGAGGCCGTGCTGCGGCCGCACCGGATCGCGATCGGCCTGTACGAGCTCGACGGCGACGCGCTGGTGCGCACCGACCGGATCGAGCTGGACGTCGACGGGCCGCGCACCGAGGTGCCCGAGCTGGTCGGCCGGCACCGCCCGGCCGTCGTGCTGCTCAACGACGACGACCTCTCGTACGCCAAGATCCGGCTGGACGAGGCCTCGCTGGCCGTCGTCACCGAGAACCTCGGCGGCTTCACCGAGTCGCTGCCGCGCGCGCTGTGCTGGGCCTCCGCCTGGGACATGACCCGCGACGGCGAGCTGGCCGCCCGCGACTACCTGTCGCTGGCGCTGTCCGGCATCGGGCGCGAGAGCGACATCGGCGTGGTGCAGTCGGTGCAGCGGCAGGTCAAGCTCGCCCTCGACGCCTACGCCGACCCGCAGTGGCGCGAGCAGGGCCTCGCCCGCTGGGCCGCCGCCGCGGAGGAGCACCTGCGCGCCGCCGAGCCCGGCAGCGACCACCAGCTGGCCTGGGCCCGCGCCCTGGCCTCGGTCGCCCGTACGGACGGTCAGCTCGGGCTGCTCGCCGGGCTGCTGGACGGCTCGGTCGAGCTCAAGGGCCTCGCGGTGGACACCGAGCTGCGCTGGACCCTGCTCACCCGGCTCGCCGCCACCGGCCGGGCCGACGAGGCCGCCATCGCGGCCGAGCTGGAGCGGGACAACACCGCGGCCGGCCAGGAGCACGCGGCCACCTGCCGCGCCGCCCGGCCGACCGCCGAGGCCAAGGCGGAGGCCTGGGCGTCGGTGGTCGAGTCGGACACGCTGACGAACTACGTGCAGGACGCCGTCATCACCGGCTTCCAGCAGTCCGACCAGCGCGAGCTGCTCGCGCCGTACGCGGAGAAGTACTTCGCGGCGGTGAAGGGCATCTGGGAGACCCGCAGCCACGAGATCTCGCAGCAGATCATCGGCGGGCTGTACCCGTCGCTCCAGGTGACGGCCGGGACGCTGGAGGCGACCGACGCGTGGCTGGCCTCGGCCGAGCCGGCGCCGGCCCTGCGGCGCCAGGTCGTCGAGGCCCGGGCGGGCATCGAGCGAGCGCTCAAGGCCCAGGCGGTCGACCGTGCGGCGGGGGCCCGCTGACGGTGCGCCGATGACCCGAAGGGGCGCCGGACGGGATCGTCCGGCGCCCCTTCGGGGTACCGCGGGTTCTGGGTGGCTACTTCTTCTTGCCCTTGCCGTACGGCAGGCCGGCCAGACCGGCGATCACCGCGAAGGCGACGAGGGGGAGAAACACGTACAGGCCGAGGGTCTGGCCGACGCTCAGGCCGGCACCGGGGTCATCACCGTCGTCCCTGGTGAAGGCCATGGCGGGCGACGACAGCAGCATCATCAGCGTGACCGTTGCGGAGACCGCGCCGGCTCGCAAAGCGTTCCTCTTGTCCACGTTTCCAACTTACCCGCCGCTTACGGGGGCGCGCGCGCCGGGGGTGGGCTGGCGGCGGGGGCGCCTGGGTGCGGGGGTGGCGCCCCCTTGCTGTGCGGTGGGGTGGCGCGCCCTTGCCTCGCGGCCCCGGGCCCTTCCCTGGCCCACGTCCCTGTCCCCGGCCCCGGCCTCCTTCCCCGGCCTGCCGCCTGGGGGGTGGGAGGCCGGAGGTGGGGCGGGTGCGGCAAGGGCGGAGGGGCAGCGGGCCCCAGGTGGGGTGAGGACCGAGGCAGACGCGGATGGGCGGGGCAGGGGGTCAGCGCGGCCCGGGCGGGGCCAGGAGCTCGGCCAGGAAGCGGGCGGCGGGGGCGGCGGCGAGGTGGTCGAGGGTGACCGGGGCGCCGGTGCCGTCGGCGACCGGGAGGCGCCAGTTCGGGTACTGGTCCCAGGTGCCGGGCAGGTTCTGCGGGCGCGGGTCGCCGACCAGGTCCGGCAGCCAGACGCCGACCAGCCGGGCCGGGGTCGCCCGCAGGAAGCCGTACAGCGCGGGCATCGTCAGCGGCTCACCCGGCCGGAGCAGCCCGAGCCGGGTCAGCTCGGCCCGCCAGTCGGCCAGCTCCGCCGCCGCCTGCTCCTGCTCCTCCCCCAGCGGCCGGGCCAGCAGCCCGAGCCGGTGCCGCAGTTCGACGTGCTCGCCCGAGAGCCGGGCGGCGGTGCTGGGCAGGTCGTGGGTGGTGAGGGTGGCCAGGCAGCCCGACCGCCAGCGGTCCGGGGGCAGGACGGCTCCGTCGCCCTGCCAGTCCCGCTCGAACCAGAGGACGGAGGTGCCGAGCACGCCGCGCGCCGCCAGCTCCTCCCGCACGCCCGGCTCGACCGTGCCGAGGTCCTCGCCGATCACCGCCGTCCCGGCCCGGTGCGCCTCCAGCGCCAGCACCCCGAGCATCGCCTCCGCGTCGTACCGGACGTACGCGCCCTCGGTGGGCGGGTGCCCGGCCGGCACCCACCAGAGGCGGAACAGGCCCATCACGTGGTCGATCCGCAGGGCCCCGGCGTGCCGGGCGACGCCCCGCAGCAGCTCCGCGTACGGCGCGTAGCCGGCCTCGGCGAGGGCGTCCGGGCGCCAGGGCGGCAGGCCCCAGTCCTGGCCGTGGGCGTTGAAGGCGTCCGGCGGGGCGCCGACCGCGATGCCGCCGGCCAGCACGTCCTGGAGGGCCCAGGCGTCCGCGCCGTCGGGGTGGACGCCGACGGCCAGGTCGTGGATCAGGCCGACCGCCATGCCGGCCTCGCGGGCGGCGCGCTGGGCGGCGCCGAGCTGCTGGTCGACCTGCCAGGCGAGCCAGCGGTGGAACTCGACCCGGTCCCCGAGCTCCTTCTCCGCCTGCCCGATCTGTGGGCCGTCCGGGTGACGCAGCCCCTTCGGCCAGTGGTGCCAGTCGGGTCCGTGCCTCTCGGCCAGGGCGTTCCACAGGGCGTGCCGGCGCAGCCACTTCCCCTCGCGCCGCAGGTACGCCTCGTAGGCCGCCTGCCGGCCGGGGCCGCGCGGCACCTCGTGCAGCAGCTCCAGGGCCTCGCGCTTGAGCCGCCAGACGGCGTCGCGGTCGATCAGCCCGTCGTGGCCGAGCACCTCGTCGCGCAGCCGGGCGGCGCGGCGGGTCAGCTCCTCGGCCTGGTCGTGCCGGTCGCCGTCCAGGTACGCGTACTCGGGGACGGCCTCGATCCTCAGGTGCACCGGGTCGGCGAAGCGGCGGGAGGAGGGGCGGTACGGGGAGGGGTCGGACGGGCGGGTGGGCAGGCCCGCGTGCAGCGGGTTGATCTGCACGAAGTCCGCGCCGAGGCCGGCGCCCGCCCACTGTGCCAGCTCGGCGAGGTCGCCGAGGTCGCCCATGCCCCACGAGCGGTCGGACAGCACCGAGTACAGCTGGGCGAGGAACCCCCAGCCGCGGCCGGGGAGTTGCGGCAGCCGCTCGGGGGCGACGATCAGCGCGGCGCGGGCCGCCCGACCCTCGCTGTGGGCTGTGAGCGCGTGCCGCCCCAGCGGCAGGTCGCCGGGCACCCAGTGCGAGTGCCCCCTCGGCAGTTCCCAACTCCCGCCGTCCTCCAGCTCGATGTGCAGCCTGGCGTCCGCGGGAACGTCCAGCGCGGTGCGCCGCCCCTGCCGCACCACCACGCAGGGCGGCAGCAACCGGTCCCGCTGCTCGGCCCGGTGGCGCTCCAGCGCCCGCGCCGACTCCTCCGGCGTCCCGGCCGCCACCCCCATCGCCGCCAGCACCGCGACCAGCGTCCGCGCCCCCACCGACCGCCCGCCCGGCCCCGGGTACCGGCTGTCCACCCCGTACGCCCGCGCCAGCGCCACCAGTTCGGCGGGCGGCGGCGGGGCGTCCTGCGCCGGCACCTGCCCGGCTCCGTCACTGTCGTGGTAAGCGGCCACTCGCGGCTCCTGCGCTGTCTCGGCTACGCCCGGTCAGGACGACCACTTTCCTACCCGGGTGACACCTCGATCACCCAGCGCGACACGACGGCGCCCCGGCGCAACGGCCGGGGGCCCGGACCTCGCCGCCCCTCGGCTTCTCCGGGTCGGGCGCCCTTCCGGCACCACGCTGGCGCGGCCGGTCCGAACCGGCGCTGGACGCCCGCCCCGACACGGCTCTGAGCCCTCTCGCCGAATCCGCCGCGGACCGGTGCCGGACCAGCGCCGACAGCGGCTGCGGCGCCTCCGTCGGCACCCTCCGCGCGGCGGCCTCCGCCGCTTCCCGGGCCCGGTCCGGCACCCGGTCCGACGCCTGGTCAAATACGGGCAAACCAGGCATAGCCGTCGGCGGCGTTGACACCTGATCGGCCGACTGGTGGGGTTGTCGACGATGTGGTTCCGGCCTGGCGAGGAGGCTCCTGTGCAAGCCCGTGTGTCCGTTGCGGCCGGGCGGCGGCTTCGGTCGCAGTTGGAGCAGAGTGCGGCGTTTCGCGAGGTCGTGCACCACCCCGCGGCGGTGGCGGCGCGGCAGGCCACGGCGCGGACGTGCCGTCAGCTGGCGCCGCGGACGGCGGACCGGCTGATCGCCGACCTCAAGGGAACGGAGCCACTGTTGGCATCGGTGCGCGAGGAACGGGCGGAGCGGGCGGAGCGCGGGGAACGGCCGGCGGGACGGGCCGCCGGGCGGCCGGGCCGGCGGGCGATGCAGATCGCGGCCGGGGTCGCCGCCGCGGCGGTGGTCGGCGGGCTGCTGGCCGGCTCGCTGCCCTCGACGGCGCACGCGGCCGGCTCCGCGCCCGCCGTCGGTTCGGCGCCCGCCGTGGTGAGCACCGCGCCGCAGACCCCGCTGGGCAGCGTGACCGACCCCAGGGTGTTCCCGAAGCCGCAGCAGCAGACCGTGGCCGGCAAGCCCGTCGCGGTGCCGTCGGCCGTCACGCTGGTGACCGGGGACAAGGCGGACTTCGCCGCGATCGGGGCCGTCCGCGAGGTGCTGGAGGTCGCCGGGGCGAGCGAGGTGACGCCGCAGCCGGACGCCGGGACTCCGGCCGCCGGCTCGCTGGTGGTGTACGTCGGCCAGGGCGCCGACGGCGAACCGGGCCGGGTGCTGCGCCAGTTGGCCGCCGCGGCCGGCGGCAAGGACGGCGCCGCGCCCTCGCCCGTGGGCCTGCCGCCCGGCGGGTACGTGCTGTCGGCCGGTCAGCTGCCCGCCCAGGGCGGCGGGACGTACGGCGCCGTGGTGCTGGCCGGCGCGGACGCCACCGGCACCTTCTACGCCGCGCAGAGCCTGCGGCAGCTGCTCGCCGCCGTACCGGCCGGGCAGGGGCAGGCCCCCGGGGCGGCCGGGCTCGGCCTGCCCGGGATCACCCTGCGGGACTGGCCGACCGGCGCGCCCGTGCGCGGCACCGCGGAGGCCTTCTACGGCACCCCGTGGACCACCCAGCAGCGGCTGGAGCAGCTCGACTTCCTCGGCCGCTCCAAGCAGAACTTCTACCTCTACGCCCCCGGTGACGACCCGTACCGGCTCTCCCGCTGGCGCACCCCCTACCCGGCCGACCAGGCCCAGGAGCTGCGCGAGCTGGGCGCGCGGGCGCGGCAGAACCACGTCACGCTCGGCTACGCGATCGACCCGGGGCAGTCCTTCTGCTTCAGCTCCGGCAAGGACGTGGACGCGCTGGTGGCCAAGCTGGACGGGCTGCGCGCCCTCGGCTTCACCGCCTTCCAGCTCCAGTTCCTGGACGTCAGCTACGACGAGTGGCACTGCGGCGGCGACCGCGGCAAGTACGGCACCGGGCCCGCCGCGGCCGCCAGGGCGCAGGCCGAGCTGGTGCGCAAGGTGCAGGACCGGCTGATCGCGAAGAACCCGGGCCTGGCGCCGCTGTCGGTCGTCCCCACCGAGTACCACCAGCAGGGCTCCACCCCGTACCGCAAGGCCCTGGCCGCGGCGCTGCCGGAGGGCGTGCAGGTGGCCTGGAGCGGGGTCGGGGTGATCCCGGAGAGGATCACCGGCGCCCAGGCCTCCGACACCGCCGGGCTGTACGGGCACCCGCTGCTCACCATGGACAACTACCCGGTCAACGACGCCAGCCCGGACCGGCTCTTCCTCGGCGCCTACACCGGGCGCGACCCGGAGGTGGCCACCCGCTCGGCGGCGCTGCTGACCGGCGCGATGCGCCAGCCGGTGGCCTCCCGGATCGCCCTCGCCACGGCCGGGGACTTCGCCTGGAACCCGGCCGGCTACCAGCCCGAGGAGTCCTGGCGGGCCGCCGTGCGCTCGCTGGCCGGGCCGACCGGCGCCGCCGCGACGCCCGCCGGGACGGCGCTGTCCGCCGTCACCGCGCTGGCCGGGAACAACACCTCCTCCCCGCTGTCCAAGCAGGAGTCCGGCTACCTGGCGCCGCTGCTGGACCGGTTCTGGGCGGCGGCCGAGCCCACCTCCGGCACCGCCCCCGACGTCGCCAGGCTGATCGAGGCCGCCGCCCCGCTGCGGGAGGCCTTCGCCACCATGGCCACCGCCCGGCAGACCCTGGCCGGCACTCCGGCCACCGCCCAGCTGGCCGGCGAGGCCGCGCCCTGGCTGGACCCGCTGCGCGACTACGGGCTGGCCGGGCAGGCCGCCCTCGACATGCTGCTGGCGCAGCACGGCGGCGACGGCGCCGCCGCCTGGAAGGCCCGGGTCGAGCTCAACCGGCTGCGCGAGCAGCTGGACCGGGCCCCGGCCACCGTCGGCGCCGGGGTGCTCGGCCCGTTCCTGGAGCGCGCCGTGCGCGCCGCCGACAACTGGTCCGGCGTGGGCGGCGGCGCGCTCACCCCGACCACCACCATGGGCACCGCGCAGGACCACCTGCCCGCGCTGATGGCCGACGGCTTGGCCGACACCTTCTACTGGAGCTCCGCTCCCCCGCAGCCAGGCGACGCGGTCGGCCTGGACCTCGGCGCGGGCCGCCCGGTCAGCGACGTGACCGTGCTGATGGGCGGCTGGGGCGACGGTCCGGACGCCCGGACCGCCGTCGACGACTACATCCGCGACGGCGTCCTGGAGTACTCCACCGGCGAGGGCGGCTGGAAGCAGCTCGCCACCGTCAGGAACCAGAAGACGGTCAGCGGCCACCTCCCGCCCGGCACGGTGGTCCGGGCGGTGCGGCTGCGGGCCACCGCCGCGCAGAAGACCGCCGTCGCGGTGCGCGAGTTCACCGTGACCGCCCCGGAGGACTCCCCGGCCAGCGTCAGCGGCGGCCCCGACGCACTGCCCGGCTCCTCCGCCGCCGCCGTGCTGGACGGCAACCCGGACACCGCCTACCGGGCCGCCAAGGCGCCGACCGCACAGGACGAGCCGCTCACCGTCGAACTCGGCGCGGCCCGTCCGCTGGACCGCCTCACCGTGCTGACCGACCCCAGCGTCCACGCCACCGCCACCGCGGCGGTGCGCCGGTCCGACGGCACCTGGGCCGACATCGGCACCGTGCAGCCCGGCTACAACGAGCTGCCGGCCGGCGGCCAGCCCGCCGACGCGTTCCGGCTGACCTGGAAGCCCGGCGGCGACCCGCCGGTCGTCAACCAGGTGATCCCCTGGTACGCGGACGCCCCGGCGGCCCGGCTCAACCTCGCCGACCCGGCCCTGGACGTGGTGACCGGCGCGGCCTCGCCCGTCCAGACCCGGGCCACCCTGGAGGCCGGGCGGCCCGAGGGCACCACCGGCGAGCTGCGCACCGAGGTGCCGGCCGCCGCCAAGGGCCTGACCGTCACCCCGGCCGGCCCGGTGAGCGTGCCGCGCGGCGGCCGGGTGGGGGTGCCGCTGCTGGTCTCGGCCGCCGCGGACACGCCGTCCGGGACGTACCGGGTGCCGGTGCAGTTCGTCTCCGGCGGCACCACCGTCCGGCAGGTCCTCCAGGTGCACGTGGTGCCGCCCACCGGCGGGCCCGACCTCGCGGTCGGCGCCAAGGCCACCTCCTCGGGCGACGAGACGGCGGACTTCCCGGCCTCGGCGGTCACCGACGGTGACCCCAAGACCCGCTGGTCCTCGCCGGCCAAGGACGACGCCTGGGTGCGGCTGGAACTGCCGCAGGCGACCCGGCTGGGCGCGGCGGTGCTGCACTGGCAGGCCGCGTACGCCTCCTCGTACCGGATCCAGGTCTCGGCGGACGGGAACACCTGGACGGACGCGGCGACGGTGGACAACGGCAAGGGCGGTGACGAGACGGTGCGCTTCGACGCGCCCGGCGCGCGCTTCGTCCGGGTGCAGGGCGTGGCGCGGGCCACCAAGTACGGCTACTCGCTGTGGGGCGTCGAGCTGTACGCGGTGACCGCGCCGACGACGCCGACAGCCCCGGCCGCCCCGGCCGCCCCGGCCGGCCCGACGACGCCGACGACGCCCCAGCCCCCGGCCGGGTCGGCCCAGTCGGGCGGCACCCCGGCCTCGCTCGCGGTGCGCCCGCAGGCGGCCGGGCGGTAGCCGGCCGGGTGGTGGCGGGCCCGGGCGGGACCGCTGCCGAAGGCGGCGGGACGGCGCCGGAACCCGTCGGAACGCGGCCGGAACGCGGCGGGAGAACGCGGCCGGAACGCGGCGGGCCGCCGGCTCCCCGGTGCGGGGGGCTCGGCGGCCCATGAGGCGCGTACCGACGGTGTGACGGGCGGGCCCTTGTGGAGCTGCGGTCAGGCGGAGAGCGGTTCGGGCTGCTCACCGCGGCGGACGGGGGCGGAATGGGCGGGGTGCGCCCGGCCGAGCGGGACGGGGTGGGCCGGCTGCTCGGTGTGGTCGCGGTGCTCGTACTCCCCCCACTGCGGCGCGCGCAGCTGGTCCGCACCGCCGTAGGGTTCCAGGTAGGGCCGCCAGCGCGGGTCCTTGATCCCGGTGCCGATGATGCGCCAGGCCAGGCCGCTGGGCGGCGCGGGTGGTCGTTTCATCCGCCAGCCGAGTTCGGTCAGGTGGCGGTCGGCCTTGGTGTGGTTGCAGCGGCGGCAGGCCGCCACCACGTTGTCCCACCGGTGCTGGCCACCGCGGCTGCGCGGGATGACGTGGTCGACGCTGGTGGCGGCGGCCCCGCAGTAGACGCAGCGGCCGTGGTCGCGGGCGAACAGCGCCCGGCGGGTGAGCGGGACGGGCCCGCAGAACGGGACCCGCACGAAACGGGTCAGACGGACGACGGACGGCGCCGGAAGGGCGCTGGTGGCGCTGTGCAGAGTGACTTCCGAGTCCTCCAGGCTGACCGCCTTGTGGTTGAGGACCAGGATGAGTGCGCGGCGCATCGATACGACGCCGAGTGGCTCGTAGGACGCGTTGAGGACCAGGACATGCGGCACGGATGCCTCCTTGGACGCCTGCGGCGCGTGGCTCGCGCCGGGACGAGCGGTGGGATCGCGCCACTCGTGCGCGATCTCCCCCAGTGTCGCCTTACGACTTTGTACGGCGCCACCACTCCTGTGTAACGGACCTGAGGTGAACTCCGGGTGTGGTCTCCGTCATAGCCGGTATGCCCGGGGGGCGGTCGGGTTGCACCCGGGTGGCGGTGCGGCCCGCCGCGGCGGCGGTGCCGGGTGGCCCTCCGGGGTGCGCGGTTCGGCCGTCCGGAGCAGTGCCGGACCGGCCGGGGACTCCCCGGAACCCCACTCAGGGGGGAGCGCGCGGTTGCGTTGACGGGGCGTCCGGAAGAGCCCGTACGCCCTCCCGGCGTGTCCGGGCGGGTGCGCGGGGGCGGATAGGCTGGAACGCACGGTCCGCGGGCCGCTTGCCGGCGGTGCGGGCCCGACACGCACCCAGCCAGGAAGGTCCGCACGTGTTCAGCTCCGGTGCCACCGGCCCGTCCGACGCGTCCCAGACGCTCGCCAACCCGACACCGGCCCCGAGCCCGACCGCGCAGCTGCCGGAGCTCGACCTGCGGATACCGACCAGCGCGCAGGAGGTCTCGGACACCACCCGGCAGGCCGCCAGCTGGTTCGACACCCACTGGCAGGGCTGGCTGGCCGGCGGGCTGCGGATCGTCTTCATCATCGTGCTGGCCCTGGTGCTGCGGGCGGTGGTGCGCAAGCTCATCACCCAGCTGATCGGGCGGATGGCCCGCACCTCGGAGACCCAGGAGGAGAGCCGGCTGGGCGGCCTGCTGGCCAACACCGGGGTGGTGAACACCGAGCGGCGCCAGCAGCGCTCGGAGGCGATCGGCTCGGTGCTGCGCAGCGTGGCCTCGTTCACCATCCTGGGCACGGCGGCGCTGATGGTGCTGTCCGCGCTGGGGGTGAACCTGGCGCCGCTGCTGGCGAGCGCCGGTGTCGCCGGTGTGGCGATCGGTTTCGGCGCCCGCAACCTGGTCACCGACTTCCTCTCCGGGGTCTTCATGATCATGGAGGACCAGTACGGCGTCGGCGACGAGATCGACACCGGGGTGGCCACCGGCACGGTGCTGGAGGTCGGCCTGCGGGTGACCAAGCTGCGCGGTGCGAACGGCGAGATCTGGTACATCCGCAACGGCGAGGTGAAGCGGATCGCCAACATGAGCCAGGGCTGGGCGACCGCCTCGGTGGACGTGCAGGTCGGGTACAAGGAGGACCTGGTCCGGGTCGAGGAGCTGATCCTGGCGACGGCCGAGGAGATGGCCAAGGAGGCGCCGTACGACGAGCTGATCTGGGCGCCGGTGTCGATCCTGGGCGTGGAGTCGGTCGCCCCGGAGTCGGTGGTGCTGCGGGTCGAGGCCCGGACCGCGCCGGGCAAGGCGGCCTCGGTGTCGCGGGCGCTGCGCCAGCGGCTGAAGATCGCCTTCGACCAGGCCGGGATCAAGGTCAAGGAGGAGGCCCCGGCGGCGCCGGCGGCTGGGGCGACCGGAGTGGTGATCGCCCCCTCGCCGGCGCCGGCCGCCGAGCAGACCGCGCCCTCCGCGCTCGCCGACCCCGCCTCCCCGCGCTACCGGGCGACGGAGCCGATCCCGGCGGCGAAGGGCCCGGACGACGCGGCGAAGCCGTAGCGGTCCGGCCGTCCGGACGCGGACGAGAGCCCCGCTCCCCCACGGTGGGAGCGGGGCTCCGTGCTGTCCGGGTGCCGGCGGGTAACGCTTCGGCATCCTCCGCTCCACCGGCCATTGACACCCCGCTGAGGCGGCCCTTACGGTCCTTCCCAAGCGACTGGAAAGTTTCCTAACAGTTCGCCCGGCCCCTTTCCCGGCCTTCCCGCCCGTTCGCCCGACCAGCCGAAAGAGGAGGATTCCGGGCATGACCAAGAGCACCGCCAAGGCCCCCCTCGCCGGCACCCCCAGCCTGCTGCGGGCCATCAACGACCGCGCCGCCCTCGAACTGCTGCTGGAGAACGGGCCGCTCTCGCGCACCCAGATCGGCGCGCTCACCGGGCTGTCCAAGCCCACCGCCTCGCAGTTGCTGGCCCGGCTGGAGGCGGCCGGGCTGGTCCTGCCGGTCGGCACCACGGCGGGCGGCCCCGGGCCCAACGCCCAGCTGTACCAGGTGAATCCGGCCGCCGGGTACGTCGCCGGGCTGGACGTCACCAACAGCGAGATCCGGGTCGCGATCGCCGACATCACCGGCAGCACGCTGACCGAGCACGCCGTGCCGACCAAGGGCGTGCCGGCCGCCGGGACCGTTCCGGCGGTCGCCGCCGCGGTGGCCGAGGCGGCCCGGGCCGCCGGGATCCCCGCGGGCGGCCTGCGCACCGCCGCGATCGGGCTCGGCGGCGCCCCCGACCCGGTCACCGGCAAGCTGCGCTACGCCTCCCACCTGCCGGGCTGGCACTCGCCGCGGCTGGTCGAGGAGCTGACGGAGGCGATCGGCGCGCCGGTGTCGATCGAGAACGACGTGAACCTGGCCGCCGTCGCCGAGCGCTCCTCCGGCGCCGCGGCCGGCTTCGAGGACTTCGTCCTGCTCTGGGCCGGGGCGGGAGTCGGCGCGGCGATCGTGATCGCCGGGCGGCTGCACCGCGGCTTCACCGGCGGCGCCGGGGAGGTCGGCTACATGCCGCTGCCCGACTCCCCGGTCGAGTGGGACGCCCGCCGCCGCAAGTTCGGCGGCTTCCAGGCCCTGGTCGGCGCGCCCGCCGTCCGGGTCCTGGCCCGTGAGCACGGGCTCGGTGCGGCCACCGCCCAGGAGTCGATCGCCAGGGCGCTGGCCACCCCGGGCGCCGGCGACGCCTTCCTCGCCGAGCTGGCCGGGCGGCTCGCCGTCGGGCTGGCGGTGATCGTCGCCGTCGTCGACCCCCAGTTGGTGGTCCTCTCCGGCGTGGTGCCGACGGCGGGCGGCGAGCGCCTGCGGGCGCTGGTCGAGGACGAGTTGGCGCGGGTCTCGATCGCCCGGCCGCAGGTGCGCAGCAGCGCCCTGCCCGGCTCACCCGTCCTGCTCGGCGCCCTGCAACGTGCCCTGTCCGACGCCCGCGAGGCGGTCTTCTCCACCCACTGACGCTCCGCCCACCGCCTGCTCCCGACCACGCCCCGCCCGCCCACCGACGCTCCCCCTGTCACCTGGCTCCACGGCTCCACCTGCACCCACCTCTCCCCCAACCCCCGATCGCGGGACCCGAGGCAATGAGGCCTGCCCGCGCACCCCCAGGAGGACCCCGAAGTGCACGCCACCACCTCCCGCAGAGGCCGCCGCACCGTCGCCGCCCTCGCCGGCAGCGCCGTCCTGGCCCTGCTCGCCTCCGCCTGCACCGGCTCCGGCGACTCGGGCGGCAACGACGAGTCGGCCGGCGGCAAGGACGTCACCATCACCTTCTGGCACGGTTGGAGCCAGGAGACCGAGACCAAGGCGATCAACGACAACATCGCCGCCTTCGAGAAGGCCCACCCCAACATCCACGTCAAGGCCGTGGGCAACATCCCGGACGACAAGGTCAACCAGGCGCTGCGGGCCGGCGGTGACACCGCGCCGGACGTGGTGTCCTCCTTCACCACCAACAACGTCGGCATGTTCTGCTCGACCAAGGCCTTCGTCGACCTCAAGCCGATGCTCGAGAAGAGCGGCATCGACGCGGCCAAGACCTTCCCGTCCGCGATGCTCGACTACACCCAGTTCAAGGGCAACCAGTGCTCGCTGCCGCTGCTCGGCGACGCGTACGGCCTGTACTACAACAAGAAGGCCTTCGCCGCCGCCGGCATCGCCAACCCCCCGAAGACCTTCAGCGAGTTCGCCGACGCGGCCGCCAAGCTGACCATCGCCGACGGCGACTCGTACAAGCAGCTCGGCTTCATGCCGCTGTACCACGGCTACGAGTCCACCACCGAGCACTACCTCGGCCAGTACGGCGCCGCCTACTTCGGCGCCGACGGCAAGTCGTCCATCGCCACCGACCCGAAGGTCGCCGCGATGCTCAAGTGGCAGAAGGGCCTGGTCGACCAGCTCGGCGGCTACGCCAAGCTGGACAAGTTCCGCTCGACCTTCGGCGAGGAGTTCAGCGCCAAGAACCCCTTCCACACCGGCCAGGTGGCGATGGCCCTCGACGGTGAGTGGCGCACCGCCTCGCTCGCCGAGGACAAGCCCGACTTCGAGTGGGCCACCGCCCCCTTCCCCGTCCCGGACGACCAGGCCGACACCTACGGCCGCGGCTACCAGACCGGCACCATCGTCGGCATCGCCAGCACCAGCAAGAAGCAGGCGGCGGCCTGGGAGTTCGTCAAGTACCTGACGACGGACACCGACGCGGTGGTGAGCTTCGCCAACGCCATCCACAACGTGCCGAGCACCTTCGCCGCGCTGGACTCGCCGAAGCTGGTGAGCGACCAGAACTTCAAGACCTTCCTGGACGTCGCCAGGAACTCCCACTCCGGCACCACCCCGCCGGCCGCCAACGGCGGCGCCTACATCGTCACCCTGCAGAACCTCGGCTACGACTACGAGTCCGGCAAGCAGACCGACCTCCAGGCGGGCCTGACCGCCGCGGCCAAGCAGATCGACACCGACATCGCCCAGGTCAAGTAGCCCGGGAACGGTCCACGGAGCTCCCATGTCACTCGCGTTCGGCACCCGCAAGGGGAACGACAGGGCCGACTCGGGTCCCACCGGCCCGGCGGCGCCCGGCACGCAGCACCTGCTGCGCCGCAAGCGCCGCCGGGAGGCGGCCCGCACCCTCGCCTTCCTCTCCCCCTGGCTGATCGGGTTCAGCGTCTTCTTCGCCTACCCGCTGATCTCCACCGCCTACTTCTCCTTCACCTCCTACAACGGCTTCGGCTCCCCGAGCTTCAACGGCCTGAAGAACTGGGACTACGTCTTCAACCAACTGCCGACGTTCTGGCAGGGCCTGCGCAACACCCTGTGGCTGGTCGTCGTGATGGTGAGCCTGCGGGTCGCCTTCGGCCTGGGCATCGGGATGCTCATCACCAAGGTGAAGACCGGCTCGGGCTTCTTCCGCACCGCGTTCTACCTGCCCTACCTGGCCCCGCCGGTGGCCGCGACCGTGGCCTTCGCCTTCCTGTTCAACCCCGGCACCGGCCCGGTCAACCACCTGCTCGGCGACCTCGGCCTGCCGCAGCCCGGCTGGTTCGCCTCCGAGGACTGGTCCAAGCCCGCGCTCACCCTGCTCGCCATGTGGGGCGTCGGCGACCTGATGGTCATCTTCATGGCCTCGCTGCTGGACGTCCCCAAGGAGCAGTACGAGGCGGCCGAGCTGGACGGCGCCGGCCCCTTCCACCGCTTCCGGTACGTCACGCTGCCGAACATCTCGCCGATCATCATGTTCGCGGTGGTCACCGGGGTGATCCAGACCATGCAGTACTACACCCAGGCCTTCGTCGCCGGGAAGGTCGCCAGCGGCATCGCCGGCAACTCCGGGCAGCAGTTCGAGCCCGGATTCCCGGGCGGCTCCACCTGGACCCTGCCGCAGCTGGTCTACAAGCTCGGCTTCCAGAGCTACAACTACGGCGCGGCCTGCGTCGTCGCCCTGGTGCTGTTCGGCATCTCGATGGCCGTCACCTCGATCCTGCTCCGCCGCCGCTCCGGCTTCATGGCGAGCGACGACTAGCGGCCCGGGAGGACCCGATCATGACCCTTGGCACCACACTCACCGAGGGGCCGGCCACGGCCGTCCCCGCCCGGCCCGCCGGCCCCGCCGCCCGGGCCGCCCGGCGCCGCGCGTTCCTCCACTGGGTGGCCGTGCACACGGTGGCGATCGCCGCCGCGCTGTTCTTCCTGCTGCCCTTCGTCTTCGTCTTCCTCACCTCGGTGATGTCGGACGGGCAGGCGCTCACCACCGACTACTGGCCGGCCGAGTGGCACTGGGGCAACTACAGCAAGGTCTGGGACACCCCCGGCTTCCTCAGCTGGTGGCGCAACACCCTGCTGTACGCCGGGTTCGGCACCCTGCTGACGGTGGTCTCCAGCCTCCCGGTGGCCTACGCGCTCGCCAAGTTCCGCTTCCGCGGCCGCAACCTGGCGCTGATGGGGGTCATCGCGATGATGATGCTGCCCCCGCAGGTCACCGTCATCCCGATGTTCCTGTTCTGGTCCAAGCAGATGGGCATGGACGGCTCGCTCTGGCCGCTGATCATCCCGATGGCCTTCGGCGACGCGTTCTCCATCTTCCTGCTGCGCCAGTTCCTGATGACCATCCCCAAGGAGTACCTGGAGGCGGCCCGGATCGACGGCTGCGGCGACCTGCGCACCCTGCTGCGGGTGGTCCTGCCGATGGCCAAGCCGGCCATCGCGGCGGTCGCGCTGTTCCAGTTCTTCTACTGCTGGAACGACTACTTCGGCCCGCAGATCTATGCGAGCAACAACCCCCGGGCCTGGACGCTCAGTTACGGCCTGGAGTCCTTCAAGGCCGCGCACCACACCAACTGGAACCTCACCATGGCCGCCACCCTGCTGGTGATGGCACCGGTGATCATCCTCTTCTTCTTCGCTCAGAAGGCCTTCATCGAAGGCGTGACACTGACAGGGGTCAAGGGCTGATGTCCGCACTGAAGTTGGCAATCGTCGGCGGGGGTTCGACCTACACCCCGGAGCTGATCGACGGCTTCGCCCGGCTGCGCGACACCCTGCCGATCGGCGAGCTGGTGCTGATCGACCCGGCCGCCGAGCGCCTGGAGCTGATCGGCGGCCTGGCCCGGCGGATCTTCGCCAAACAGGGCCACCCGGCGGCCGTCACGGTGACCGGCGACCTGGTGGCGGGCGTCGCGGACGCCGACGCGGTGCTGCTCCAGCTGCGCGTCGGCGGGCAGGCGGCCCGCAACCAGGACGAGACCTGGCCGCTGGAGTGCGGCTGCGTCGGGCAGGAGACCACCGGCGCCGGCGGGCTCGCCAAGGCGCTGCGCACCGTCCCGGTGGTGCTGGACATCGCCGAGCAGGTGCGCCGGACCAACCCGGACGCCTGGATCGTGGACTTCACCAACCCGGTCGGCATCGTCACCCGGGCCCTGCGGACGGCCGGCCACAAGGCCGTCGGGCTGTGCAACGTCGCGATCGGCTTCCAGCGCAGGTTCGCCGCCCACCTGGGCGTGGACCCGGAGCTGATCCGGCTCGACCACGTCGGGCTCAACCACCTGACCTGGGAGCGCGGGGTGACCCTGCTGGACGCCCCGGGCGCGGCCGGCGGGCGCGAGGTGCTGCCGGAGCTGCTCTCCTCGTACGGCAAGGAGATCGCCGAGGACCTGCACCTGCCGCAGTCCGTCATCCAGCGGCTCGGCGTGGTGCCGTCCTACTACCTGCGGTACTACTACCAGCACGACGAGGTGGTCGCGGAGCTGAGGGAGCAGGGCTCGCGGGCCGCGCAGGTGGCCGAGATCGAGCGGCAGCTGCTGGAGATGTACGCCGACCCGGCCCTGGACACCAAGCCCGAGCTGCTCGGCAAGCGCGGCGGCGCCTTCTACTCGGAGGCGGCCGTCCAGCTGATCGCCGCGCTGCTCGGCACCGGCGGCGGCACCTCGGTGCAGGTGGTCAACACCCTCAATCACGGCGTGCTGCCCTTCCTGCCGGACGACGCCGTGATCGAGGTCCCGGCCGAGGTGGACGCGCGGGGCGTGCGCCCGCTGCCGCAACGGCCCGTCGAGCCGCTGTACGCGGGACTGATCGCCGCCGTCACCTCGTACGAGCACCTCGCCCTCGACGCCGCCCTGCACGGCGGCCGCGACCGGGTCTTCGACGCCCTGCTCGCCCACCCGCTGGTCGGCCAGATCGAGCTCGCCGACCGGCTCACGGACCGGCTGCTCGCCCACAACCGCGAGCACCTCGCCTGGGCCTGATCCGGCCCGCCCCGTGCCCGCCCGGCCCTCGGAGGAGGCGGCCGGGCGGGCACCGCGAGGAGACCGTCCACCCCCGGCCCGGGCATCCTCCGGCCGGGCACCCTCCGGCCGGGCTCCCCGGCCGGGCACCCGGCCGACGACCACGGCCCGGGCCACGTACGAGCGCGGGGACCTGATGACCCACCAGCCCGAACCACTCCTGCCCGGCGTCCTGGCCATCGACGCGGGGAACTCCAAGACCGACGTCGCCCTGATCGGCGCCGACGGCAGCATCCTCGGCAGCGCCCGCGGCGGCGGCTTCGAGCCGCACCGGATCGGCGGCGCGGCGGCGGTCGCCGGCCTCGCCCCGCTGGTCGAGCAGGCCGCCGCCGCGGCCGGTCACCCGGGCTGGAGCGGGGTGCTCACCAGCCACGTGAGCGCCTGCCTGGCCAACGCCGACCTGCCGGTCGAGGAGGAGGCGCTGCGCGAGGCCCTGGAGTCCCACCCCTGGGGACTCGCCAGCACCGTGGCCAACGACACCTTCGGCCTGCTGCGGGCCGGCACCGACGGCCCGCGTGGGGTCGCGGTGGTCTGCGGCGCCGGGATCAACTGCGTCGGCCTGCTGCCGGACGGCCGCACCGCCCGCTTCCCCGCCCTCGGCCACCTCACCGGCGACTGGGGCGGCGGCGCGGGCCTGGCCGCCGACAGCATGTGGCACGCCGTCCGGGCGGAGGACGGGCGCGGCGGGCCGACCGGGCTGGCCGGGGCCATCGCCGAGCACTTCGGGCTGCCCAGCGCCGGCGCCGTCGCCGAGGCCGTCCACCTCGGGCACCTGCCGCGCGGACGGCTGCACGAGATCGTGCGGGTGCTGTTCGCGGTGGCGCGGGAGGGGGACGCGGTGGCGCTGGAGCTGATCGACCGCCAGGCCGACGAGATCGTGCGGCTCGCGGTGGTGGCGCTCGGCCGCCTGGAACTGCTGGACACCCCGACCCCGGTGGTGCTGGGCGGCGGCGTGCTCGCCTCCCGGCAGCCGCTGCTGCTGGACAACGTGACGGCCCGGCTCGCCGAGGCCGCGCCACTGGCCGAGCCGCGCGTCGTCGTCGCGCCGCCGGTGCTGGGCGCGGCGCTGCTCGGACTCGACCACCTGGCGGCGGGCGCCCCGGCGCAGGCCCGGCTGCGCGAGGCGTACGAGGCGTACGAGGTGAACCGGCCGGCGGCCGCCTGACGGCCGCCCACCGACCTCCCTCCCCCGTCGGTCCCGGACACCCCGCGGGGGAGGGAGCCGCCCCGGGCCGGGAACCACGGACCGCTCCCCCGTCGTGTCAGGCGGTGACCACCGTCCGACGCCGCCCGGAAGACCCTCCATGGCCACGCCCCGACTCCTGCTCGCCGCCGCCCTCCTGGCCTGCGCCGGCGCGACCGCCCTCACCGGCTGCACGCCCTCCGACTCCGGCCCGACGGTGACCGCCGCCTCCGCCGCCGCCCTGGCCGACGAGGGGGCGGACGACCTGCTGGACGACGAGGACGAGCTGTTCGAGGACGTGGACGAGGAGCCCTACTCCGCCGCGGCCGGCCCGTCCACCAGCCCCGCCGCGCTCCCGTCCGCCGCGCCCGGCTGCGCCTCGCCCGCCGCGCGCCCCGGCCACGAGGTCCTCGTCGTCGTCACCGCCGACCCGGCCGAACTCACCGCCCGGTCCGCCGGATTCAGCTGCGGCTCCGGCCGCTACGAGCCCACCGGCAGCCCGGTCCACTACGGCTTCGCGGCGGCGGGCGTGACGGCGACCCTGGCCGACGGCGGGCCGGACGTCCCCCTCGACGAGCTGATCGCCCACCTCGACGACTGCCTCGCCGAGCGCGCCCCGGCCGGGCCCGCCGCCTGCCACGGCAACACCTACGACGTGGTGCTGGACTCCCACGGCCGGATCATGCGCATCGCCGAGGTCCCGGGGGCCTGACCTGGGCGTTCACCGCCCCGCGGGGCCCGTTGTGGCCCATACGGTGTAGAAGCGCCTCTCAACTGTTGGCATTCGGCTGCGCTACGCGCATCAACCGCCCCCGAGCTGCGGTCTTTTGACGTTCGCTACGTCCACCGGGGTCTTTGTTGGGGCTGGTCTTACCCTTTGCGTCGTTGACCCGGTTTCGGCGGCTCTGCTTTGCTTCCGGCCGTCGGCGGTCGACCGGCGCCCCATCCCCACACCACTGAACGGCCCGTAGCGGTCCGCCAGTTCCGCCGCGTTGCCGCCGCCGCACCTCCCCCTTCGTCCCCCACCGTGCCCTCGCGCCGCACCCCGGCGCGTCCGGCACCAGAGAGGAACCCTCACGATGGGCATCTCCCCCACCTCCCGCCGGATCCGACTGCGCGCCCTGACCGGGCTCAGCGCCCTGGCCCTGGCCGCCACCGGCTTCGCCGCCGCCCCGGCCGCCCAGGCCGCCCAGGACGACCGGCCGGCCGGCGAGCTCGCCGGGCACTCCCACCCGTACCGGCACGGCGTGCACCCGACCAAGGAGAACGCCGGCCAGGCGGCCAAGGCTGCGAGCAACAACCTGAGCTACGGCGGCGGTGTGGACGGCATCGGCGTCACCACCGGCGCGCCGAAGGTCTACCTGATCTTCTGGGGCACCCAGTGGGGCACCCAGGGCACCAACTCGGCCGGCTACACCACGCTCTCCGGCGACCCGAAGGGCGAGGCGGTCCGGACGCAGCAGCTGTTCAAGGGCCTCGGCACCAACAACGAGACCTGGTCCGGCGTCATGACCCAGTACTGCGAGGGCGTCGCCACCGGCGCGACCAGCTGCCCGACCGGCTCCACCCACGTCGGCTACCCGACCGGCGGCGCGCTGGCCGGCGTCTGGGTCGACGAGTCCGCCGCCGCGCCGAGCCAGGCCAGCGGCTACCAGCTGGCCGCCGAGGCCGTGAAGGCCGCCGGGCACTTCGGCAACACCACGGCCGCCGCCAACCGCAACGCGCAGTACGTGGTGCTGTCGCCGACCGGCACCCACCCGGACGGCTTCAACACCCCCAACGGCGGCTTCTGCGCCTGGCACGACTACAACGGCGACACCACCCTGACCGGCGGCGCCGCCCCCTCCCCGTACGGCGACGTGGCGTTCACCAACGACCCGTACGTGACCGACATGGGCGCCTCCTGCGGCCAGAACTACGTCAACAGCGGCAGCGCGGGCACCCTGGACGGCGTGACCATGGTGTACGGCCACGAGTACTCGGAGACCATCACCGACCAGAACCCGGCGGGCGGCTGGACCGACTCCACCGGCTACGAGAACGCCGACAAGTGCTCCTGGAACGGCGTCGGCGGGACGGGCGGCTCGCAGAACGTGGCCTTCGCGACGGGCACGTTCGCGATGCAGGGCACCTGGTCGAACGGCGTCAGCGGGTGCCAGATCTCGCACGCGATCGTCCACTGACGCTCTGACGCGCCGAGGCGCCGGGGCGGGTCGTGCGGGCCCGCCCCGGCGCTCCGGCGTGCGGCGGCCCGGCTAGGGTGCGACCAGCCCGAACTCGTAGGCCTGGATGACCAGGTGGACCCGGTCGCGGGCGTCGAGCTTGGTGAACAGCCGGGCGACGTGGGCCTTGGCGGTGGCCACGCTGATGGTGAGCTCCTCGGCGATCTCCGCGTTGGACAGGCCCCGGCCGACCAGGGTGAGCACCTCGCGCTCGCGTTCGGTGACGGCCCCGGCGACGGGCCTGCGGGGCCGGGCCGCCGCCCCCTGCGGGCGGGCGGCGAACTCGCCGATCAGCCGGCGGGTGATGCCGGGGGCCAGCAGGGCGTCCCCGGCGGCGACCACCCGGATGCCGTCCAGGATGGTCTCCAGGGCGAGGTCCTTGACCAGGAAGCCGCTCGCCCCGGCGCGCAGCGCGCCGTAGACGTAGTCGTCGTCGTCGAAGGTGGTGAGGACGAGGACGTGGGTGGGCAGGTCCGGGTCGGTGGTGATCCGGCGGGTGGCCTCGATGCCGTCCGTACCCGGCATCCGGATGTCCATCACGGCGACGTCGGGGCGCAGCCGGGCGACCAGCTCGACGGCCTCGGCGCCGTCGCCGGCCTCGCCGACCACCTCCAGGTCGGGGGCGTCGGCGATCAGCACGCGCAGGCCGGTGCGGATGAGCGGCTGGTCGTCGACCAGGACGACGCGGATCACGGTCCCACCTCCAGGGGGAGTTCGCCGGGGGCCCGTTCCGGCAGGGGCAGCCGGGCGGCGACCAGGAAGCCGCCGCCGGGGCGCGGCCCGGCGCTGAACTCACCGTGCAGCAGGGCGACCCGCTCGCGCATGCCGGCCAGGCCGTAGCCGGTGCCGGGGGTGCCGGGGGTGCCGGGGGCCGCCCCGGCGCCCGGGTCGGCCACGGTGACGGCGATCTCCCGCGTTCCGTACTCGACGGTGACCTGGCAGTCCCGGGTGCCGGAGTGCTTGACCACGTTGGTGACCGCCTCCTGGACGATCCGGTAGGCGGCGAGGTCCACCTCGGCCGGCAGCGGGCGGGCCGCGCCGCGCCGGGTGAGCGCCACCCGGACCCCGGCGCCCGCCGCCTTCGCCACCAGATGGTCCAACTCGCCCAGCCCCGGCGCCACTTCGAGCGGCGCGGCCTCGCCCTCGCCCTGTCGCAGCGCGCCGAGCATCCGGCGCAGCCCGGCCAGGGTCTCCCGGCTGGTGGCCTCGATCGCCTCCAGGGCCCGGCGGGTCTCGGCGGGCTGGGTGTCCATGACCCGGCTGCCCACGCCGGCCTGGATCGCGATGATGCCGATGCTGTGGGCCACCATGTCGTGCAACTCCCGGGCGATCCGCAGCCGTTCGGCGGTGATCGCCTGCTCGGAGGCCCGGCCGCGCAGCGCCTCGGCGTGGGCGCGGCTCTGGTGCACGGTGTTGCCGGCCAGCCAGGCGATCAGCACGGTGGCGGCGAGGCCCACGTAGGCGAGCGGGTTGACGGGGTAGTCGTCGACGACGCCCCGGAGCAGCAGCCCGGCGAGGGTGGCGAGCGGCAGCGCCAGGGCGCTCAGCGAGACCCGGCGCGAGCGGGTGGCCGCGCAGTAGCCGACCACCCCGTCGGCGATCAGGAACTGGAGCCCGGCCGTCTCCGGGACGGTCCGCATCCCGAGGGCGAAGACGCCGCCCGCGAGCGCCACCGCGATGGCCGCCAGCGGCAGCCGGACCAGCAGTGCGGCGACCAGCGTGGTGACCACCGCGGTGACCACCAGCGGCATGTCCTCGGGGTTGCCGTGGTACTCGAACAGGTGGCGCAGCTCGTCCTCGCGCGTGAAGAGGCGGAAGACGACCAGACCCGTCCAGAGCGCCCCCACCCACACGCCCACGGGCAAACGCCTGAGCAGCGGCGGACGGGGTTCGGTGATCATGACGCGATGCTAGCCGGGGCCCGTCCGGCGGCGCATCGGCCCGGGGGCGTAAGCCCGGGGGAGGGTGCGGCGGCCTCCCGTTGTGGCCCGCCGCCCGATGCCCGGCGGGGCCCCCGACCGGCAGCGTTGTGCCCGTGATCGAGATCGAACGACTGACCAAGCGGTACGGCGCCACCACGGCCGTCGACGGGCTGACCTTCACCGTCCGGCCGGGCGCGGTGACCGGCTTCCTCGGCCCCAACGGCGCCGGCAAGTCCACCACCCTGCGGATGATCCTGGGCCTGAACACCCCCACCGAGGGCACCGTCACCGTGGCCGGCGCGCCCTTCGCCGAGCGGCCGCGCGGCCTGCGGCACGTCGGCGCCCTGCTGGACGCGGGGGACGTGCACGGCGGGCGCAGCGCCCGGGCGCACCTGTCGGCGCTGGCCCGCGGCAACCGCATCCCGCTGGGGCGGGTGGACGAGGTGCTGGCGGAGGTCGGCCTCGGCAAGGCCGCCGGGCGGCGGATCGGTGGCTTCTCGCTGGGCATGAAGCAGCGTCTGGGCATCGCGGGCGCGCTGCTGGGCGACCCTCCGGTACTGCTGTTCGACGAGCCGCTGAACGGGCTGGACCCGGAGGGCGTGCTCTGGGTGCGCGGGCTGTTCCGGCGCCTCGCGGACGAGGGACGGACGGTGTTCGTCTCCAGCCACATGATGGCGGAGATGGAGCACACCGCGGACCGGCTGGTGGTGATCGGCCGCGGCCGGCTGATCGCCGACGAGAGCCTCGCCGAGTTCTCCGCCCGCGACGCGGCCTCCTCGGTGGCCGTACGCTCTCCCGAACTCGGCCTGCTGGAGCCGTTTTTGCTGGCGGATGGAGCCGAAGTGAGGCACTGCGAGCCGGAGTTCGGGATCGTCACCGGGCTGCCCGCCGCGCGGATCGGCGAACTCGCCCTGCGGCACGGCGTGGTGCTGCACGAGCTGGCCACCCGGACGTCGTCGCTGGAGTCGGCGTTCATGTCCCTGACCGCCGGCAGTGTCGAGTACCCGGCTGGAGGGACCCGATGAGTGCCACGGCCGTTCGTCCGGAGGAACCGGCCCCCCGGTTCCTCGACCTGCTCGCCGCCGAGTGGATCAAGCTGCGCTCGCTGCGTTCCACCTACTGGGTGCTGGCGCTGGCCTCGCTGGTGGCGATCGCCGTCAACGTGAACGCCGTCCACACCGACCTGACGTACATCGACCACCCTCCGCCCCGGCCGCCCGGGCAGCCCCCGTACACGTACGACCCGCTGTTCCACGGCCTCGGCAGCATCGCCGGCGACCTGATGGCGGTCGCGGCCGGCAGCCTCGGGGCGATCACCGTGTTCGGCGAGTACACCACCGGCCTGATCCGCACCACCTTCGCCGCCGTCCCGGACCGGCGGGGCGTGATCGCGGCCAAGGTGCTGCTGATCGGCGGGATCACCGCGCTCGCCGGGCTCGTGGTGTCGGTGGTCTCCTTCCTCACCGTCAACGCGATGCTGGCCTCCCGGCACGTCGGCCTCTCCCTCGCCGACGAGGGCTGCCTGCGGGCGGTGCTCGGTTATGCGGCGATCGTGCCGGTCTGCGCGCTGATCGGGATGGCGCTGGGCGCGCTGCTGCGGCACGCCACCGCGTCGATCGTGTCCCTGGTGATGCTGCTGTTCGTCCTGCCGATGATGTTCGGCGGCGACCGCTACCGGTGGCTGAAGGAGATCGGCACCCATCTGCCGACGGCCACCGTGCAGCGGCTCACCATCAACCCCAACTCCACGGTCACGATGGGCAAGTACGCGCCGAGCGTGCTGGACTCCTGGATCACCATGGGCGTCTGGGCGCTGGTCGCCGTGGCGGTGACGGTGGTCGCGGTGCGGCGCCGGGACGTGTGACGAAGAGCCCCCGGGCTCCGCGCCCGGGCCCGGCTAGTCCAGGCCCAGGCGCCGCGCGGTCGCGGCGGGCGGCCGGTAGGTGCGCTCGGGCGGCAGCAGCCGCTGCGCCTTCGCCTGCTGCCCTCCGTGGACCAGCGCGGCGATCCGCCGCACCCGTGGGGTGAGGTCGACGAGTTCGGTGATCCACTCCTCGGCGAAGGCGCGGATCAGCGACCGGCCGATGCCCACCTGGATGCTGTAGTGGTTCAGCGCGGCGCCGCGCAGCGAGCGCTCGGGGTCCCACTGCACATGGACCTCGGCGCGGGCCAGCGCGTCCGGGTGCGCGGTGGTCAGCACGGCGCGGGCGAGCGCCTCCTCCCAGCCCTCCCGGGTGATCCGGACCGCCAGCACCCTGGTCTGGCCGGGCTTCTGGGCCCAGTTGCTGCGGTGCATCAGCCAGCGGAACGAGGGCTTGATCCACGTCATCCGGTGGAAGCCGAACGGGGCCACGAACCGGCCGGCCGCCAGCGCGGCCTCGGCGACGTCCGGCGGGTAGGCCTGGTAGACGACGATCGTCCGGTCGTCGTGGTCGGCCCGGATCTCGCGCAGCGCGGTCATCTCGCGGCACCCCTCTTCTCCCGCCCGCCTCTCCCGCCCGGCACGCTGCCAGGGCGGGCGGTGCGCCGCAACGGGATTACCCGGCGGGCGTTACGGGAGGACCCGGCGGGGCGTGACGGAACGACCCGGCGGACGCTGCGGGAGGGCGCGCCGGGGTGTGATGGAACGACCCGGCGGGCGTTACGGGAGGGCCCGCCGGGGTGTGATGGAACGACCCGGCCGAACGCCATGGGAAGACCGGCGGGGCGTTACGGGACGACCCGGCCAGCCCCGGCGGAATGCCACGGGCGGGCCCGCCGGGGCGTTGCGGACCGGCCGGCCGGCGCCGCACAAGGCCCCGGCCGCCGATCACCCCGCCCCTCCGCTCAGGCCGCCACGCCCGCCTTGGTGCGGAAGGCGCCCAGGGTGGCCTCCGGGATGCCGCAGGAGGGGAGGAAGGAGGCCGCGCCGCCGTGGTGGGTGTGGACGCGGTCGAGGAAGACCGACATCGCCTCGGCCGGGGCCTCCAGCAGGGGCGCCGGGATGGTGAGGTTGCGCCCCCGGGAGTCGGTGACGCGGGAGGTGGTGCGGTCGTTGAGGGCGGTGCGGTGGCGCTCGGCGAGGCCGGCGAAGATCTGCGGGAGTGCGTCGGCGGTGCGGGTGTAGTCGGCGACGATGCGGTCGGCCGGGACGTCCAGGAGGTCCAGCAGGAGCGCGGTCAGCAGACCGGTGCGGTCCTTGCCGGCGGCGCAGTGCAGCAGGACGGCGCCGGGGCGGACGGTGGCCTCGACGGCGAGGGCCACCGCCTCGGGCGCGGACTCGGCGAGCAGGACGTAGAAGTCGCCGAGGTCGGCGGCCGTGGCCATCGTGCTCATCCGCGCGGTGAGGACGTCGGTGGCGGGGTTCACCGGGGCGGCCACGACGGCTATCCCGGCGGCCTCGGCGGCGGCCCAGTCCCGGGGGTCGGTCTCGCGCGGGTCCCGCAGGTCCACGACGGTGCGGATGTCGCAGCGGCGCAGCTGGGCGACGGTGGCCTCGTCGGCGGCCGGGAACGGCTGGGCGGAGCGGTACAGCACCCCGGGGCGGAGCCGGCGGCCCTCGGGGTCGCCGAGGGCGGCGGCGTCGCGGAAGTTGACCAGGGACATGGAAGGCCTTTCGGTGGGGCCGCACCCGGGACGAGACGGGCTATCCGGAGGGCGGGACATCTAGACGTCTAGATGTGTAACGCCTCCTGGGGCCCCCGGGCAAGCCACGAGCCGGTGCATCCCTCCATCCCACCCCCGTCGCCCGGCGACGGCGACCCGGGGGGCGCCCCGGTCACCGGTCGGCGCCTCGCCCGTACGGTGCCCCGCCGCACGGCGCCCCCGCCGCACAGTGCCCGGGCCGGCCCGGCGGGCTCCGTAGGATCGGCCCGTGGCGACGAACCCCCCGCACCCCCCGAACCCGCCGGGCGCCTCGAACCCGCCGGGCGCCCCGAAGCCGCCGGACGCCCCGGTGTACCGCCGCCTGGCCCGCCGGCTCCAGGAGCGCATCGACGCCGGCACCTACCCGGCCGGTGCCCGGCTGCCCAGCGAGCCCGAACTGAGCGCCGAGTTCGGCGTGAACCGGCTGACCGTGCGGCAGGCGGTGGCGGAGCTGGAGCGGGCGGCCGTGGTGGAGATCCGCCGGGGCGTGGGGACCTTCGTCCGCCCGCCGGCCGTCCGGGTCTCGATCACCGTCGACCCGCGCAGCCAGCGCTTCGACCTCGGCAGCGTGCACACCGCGCTGCCGAGCGGGCAGGACGCGCGGGGGGACACGAAGGAGAGCGAGCCCGGCGACGGCGAGTTCGTGGTGGCCGACCCGCCCGTCACCGGCTCGGCGCAGGACGCCGAGGCCGCCCGCCAGCTGGGCCGCGACCCGCGCGAGCTGTCCCGGGTGGACTCGGTGATCCGGCTGGGCGGCCGGGCCCGGGCGGCGTGCAGCTACTGGGTGCCGTTCGGCCCGCTGCCCGCCGAGCTGGTCCGCCCGGGCCGCCCCGGCAACCTGGTGCTGGACCTGGCGCGGGCCGCCGGGGTGGAGCTGGAGTACGACTGGCGGGCCTTCGGCGCCGTCGGCGCCGACCTCGCGGACGCCGAGCTGCTGGGCGTCCCGCCGGGCACCGCGCTGCTGGTGCGCGAGGGGGTCAGCTGCACCCCGGACGGCTCCCCGGCGCTGTACGTGCGCAGGCGCATCGACGGCAGCAGCGCGCGCTTCGTCCTGCACTTCCGCGACCGCTAGACGCCGCAGCCCGCCCGCACCCGCCTTGGTAGATTCGGCGCCGGAACACCGGGGCGCACAGGAGCTGGCAGGACACGTTGACCGACGGGATCGACTACGACATGCCCACCGAGCTGGCCGAGGCCTACCTCGCCCTGCTCTCCGACGTCTCCCGCACCGGCCGGCTGCTGCGCCGCGAGGAGCTGGAGCGCCTGCGCAAGCTCGGCGAGCACTGCGCCGAGGCCGGGTACGGGCTGCGCGAGGTGGTGTCGAACTGTCTGGCCGCCGCCCGGCGGGCCTGGCAGACCCTGCCCGGGACGACCGCCGCCACCAGCGTCAACGAGCTGCGCTGCACGGGCGACGCGGTGCTGGCCGCCACCGACGCCGCGCTGGCCGCGCTGGGCGAGGGCCACGAACGCGCCCAGCGCCTGGCGGTCCGTCAGGAGGAGGCGGCGCGAAGGGAGTTCATCGACGACCTGCTGTTCGGCCGAAGTGACCTCGGGCTGCTCGCCGAGCGCGCGGAGCGGTTCGGGCTGCGGCTGGCGGGCGCGTACACGGTGGCGGTCGCGGTGGGCGACGAGCCGTACGAGGACGTGCACCCGCTGGTGCACCGGGTGGAGCGGGAGCTGGCCGGACGCTTCGGCGAGCGGGACGTGCTGCTGGCCAGCAAGGACGGCCGGCTGGTGTGCATCGCCCCGGACTCCGAGCGGGCGGTGCTGGACGCCTTCGCCGACCTGACGCTGCGCCCCGGACCCGGCTACCGCCCGGTGCGCCGGGTGGCCACCGGCCGGCGGCACTCGGGGCCGACCGGGGTGCCGCGCAGCTACGACGAGGCGCTGGGCGCGCTGGACTACGCGCACCGGCTGGGCCTTCCCGCCCGGCAGTTGAAGGCCGAGGAACTGCTGGTCTTCCCGGTGCTGATGCGCGACCGGTCCGCCATGGCCGACCTGGTGCGCACCGTGCTCGGCCCGCTGACCGAGGCGCGCGGCGGCGCCCGCCCGCTGCTGGACACCATCGCGGTGCAGGCGGAGGCCGCGTACGTGAACGCGGAGGCGGCGCGCCGGCTGGGGCTGAGCGTGCGCACGCTGAGCTACCGGCTGGAGCGGATCAAGGCGCTCACCGGGTACGACCCGGCGGACGCGCTCCAGCGCTTCACCCTGGAGACGGCGGCCATGGGGGCACGGCTGCTGAACTGGCCGGAACAGCCCCTCTGACCGCTGGGGCCGCTCCACCGGCGTGGCCGGAACCCGCCCCCTGGCGCGATCACCCGCAACCCGCTACGGCGCCCCCGGAAGCCGCCGTCCACCCGAACCGTCCGTCCACGACCGGCCGTTGCCGGATCCTGCACGCGTGCGCCGCCGCCCGGACCCGCCGCGACGGACCGGCGACCCACCTGTGGCCGGGCTGTCGCAATGTCACGCGGGCGGCCCGTTCCAGGGTGTCAAAGCGGCGTAAAGATTGCCGGATCCTGGCAATGTGCGGCGGCCTCCCCGACTGCCATGATCTTCCCGGCGCCGAGGTGCGGCGCCGGAGGAGAGGCAGGGGGAGCGTGGCCGGAATGGGGGGTTTCTTCGCGGCCGCGCTGGCCTTTCCGACGGCGGTGTTCAGCTTCGCGCTGGTGGTGGTGGTCGGTTACTGGTTGCTGATGCTGCTCGGCGGCCTGGTACCCGGCGCAGTGCACGGGGGGCACGGCGGCGGGCACCATGCGGACGTCGGGCACGCGGGGCACGCCGGGCACGGGGGCCACGGCGGCGGGGGGCACGGCGCCGACGGGGGTTCCGACCGGCACAGGGCCGGCCACCACGGAGGAGTGCTGGACGCGCTGGGGCTGGGCGGGGTGCCCGTGACGGTGGCGGTGTCGCTGCTGGTCGCCCTCGCCTGGTTCGTCAGCCTGTCCGGCACCGTCCTCACCTCGGGGGCACCGGCGCGCGGCGGCGTGTTCGCCGTCGCGCTGGTCGCCTCCTGGGCGGGCACCCGGCTGCTCGTCCGGCCGCTGTCGCGGCTGTTCCCGCAGGACCGGCCGGCCACCCGGGGGGACTTCGTCGGCCGGGTCTGCGTGATCCGGACCGGCCGGGTGACGGCCGGCTTCGGCCAGGCCGAGGTCACCGCGGAGGACGGCTCCACCGCGATCGTCCAGGTCCGCACGGCGGAGCCGGAACCGGGCCTGACGGCCGGCCGCACCGCCCTGATCTTCGACTACGACGCCGAGGGCGAGCACTTCCTGGTGGCGCCCTTCGACCCGCCGTACGAACTCCGCTGACGCTCGTCGGCTTTCCTTCCACCGCACATCGCTTCGCACCAACTCGCCATCTCGTCAAAGGACTCCGTGATGGACACCATCGCCGTGGGTTTCGGCGTGCTCGTCGCCGTCGTGCTGCTCATCGTGCTCGCCATGCTGCTGTTCGTGAGCCGCCTGTTCCAGAAGGTCGAGCAGGGCAAGGCCCTGATCGTCTCCCGGACGAAGAAGGTGGACGTGACGTTCACCGGCGCGGTCGTCCTCCCGGTGCTCCACAAGGCCGAGTTGATGGACATCACCGCGAAGACGGTGGAGATCCACCGGGCCGGCCGGGACGGCCTGATCTGCCGGGACAACATCCGCGCGGACATCCGGATCTCGTTCTTCGTCCGGGTCAACAAGACCGTCGAGGACGTCATCAAGGTCGCCCAGTCGATCGGCACCGCCCGGGCCAGCGACCCCCAGGCGATCCAGGAGTTCTTCGCCGTCAAGTTCGCCGAGGCGCTCAAGACCGTCGGCAAGCAGCTGGACTTCACCGACCTGTACACCCACCGGCACGAGTTCCGGGACCAGATCATCGCGGTCATCGGCACCGACCTCAACGGCTACACGCTGGAGGACGCGGCCATCGACCACCTGGAACAGACCCCGATGAGCCAGCTGGACGCCGACAACATCCTCGACGCCCAGGGCATCCGCAAGATCACCGAGCTGACCGCGATCGAGCACGTGCGCACCAACGAGTACCAGCGCAACGAGCAGAAGGAGATCACCCGGCAGAACGTCGACGCCCGGGAGGCCGTCCTGGAGCTGGAGCGCCGCCAGGCCGACGCCGAGATCCGCCAGCGCCGCGAGATCGAGACGCTGCGGGCCAAGGAGGACGCGGTGATCGCCCGGGTGCAGGAGGAGGAGCGGCTCAACGCCCAGACCGCCTTCCTGCGCACCGAGGAACTGCTCGGGGTGCAGCGGGAGAACCAGGCCCGCGAGGTCGCGGTGGCGCAGAAGAACCGCGAGCGGGTCATCGCCGTGGAGAACGAGCGGATCGAGAAGGACCGCCTGCTGGAGGTCGTCGGCCGCGAGCGGGAGACCGAACTCGCCACGATCGCCAAGGCGAAGGAGGTCGAGTCCGCCAAGCGCGAGGTCGCCGACGTGGTCCGCGAGCGGGTCGCGGTGGACCGCACCGTGGCCGAGCAGGAGGAGGCCGTCAAGACCCTGCGCGCCACCGAGGAGGCCGAGCGCGTCCGCAAGGCCGTCGTCATCCAGGCCGAGGCCGAGGCGCAGGAGAAGCTCGTCAAGGACATCAAGGCCGCGGAGGCCGCCGAGCAGGCCGCCTCGCACAAGGCCCGCGAGGCGCTGGTGCTGGCCGAGGCCCGGCAGCAGGCCGCCGAACTGGACGCCGCCGCCAAGATCCGGATGGCCGAGGGCATCCGCGCGGAGGCCGCCGCCGAGGGCCTGGCCAAGGTCCAGGTGCGGGAGCAGGAGGCCGCGGCGGTGGAGAAGGTCGGTCTCGCCGAGGCCGTCGTCCAGGCCGAGAAGGCCAAGGCCGCCGCGCTGGAGGTCGGCGCCAAGCTCAAGGCCGAGGCCGAGGGGCTGACCGAGAAGGCCGCGGCGATGGCCAAGCTGGACGAGGCCTCCCGCGAGCACGAGGAGTACCGCCTGCGGCTGGCCGCCGAGAAGGACGTCCGGCTGGCCGGGCTGGACACCCAGCGGCAGATCGCCGAGGCCCAGGCCGCCCTGGTCGCGGCCGGACTGGAGAAGGCGAAGATCGACATCGTCGGCGGGGACTCGGTGTTCTTCGACCGGCTGGTCCAGTCGGTGACGGCCGGCAAGAGCGTGGACGCCTTCGTCGGCCACTCCCAGACCGCGCAGACCCTGGCCGGACCCTGGCTGGACGGCCGGGCCAGCTTCACCGAGGACCTCACCAAGGTGCTCTCCTCGGTCTCCACCGCGGACGTGCAGAACCTGACGGTGTCCGCGCTGCTGATGAGGCTGATCGGCTCGGGGACCGGCGGCCAGGCCGGGCAGCTGCGCCAACTGCTGGAGTCGGCACGCCAGTTGGGCATCGCCGAGACCCCGATCGGCTCGCTGGCCGGCGCTTCGGTCAACGGCTCCAAGTAGCCCGCGGACGCCCGAACCGATCCGCTGATCACCTGAGGAAGCAACCGTGACCGTGGACGCCCTCGACGCCCGGCTCGACGCCGGAACCTACGAGGTCCTGCGTGACCGGCTCGCCCGAGCCGCCGCCGAACTCGCCGACCGCGCCCAGGCGTTGAACGCCCGTCGGGTCGCCGAGTTCGGCGGCGGGGAGCTGCGGCTGGCCGGCACCGGACGGCTCACCACCGACCGGGCCCGCCTGCCGCAGGACCTCACCGCCACCGGCGGGCAGCTGCTGCTCGCCACCCGCACCGCCGAAGGCGCCGACGACACCGGGGACTTCACCGGCCTCCTCGGCCTCTACCACCCCGACCTCTCCCCCGCGCCCGCCGAGGGCACCCTGCTGGACGACCCCCGGCTCCGCCAGGACCTCGCCGACCTGCGCCGCTACTTCCGCGACGCCCGGCTGGAGCGGCTGCGCCCGGTGGACGGCCGGCTGCTCGCCGTCTTCCGCACCGGCCCGGCCGCCACCGACGTCCGGGTGCTGCGCTGGCGTCTCGACGACGAGACCCGCGCCACCTACCTGGACGGCCGCGGCGAGCGCGACCACACCCCCGCCGACGGCCAGCACCTGCCCTGGACGGCCCTCACCCGGGACGACCAGCTGCCCTCCGGCCCCGGCCGCCCGCCGCGCGCCGACCTGGCCGGCGAACTGCTGGTCGGCGTCGACGGCGGCCGGCTGACCATCGCCACCCCGGACGGCCGGGAACTGCACCGCGAACCGCTCGCCGAGGCCCTCCAGACCCTCGCCGACGCCCGGATCGCCCACGCCCGGCTCGGCACCCTGCTCCTGGTGCGGGTGCGCCCGTACCAGGAGGAGACCGAACGGCACCTGGTGGTCCACCTGCCCACCGGCACCGTCACCCGGATCGACGCGCTCGGCCAGGCCTGCCTGCGGCTGCCCGCCGACCAGGGCGTGGCCTTCCCCGGCGGCTGCCACCTGGTGGACGGCACCGTGCGCACCTTCGACCAGCCGGTCGACGGCCTGGTGTACGAGCGCACCGTCCTGTCGCCCAACGGCGAGGACGTGCTGTACGAGTTCCGCTCCCCCGCCGACGGCCGCGCCCTGCTCCAGCCGTACAACAGCGTCCGTCAGGAGGCCGCCGCCCCGCTGCCCTGCCAGGGCTACGCGCTGCTCGCCGACGGCACCCTGATCGCGCTGCGCCCGGCCGAGGACGGCCCGACCCGGCTGCACCCCGTCCAGCTCTGGCGCACGCCGTTCACCAGCGAGCGCTACGCCGCCGAACAGCCGCCCGGCACCGGCCCGTTGGCCCGGATCGGCAACGCCGACCTGGTCCGCGGCCTGGCCGACTGCCTGGCCCTGGCCCGGCTGGCCGCGGCCGGCGCCGACACCCCGGCCGGCCACCAGGCCGTCCTCGCCGCCTGCACCCGCACCGCCGACCGGCACCACTGGCTCGGCCAGAGCGGCCTCGGCGACCTCGCCGCACCGCTCGCCGAGATCCGCGACACCGCCCGGCAGGTCATCGCCGAGTACGAGGCCGTCGCCCAGCTCACCGCGCACGCCGCCCGGCAGACCGACGAGGCCGCCGAGCACGTCGAGGGACTGCTGCGCACCGCCCGCGGCGAGACCCTGGCCGACGCCGCCGAGTGGGTCGACCGGCTCGCCGGGCTGCGCCGCGCCCAGGGCCGGGTCGAGGCGCTGCGCGACCTGCCGCGCGCCGACCCGGAGCGGATCGACGCGCTCGCCGCCCACCTCGCCGAGGGCCTCGCCGAGGCCGCCGACCGCGCCGTCGTCCAGCTCGCCGAGCCGACGGCCTTCGAGCCGCACCGCCGCCGGGCCGGCGAGCTGGCCGAGCGCTGCGCCGCCATCGCCACCGCCGCCGAGGCCGAGCCGCTGGGCCTCGAACTGGGCGCCCAGAGCGAGGCGTTGCAGACCGTCTCGGAGCTGGTCGGCACGCTCGACCTGGCCGACGCCACCACCCGCACCGCGATCCTCGACCGGCTCGCCGACGTCCTCGGGCTGCTCAACCGGGCCCGTTCCACCCTGACGGTGCGCCGCCGGGAGCTGCGCACCCGGGAGGCCGCCGCCGAGTTCGCCGCCGAGACCGCCCTGCTCGGCCAGGCCACCACCGCCGCGCTCGCCGCCGCCGACACCCCCGAGAGCTGTGACGAGCAGCTCGGCCGGCTGCTGCTGCGGATCGAGCAGCTGGAGACCCGCTTCGCCGACGCCGACCCGGCCCTCGGCGACCAGCTCGCCGACCGGCGCACCGAGATCCACGACGCGCTCACCGCCCGCCGCCAGCACCTGCTGGAGGAGCGGGCCCGGCGCGCCGACCGGCTGGCCGCCTCCGCCGAGCGCATCCTGGACACCCTGCACCGCCGGCTGGCCGCGCTCGGCACCCACGAGGAGATCGAGGCGGCCCTCGCCGCCGACCCGACCGCCGTCAAACTCCGCGACCTGGCCGGCCAGTTGACGGCGCTCGGCGACCGGGTCCGGGCCGAGGAGCTGACCGGCCGGCTGCGCGCCGCCCGCGGCCGCGCCCTGCGGGCCCTGCGCGACCGCGCCGACCTCGCCGGGGACGGCCCCGGCACCCTGCGGCTGGGCCGCCACCTGTTCGCCGTCACCACCCAGCGGCCCGAACTCGCCCTGGTCCCCTGGCGCGGCCGGCCCGCCTTCACCCTCACCGGCACCGCCTACCGCTCCCCCGTCACCGACCCGGCCTTCGCCGCCACCGAGCGCTACTGGGACCGCCCGCTGCCCTCGGAGACGGCGTGGCTCTACCGCGCCGAGTACCTCGCCGCGAGCCTGCTGCCGGCCGCCGAACCGGGGTCGCTGACCACCGACGGCGACCTGCTGGAGTTCGTCCGCCGGGCGGCCGAACAGCGGCCGGACGAGGGCTACCAGCGGGGCGTGCACGACCACGACGCGGCGCTGTTGCTCCGCGCGCTGCTCGAACTGCGCGCCGGGGCCGGACTGCTGAGCCACCCGGCGGGCGCCCGGGCGGCTGCCCAGCTCTACTGGGCGCACGGCGCCGACGAGCGGCAGCGGCTGCTCTGGCACACCCGGGCCCGCTCCCTGGGCCTCGCCCGGGACGCCTTCGGGGCCGCCCCGGCATCCGCCGCGCTGGCCGCGCTGGACGCCCTGGCCGCCGAACTCACCGCCGCCGTCGACGACTTCGCGCCGGGCGCGGAGCCCGCCGGACCGTACCTGGTGGCCGAACTGGCCGCCGCCGACCCCAGTTTCGCCCAGTCGCCGGGCGCCGCCGCGCTGCTCGACAAGTTCCGCGCCGCGCCCGAGTCGGCCGGCCTCACCGAGGCCCTGGCCGCACTGCCCGAGGAGCCGCAGCTGCTGCCGGTACGGCGCCAACTCGCCACCGCCTGGCTGGAGTCGGGCGCCGACGGCGCCGATCCGGCCGATCTCGCCGAGGCCGCCGCCGTCCTGCTCTGCCCGTCCCTGCCCCGCCGCCCGGCCGAGGGGGCGGTCAGCGCCCGGATCACCGGACTGCTCGGCGACCACCCGAGGATCACCGGCGGCGCGCTGAGCCTCCGACTGGACGAACTGCTCGCCCGGGTCGGCGAGTTCGAGCGCGTCGAGGTGCCCGGCTACCGGGCCTACCAGCGGCTTCGCGGCGAGCTGCTGGCCGCCGAGCACGCCCGGCTGCGGCTCGACCAGTACCGGCCCGCGCCGCTCAACGGCTTCGTCCGCAACCGGCTCATCGACCAGGTCTACCTGCCACTGGTCGGCGACAACCTCGCCAAGCAGCTCGGCACCGCGCAGTCCGGCGGGCCCGTCGACCGCAGCGGCCTGCTGCTGCTGGTCTCCCCGCCCGGCTACGGCAAGACCACCCTGGTCGAGTACCTCGCCGAGCGGCTCGGCCTGCTGCTGGTCTCCGTCAGCGGCCCCGCACTCGGCCACCGGGTCACCTCGCTGGACCCGGCCGAGGCCCCCGACGCCACCTCCCGGCGCGAGGTCGAGAAGCTCAACTTCGCCCTGCACGCGGGCGACAACGTGCTGCTCTACCTGGACGACGTCCAGCACACCTCGCCCGAGTTCCTCCAGCGCTTCATCCCGCTGTGCGACGCCCAGCGCCGGATCGACGGCGTCTGGGACGGCGAGGCCCGCGAGTGGGACCTGCGCGGCAAGCGCTTCGCCGTCGTCATGGCCGCCAACCCGTACACCGAGTCCGGGCGGCTCTTCCGGCTGCCCGACATGCTCGCCAACCGGGCCGACGTCTGGAACCTCGGCGACGCCGTCTCCGGACGCGAGGACCTCTTCGCCCTCAGCTTCGTCGAGAACGCCCTGCCCGCCAACCCCCACCTGGCCCCGCTCGCCACCGCCGAGCGCGCCGACCTGGACGCCCTGCTCGCCCGCGCCGCCGGCCTGCCCGGCGCCCCTCCGGCCGCCGCCCGGCCCGCCGCCGAGGTCGAGCGGATGACCGCCGTCCTCGCCGGCCTGCTCCACCTGCGCACGACCGTCCTGGCCGTCAACCGCGCCTACCTCGCCTCCGCCGCCCAGGACGACCGCACCCGCACCGAGCCCCCGTTCCTCCTCCAGGGCTCCTACCGCAACATGGCCAAGCTCGCCCAGCGCCTCGACCCCGCCCTCACCCGCCCCGAACTCGACGCCCTGCTCACCGACCACTACCGCGCCGAGGCCCAGCCCCTGGGCGCCGACGCCGAGGCCCAGCTGCTGAAGCTGGCGGAGCTGCGCGGGACGCTCACGGAGGAACAGGCGGCCCGCTGGGCGGAGTTGAAGCGCTCGTTCAGGTCTGCTTCATGACGACGCGCAGGATCTCCTGCCAGATCCTCATCGTGGGCGCGGTCGACTTGAACGTGCGGTCCGTTTCGTACAGCCGCGCGTAGGCGGCGACCAGCAGGTGCGCCACCCGCTCGGTCTCGGCCGGAAGCTCGCCGCGGATGATGTCCATCCAGCGCGGCGAGGTCCTGCTCCCGTCGTGGAGCGTCTCCAGCGGCAGCGTCCGGCAGGCCGCCCAGGTGACCAGCTCGGGCGCGTACTCCAGCAGCTTCCAGTGGCGCTTGCTGTTCCGCCTGAGCATCCGCGCGATCGCCCCCGGGCCGAACACGGCCGGGTGCGCAGGAAGTCGGCCCACCCGACTTCCTGCGCACGTCATCCGCCCACCCTGCCCGTTCGCTACCGGCGCCGCCCGGCCGCCAGCAGTTCGGGCACGGTGGCGAGCTTCACCCGGGGCCGGCCCTCGGCCTCGCCCCGCTCGCGCTCCGCGCGGTCCACCGCCCGCAGTTCGCGCAGCCCGACCGCGTCCGGACGCCGGTGCCGCACCAGCCGGTCGAACTCCCTGCGGCCGCCCGCCGGGACGGGCAGCGCGCGGGCGGCCGCGTCGTCCATCAGCGCGTCCACGGTCTCGCGCGCGCAGGCCCGGTTGGCACCGATCCCGCCGGACGGGCCGCGCTTGGCCCACCCCACCACGTACGTCCCCGGCAGCGGGCGGCCGGTCGCCGGATCGACGACCCGCCCCTCCCGGTGCGGGACCGTCCCCGTCGCCTCGTCGAAGGGCAGCCCGGGCAGCGGCACGCCCCGGTGGCCGATCGAGCGCACCACCAGTCCGGCCCGCAGCACGTCCTCGGCGCCGGTGCCCTCGACTCCGCCGTCCGCCGTCGGCGCGGTCCGCTCGACGGTCAGGGTCTCGACCCGCCCGTCCCCGGCGAGCGCGACCGGCGCCGACAGGAACCGCAGCACGATCCGCCGCCCCGGCCCGGGCTCGGCGCCCCCGTCGTAGGGGACCAGCGGCAGCCCGGCCAGCAGCCCCGCACCGGCACCCGAGCCCGAGCCCGGCCCCGAGCCCGCCGCCTCGATCGCCGCCCGCACCAGCGGGTGGTCCTCCACCACCACCTCGACGCCCGGCAGCTGCCGCAGCGCCAGGAACTCCGCCGTGGTCCACGCCGCCTGCTCCGGCCCGCGCCGGGCGAGCAGCACGACCTCGCGGACCCGGCTGCCGCGCAGCGCGGCGAGCGCGTGGTCGGCGATGTCGGTGGCGGCGAGCCGGTCCGGGTCGGTGAGCAGGACGCGGGCGATGTCCACCGCGACGTTGCCGTTGCCGACCACCACCACGCGCCGCACCGCCGAGAGGTCCACCGCGTCGGCCGGCACGGTCGGTTCGGCGTTGTACCAGCCGACGAAGGCGGTCGCGGGCAGGCTGCCCGGCAGGTCCTCGCCGGGGATGCCGAGCCGGCGGTCGGCGGCGGCGCCGACCGCGTACACCACCGCGTGGTGGTGCGCGGCGAGCTCCTGGTGGGTGACGTCGGTGCCGATCTCCACGTTGAGGTGCATCCGCAGCCGGGGGTCGTGGAAGACGCTCGCGAAGCTCTCCGCGATCCGCTTGGTGGACTGGTGGTCGGGGGCGACGCCGTGCCGCAGCAGGCCGCCGGTGACGGGCAGCCGGTCGATCATGGTGATCTCGGCGCTGGTGCCGCGCAGCAGCTCCTGCGCGGTGTACCCGGCGGACGGCCCGGTGCCGACGACGGCGATCCGCAGCGCGCCGAGGTCGCCGGGCAGGCTGCGCGGGAAGCTGGGCGTGCCCCAGGCGTGGTCGCTGGGGTGGTCGCGGAACCAGTCGCGGTTGAGGTCGCCGAACACGGTGTCCGGGCCGCGCAGCCGGTCGACCGGGAACACCGCGTCCACCGGGCAGGCGTCGGCGCAGGCCCCGCAGTCGATGCACGCCCGCGGGTCGATGTAGAGCATGTCGGTGGTGCCGAACTCCGGCTCGTCCGGGGTCGGGTGGATGCAGTTGACCGGGCAGACGGACACGCACGAGGCGTCGTTGCAGCAGGTCTGGGTGATCGCGTAGGCCATGGCCGGGGTGGGGTCCTCGCTGCGCGTGGGGGGATGTGGGGACGGGCTTTCGACCTGACGGATCGTCAGAGCATGTGCACCCGGCGGTAGACGGCCGCCGAGCGGCTGGTGAGCAGGCCGGTCTCGGCGAGGAAGGCCATCAGGTGCCGGGAGCTGGTGCGCATCATCGTCTTGCGGTGCTCGCTGGCCCGCACCTCGGCGAGCGCCCGCTGGGTGTCGAGCCCGGCGGCCCGGTACACGCCCGGGTGGACCATGCTGGAGACGATGACGTACGCGCCGGCCGCGATGCCGGTGGCCGAGGTGCGCCGGCGGGCCGGGCTCGCGTGCCGCATCCGCTCGCGGATCTCCTGCCGGGCGAACTTCATGTGCCGCGACTCCTCGACCACGTGGATCCGGGAGGTGCCGCGGACGATCTCCAGCACGTTCTCGCCGCGCATCCAGTCGCGCTGCATGACGTCGAGCACCTCCTCGGCCACCAGGATGCCGCCGTAGGCGAGTTCGCCCCTGGCGAGGGCCTTGAAGGCGCGGCCGGCCTGGGCGATCAGCTTGTTCGGCCGGTAGGCGGGGACGCCCATCTTGGCGCAGGCCCGGGCGAACATGATCGAGTGGCGGCACTCGTCGGCGATCTCGGTGAGCGCGAACTGGAACTCGGCGTTGGCGGGGTTCTTGAGGTACTGGTCGCGCAGCACCATCTGCTGGAGGATCATCTCGAACCAGATGCCGGTGTTCATGATCGAGCAGACCTCGTGCCGGGTGAGCGTGACCCGCTGCCGCTCGCTCATCTCGTCCCACAGCCGGGTGCCGTAGAGGGTGCTCCACTCCGGGTTGAGGCCGTAGTGGTGGTCCGGCAGCGGGGCGTCCCAGTCGATCTCGGTCGAGGGGTCGAAGGAGAGGGTGGCGGCCGACTCCAGCAGCCGCTTCGAGACGTCGTCGTCGGCCTTGGTGTGGCCGCGGTCCGTCGGCCGGGTGAGAGCCATGGCTGCCTCCTGGTGCCTGCCCCGCAGGTTCCCGCTCCCGCTTATTAGACGGACAGTACAATAAGAGCCCGCCGTCGAGAACCCCCCGCGCGGCAACGAACCGGCGCGCGACCGCAGGGCCCGCGCCCCCGCGAGCACCCGTGAGCACCCCTGGCACCTCGGCTCCACACGCCGATGGGCGGGCCCCCCATCCAGGGTCCCGCCCGTCAGCCCGTCGGCCCCGCCCGTCAGTCCGGCGCCGCCCGTCAGCCCGGCCAGTTCGTCAGTCGGTCAGTTCGTCAGTCCGGCCAGTCCGTCAGCCCGGCCAGTTCGTCAGCCCGCCGCCCCGCCCTCAGTCCGTCCGGCAGGTGCACGGCCCCCGCCGGTCGTCCGCGTCGAAGGCCGCCAGCGCCCGCGCGCCCGGCTCCAGCGCCCGGCGCAGCGCGGCGAGCACGGGGGCCTCCAACCCGCCCAGGGCCTCGGCGAGTTCCTCCGTCACGTCCTGCGCGATCTCGGCCGCCACCGCCTCCGCCGGGGTGCGCGGCCCCAGCTTGCTGACGGCCGCCGCCGCCCGGGCCGGGGTGAGCAGGGCCGAGGCCTGGACGAGCAGCCAGGCCGGGACGCCGGCCGCGCCCTCCGGCGGGGGCAGGTACGGGCGGGCGCCGTCGTAGCGCTCGTCCTCGGCGAAGGCCCGCTGCTTCACCTTGACCAGCGGGCGGGCCGCCTCCGACTCGCACCACTCGCGGGCCGGCTTGAGCACGTACCCCTCGGCGAGGTTGTCCGGCAGCTCGGGCAGGCCGAACAGCGAGGGCACCCGGCTCGGGTAGCGCACCGGCAGGTCGTGCAGGGTGTTCAGCGGGCCGTGTCCGACCAGGGGCACGCAGGTGAGCCCCGCGGCCTGGGCCTCGGCCCGCAGGACGCGGTCCTCGATCCACCAACGGCCCTCGGGCGTCTCGACGGTGGCGTCGAAGGGCAGCCAGCGCAGGCCGGGGGCGTACCAGACGCCGGTCTGCACCGGCTCGACCCCGGGGACGGCGGGCACCTCGGGGTGCGGGTAGCGGCCGCCGGCCAGTTCGCCGTAGATCGTCACCCTGGCGCCGGCGCCCCACGGCACGCGCACCGCGGCGGCGAACCGGGCTGCCGCGACGGACAGTTCGGGCCAGATCCGGCTCACCCCGAAGAAGCCGTCCAGCCCCTCGTCGTCCAGCAGTTCGCGCCGCTTCGCGGCCCGGACCGAGCCGCCCTCGCAGACCACCGCGAAGTGCGCCCCGTGCACCTTCTCCGTCGCCGTCCACACCCGGCTGCCGGGGCCCCCGGAGCGGGAGCGGGCGGGGATCTTGGGGTAGGGCCGCAGCTCCGGGCCCTCGGGAACCGTCTCGAACACCGTCTCGGACACGAACCGAATCCTCGCCGCCGGGCCCGCCTCCCGGCAACCGGGATTCGGGCCCCCGCCCATCGCGCCGGTCGGACCACCGCCGCAGCCACACGTCACACGCCGGTCAGACCCCCCACGCCCCCCGCAGTTCGGCGAAGGCCTCGTGGAACCCGGGGAAGGTCTTCCGCACGCAGCCCGGGTCGTCGAAGGTGATGCCGGGCGTGCGCAGCGAGGTGACGGCGAAGGACATGACGATCCGGTGGTCGGAGTGGGTGGTGATCTCGACCGGGCGCGGCGTGCCGGGCCGGATCTCGATCCAGTCGTCGCCGGTGGCCACCGCGATGCCCATCGCCCGCAGGTTGTCGGCGCAGGCCTCCAGCCGGTCGCACTCCTTGACCCGGGTGTTGTGGACGTCCTCGATCCGCACCGGCCCGGTGGCGAAGGGGGCGATGGCCGCGAGCGTGGGCATGGTGTCGGAGATGTCCCGCATGTTGACGGTGATCCCGCCGAGCGGGCCGTCCCCGGCCACCGTGGTGCGGTCGTCCCCGACCTCCACCCGGGCGCCCATCCGCCGCAGCACGTCCACGAAGCGCAGGTCGCCCTGGAGGGCGTCCCGGCCCAGGCCCGGGACGGTGACCTCCCGGCCGGCCAGCGCCGCCGCGGCGAAGAAGTAGCTGGCGGTGGAGGCGTCCGGCTCGACCGGGTAGTCGGCGGCCCGGTAGCCCCCGGAGGGCACGTCGAACACCTCGCCGGCCGGGGTCCGCTCCCGCTTCACCTCGACCCCGAAGGAGCGCATCATCGCCAGGGTGATGCCGATGTACGGGGCCGAGACCAGCCGGGTGACGGTGATCCGCAGGCCGTCCCGGGTGAGCGGACCGAGCAGCAGCAGCGCGGTCAGGTACTGCGAGGACTGCCCGGCGTCCAGGGTGAGTTCACCGCCGCGGACGCCGTCGGCGAGGACCGTCAGCGGGTGGTGCCCCTCGGCCTCCTCGTGCCGCAAGTCCACGCCGAGTTCGCGCAGCGCCCGGGTGAGCGGGGCGACCGGGCGGCGGCGCATCTGGGCGGAGGCGTCGAAGCGGTAGGTGCCGTGGCCGGCGGCGGCGAGGGTGGGCAGGAAGCGCGCGGTGGTGGCGCCGTCGCGGCAGTACACCTCGGCGCTCGGCACGGCGGGCCCGGCCGGGCGGCCCTCCACCCGCCACGCCTCCCCCGTCCGCTCGATCCGGTACCCGAGGGTGTCCAGCCCCTGTGCGAAGCCCTCGGTGTCGTCCGAGGACAGCGGGCGGCGCAGGGTGGTCACGCCCTCGGCGGCGGCGGCCAGGAACAGCGCCCGGGCGGTGATGGACTTGGACCCCGGGATCTCCACAGCGGTCACGACAGGCTCTCCCCCCACATGGGTGTCCGACAGGTGTCTCCAGTGGACTCGGCTCCGATCCTGCCCCACCCGGCGCCCGCCGTACCCGACCATCCACGGACTGGACGGGCGATTCCGCCGGCGGCAGCGGCGGGCGGGCCGTCCCCGCCGGGGGCTGGGCCCCTGCGGGATCAGCAGCGCGCCCAGAGCCCTACCAGGTGGGAGTGCAGGACCTCCTCGGCCTCCGCCGCCGTCCGGTGCCCGACCAGGACGTGCGCGGTGAGCCCGTCGGCGAGGGCGAGCAGCGTACGGGCCTCGGTCCGCGCCGCCACCGCACCGCCCCCCGTCCCACCCGGCGCCGCCGGTGCTCCGCCCCCCGCGCCGTTCCCCGCCGATGCGCCGCCCCCCGCGCCGCCCGCCAGGCCCCCCGCGGCCTGCGTGATCAGCCGCACCATCAGCTCCTCCAGCGCCGCGTAGCTGCTCCGCAGGGTCCGCGCCAGCGCCGGGTTGACGGCGGCTCCGGCCACGAAGGCGAGCCAGATCCGGGCCTCGGCCCGGTGCTCCTCCCGCAGCAGCGCCACCTCGCCCGCCACCAGCCCGAGTTCACTGGCCGCCGACTGCGCCGGACCGGCCCTGAGCCGGCCGCGCACCCGCTCGCTGACCCGCTCGCCGATGTGGGCGAGCGCGAACAGGAGCATCTCCTCCTTGGTGCGGAAGCAGCGCTGGACGGCCCCCATCGAGACCTCCGCCCGGGCGGCCACGTCCCGCAGGGTCACGCCCTCCAGCCCGTGCTCGTCCACCAGCAGGCAGACGGCCTCGGCGATCTGCCGGCGCCGGCCGTCCAGATCCACCTGCTTCGGCATCGCCCGTCTCCTCCGCCATGGGTCGGTCCCGCTTTATTCGATGCAAGCGTATCGGGTTCTGGGCTAGGGTGCGGTTCCGATGCGCTCGCATCGGAACCGACCGGAGGACACCCCCATGCCCCTGTGGAGCAAGCCCGCCACCGAACTCGCCGCCGCCGTGCGCGCCGGCGAGGTGTCGGCGCTGGACGTGACGGACAGCCATCTGGACCGGATCGCCCAGGTCAACCCCGAGCTGAACGCCGTCACCCAGCTCCTCGCCGACCGCGCCCGCGAGGCCGCCAGGGACACCGACCGCCGCCGGGCCGCGGGCGAGCCGCTGGGCCCGCTCGCGGGCGTGCCGTTCACCGTGAAGGAGAGCACCCCGATCGCCGGCGTGCCCACCACCTTCGGCACCCCGCGGTTCCGCGACCACGTCGCCGCCGCCGACGCCGTCCCGGTGGCCCGGCTGCGCGCGGCCGGGGCGATCCCGATCGGCCACAGCAACCTGCCGACCCTGGTCATCGCCGGCATGCACACCCGCAGCGAGCTGTACGGCGACACCCGCAACCCCTGGGACTCCCGCCGCACCCCGGGCGGCACCAGCGGCGGGGACGGCGTGGCCGTCGCGACCGGGATGGCCCCGCTCGGGCTCGGCAACGACTCCGGCGGCTCCGTCCGCATCCCCGCCAACTTCTGCGGGATCGCCGCCCTCAACCCGACCACCGGCCGGTTCCCCGCCGACCAGCGCGTGATCGGCCCGAACGACCCCGGCCCGGCCTCCCAAGTCCTGGTCACGGACGGCCCGTTGGCCCGTACGGTCGCCGACCTGCGGCTCGCCTGCGAGGCCCTGGCCGGCACCGACCCGCGCGACCCGCGCGCCGTGCCCGTCCCGCTGTACGGGGAGGCGCCGGACGGCCCGATCAGGGTCGCCGTCGTCGCCGACCCGGGCGGCCACGGCGTCCACCCCACCGTCCGCCGCGCCGTCGCCGAGGCCGCCGACGCGCTGAGCGACGCGGGGTACGACGTCCGGGAGGTCCCCGACGTCCCACGGCTGGACGAGGCGCTGGAGACCTACCACCGCCTCCCCGTCACCGAGTTCGCGCCGCGCTGGCCCGCCGTCCGGCCGCTGCTGGGCGAGGGCGGCGACCGCTACATCGACTTCACGATGCGCGCCGCCCCGCCCGCCACCGACGCTTCCGGCCTGATGGACCTGCTGAGCGCCCGGATGGGCGTCCGCCGGGCGTGGGCGGAGTTCCTGCACCGGTACCCGCTGCTGCTGGGCCCGGTGTTCGGCGAGCCGCCGGTCGAACCCCGCCTGGAGTCGCGGGACCAGGCGGGCCGCGACCGGGTGGCCCTGGCCATGCGGCTCTGCTCGGCGAGCACCCTCGCCGGTGTCCCGGCCGTCGCCGTCCCCACCGGCCTCGATCCGGACGGACTGCCCACCGGCGTCCAGCTCGTCGGCCGGGCCTTCCGCGAGGACCTCTGCCTGGACGCCGCCCAGGCCGTCGAGGACCACTGCGGCACCCTCGCCCCGATCGACCCGAGGCGGTAACCGCCCCCGAGGAGGGCCTCCAAGCCCCCAATCCAGCGCTCCCGACCCACGACGGTCCGGACGACGCACCCGGCACCACCCTGCCGACCTGGCAGGAATCGAGCCCGCCGATTTCCACCATTCTCGGCGGGGCCTCACGTTTATCCCCGCGCCGACCGGATGCGACTATCGGACCCATTAATTGGAACTATCCCGTCCGAATGTGCGCACCGCGTGCCGCCGCTCGGGACAACCCGAAAGCGGGCACCATATGGCGAATCACCCGACAAAAGGTGCATCACCCCGTGACCTAGGTCACGTTTCGACGCCCCCTTGTCGCGATATGATCAGTTTATCTATTGCCCAAAGTTGCCGATACATCAACTAACCGCCAATTCGGACACACGCGCCCCCCTTGCCTGTGATCCCAAGTCGAATAGACTCGTCAACATCCGACGGGGGAGCCGCCGGACGGCCTCAATATCGGAAATGATCATTCACCGATAAAGGGTGTCGCTCTACGGCAAGGGGGTGCCACGATGCGTTACGCGTACTGAGGTATATGAGTCGCCGGCCGGGGCCCAAGCGCCCCGGCCCGCGCATTGCGGACATCTGCCAGATCTCGTATCGCTCTCGCTCGGGACGGAATGTGCCTGATTACGATCCACTTGATACAGCCACGGTGACCGACCCGTATCCCGTATACGACAGGCTTCGCGAAAGCGCTCCGATATTCTGGAGCGAGCGCCTCGGCTCGTGGATCGTGACGCGCTATGCCGACTGCCACCACGTACTCAGCGACGTGGACGGCTTCGCCAGCGACTGGCGCCGGGCCGGACACGAGGCGCCGCCCACCACAGCCCTGAGCATGCAGGAACTCGACCCCCCCGACCACACGCCGGTCCGCCGGCTTTTCACCACCGCATTCCGCGACCAGGACCTCGACGCGATCGGCGACCTCGCCGTCCGCGACGCGACGGCCGCCTTCGAACGGTTGGCCGACGCCCCGTCCTTCGACTTCACCGCCGAGGTCGCCCGCCCGGTCGCGCTCAACGCGGTCTGCCGCCTGCTGGGCGTCGAGCCCCCACCGGTGGCCGCCTTCGCCGAGCAGTCCGACGCGCTCGTCCGCGGCATGGACGCGGGCCTGTTGCCCGAAGTGCTCGAACCCGCCATGTCGGCCCGCGCCCGGATCAACGAGCTCATGGTCGAGTGGTTCACCGCCACCCGCGCGCCGGGGCTCCTCGCCCAGGTCCTCGACCAGGCCGGCACCGCGGGCATCACCGAGGACGCCGTGTGGAACAACGTCCGCGTGCTCTTCCTCGCCGGGTTCAGCACCACCGTCGGCGCGGCCGCCAACGCGGCTCTCGCCCTCATCGAGCACCCGGACGCGCTGAACAGGCTGCGCGACCCCGTCCTGTTGAACTCCGGTGTGGACGAACTCCTACGCTACGACGGACCGGTCCAGGGCACCACCCGCGCCTGCGTCGAGACCACCAAGATCGAGGACGTCACCGTGCGGCGCGGCGACCTGGTGCTGACGCTCTTCGGCAGCGCCAACCGCGACCCCGACCAGTTCGCCACCCCGAACGAACTGCTCCTCGACCGACGCCCCAACCGGCACCTCTCCCTGGGCTGGGGCCCGCACGCCTGCTCAGGCGCGATCCTCGCCCGGACCGTCATCGGGGCACTCGTCCAGGGGCTGCTGGCCGCCCCCGCGCGCCCCCGGCTCGCCGGCCCGCCCGTCCGGGTGCCGCGCGCCACCCTGCGCTACCCGGACCGGTTGCCCGTCACCTTCCGGACCGCCGAGACCGAGCGCTGAGACCTACAGCCGAGACCCACCGCCGAGACCAACTGCTGAGAGCGAGAGCCATGACCACCGACGCCGCAGCCGAGTACCATCCGCTCGACCCGAACACCCTGCTCGACCCCTACCCGGTGTACGCGGCCCTGCGGTCGATCGGCGCACCCGTCTGGAACCAGGCGCTCGACAGCTGGGTCCTCACCTCGTACCAGCACTGCCGCCAGGTGCTGCTCGACCACGAGAACTTCGCAGCCGACTGGCGACGAGCGGGCGAGACCGTCCCCGAGCCCGCCCTGGACGTCCACACCATCGACCCGCCCGACCACACCGCCATTTACGGCGTGCTCGCCGAATCGCTGCGCGACATGGCCTCGGACGGCCTCCGCACCCGCACCCGGGCCCACATCGCGACGATGCTCGACGAGCTGCCGGCCAGCCCGTTCGACGCGATCAGCGAGCTCACCGAACCGCTGGCCCGCTGGTTCATCCCGGAGGCCATCGGCGTGCCGCCCTTCGACCTCACCACCGTCCGGCCGATGGCCGAGGCCATCACCCAGGCCATGGACTCCGGGCTCAACCCGGCGGCCCGGGAGCCGGGCGTCGCGGCGCAGCGCCAGCTGGCCGCCATGATCGAGGGCTGGGTGACCGACATGGACGCGGGCCATCCCATCCGCACCCTGGTAGACAACGCCATGGCGGCCGGTGTCCCGCGCCACATCGCGATGAATTCGCTGCGCACCCTCGTCGTCAACGGATTCACCGCCGTCCCGGCCTCCCTCGGCAACGCGCTGAACATCCTTTCCCGGGACGCCAGTCTTCTCGCCGAACAACTGGACAGTCCCGAGGCGATCGACCGGGCACCGCACGAAATCTTCCGCTACGAGGCGCCCATTCAGGGGACGACGCGACTCGCCGTCCGGGACCTCGAATTCAACGGCGTGCAGGTGCGGCGCGGCCAGGGAATGCTGATGCTCTTCGCCGCGGCCAATCGCGACCCCGAGCAATTCGACGACCCGGACACGGTCCGGCTCAATCGGTGGCCGAATCACCACCTCACCTTCGGCTATGGCGCCCACGCCTGCACCGGATCGCTGCTGGCGCACCTGCTGCTGCGGGAATTGCTGACGGTCCTCGTGGAACGCGGAGCCGTTCTCAAGCCGGCCGGAGCCGTCGTCCACAAGAAGCTCGCCACCGTCCGCACGATCGCCGAACTCCCCTTGGAAATCCAGTAAATGAGCAGTTATCGCACCGCGCTCGCCGTACCGGAATTTCGGGCGATCTTCGCGGCGCATGTCGTCTCCATGGCGGGAGTGGTCACCGCCAATTTCGCACTGACCGTACTCGTGTACTCCCGGACAGGCTCGGCGCTGCTGTCCTCCCTGGTCTTCACCCTGGTGCTGGCGCCGCACCTCATCGCGGGCACCCTGCTGTCCGCGCTCATCGACCGGTTCCCGCCCCGGCGCTTGCTGGTCAGCTGCAACCTGCTCTCCGCGGCACTCGTCACCGCCATCTCGCTGTCCGGCCTCCCGGTGGCGGCCGTGCTCGTCCTGGCCTTCACCCTGGGCCTGATCGAGCCGGTGTTCTCCGGAGCCCGCGCCGCGACCCTCCCGGACGTCCTCCCCGGCGACACCTACGTGTCGGGGCGCAGTCTCATGCGACTGGTCGCCCAGGGAGCACAAATGGGCGGGTTCGCCGTCGGCGGTCTGCTCATGGCGGCGTTCACGCCACGGGTCATGCTCCTCATCAACGCGGGCTGCTTCCTGTTCTCGGCCGCCCTGCTCCGCTTCGGGACCAAGAAGCGCGTGCCCGACCGCGACTCCGGGGCCGACCGCCCCACCTCGCTGCTGCGGGACTCCCTCAACGGCCTCGGCGCCGTGATGAAGGTGCCGGCCGTACGACGGATCCTGTTCCTCGGCTGGGCGGTCCCCGCCCTCGGGGTCATTCCGGAAGCCCTGGCCGTGCCGTACACCGACGGTCTCGGTGGGGGCACGACCGCAGCGGGGCTGCTGCTCACCGCAATCCCGCTGGGCACCATGACCGGTGAGGTCCTCACCAACTGGCTGGTCCCGAAGGACCGGCAGGTCCGCATGATCGGCCCGGCCGCGCTGCTGGTGTTCGCCCCCATGCTGTTGTTCGCGCTGCGACCGGGCCTGGTGCCCGCCATCGTCGCGCTGTTCGTGTGCGGCCTCGGGTTCAGCACCCAGCTCGGCCAGGACCGGCTGCTGCTCCAGGTCGTGCCCGACGAGCTGCGGAGCCGGACGCTCAGCCTCCAGATGGCCGGGCTCATGTTCTGGCAGGGCCTCGGATTCGCCGCGGGCGGCGCCGTCGCCGAGCTGTTCGCCCCCCATGTCGTGATCTGCGCGGCGGCGGTCAGCGGACTGCTCGTCATCGTCCTGCTGCTGCGCGGAGCGCTCCTCCGCACCGAGCAGCCGGGTTCCCGAAGCGAGGAAGGACTCGTCAGTGGATGACGTGAACGTCGACCCGGTCGGCGACGAGCGCTGGAAGGCGCGCATCCGGGTCGCTCACGTGACCGTGCCCCGCTGGGCGCGCGACGCACCCGACCACTGCGTCTACCGGTCCAACGCCACCGGCACCTGGGAACTGTACGAGTGGGACCGGGCGAGCGACACTCGCCGCCAACTCACCGACCGACCCAACGGCACCGCCCTGGGGCACATCGACCCGACCGGATCCACGGTGTGGTGGTTCGCCGACACCGACGGCAACGAGTCCGGGATCTGGATGCGCCGGCCGTTCGGCGGGGACCACGACGAACCCGCCGTACCCGGCCTGCGCCCCTCCTACCGGGCGGGCCTCGCTCTCGGCAGGGACGGCCTCGCCGTCATCGGCACCACCGTGACCGGCGAGACCTCCGTCCACGTCAGCCGGCCCGGCGCCGAGCCCCGCATTCTCTACCGTCACCCCTCCGACGCCCATGTGGGGGCGCTGTCCGCCGACGAGACCCTCGTCGCGATCGGGCACAGCGAGCACGGCGACAGCAGGCACAAGGCCGTCCGCGTGCTCGACCTGAACGGCAACGTCGTCGCCGACCTGTGGGACGGCGAAGGCCGCGGACTCGGCGGAATCTGGGACGGCCCGGGCAAGGGCCTCGGCGGCATGGAGTTCTCCCCGGTCCCCGGCGACTCCCGGCTGCTCGTCGAGCACGAACGCCATGGCAGGCCCGAGCCGCTGATCTGGGACACCGCCACCGGCGAACAGCACGAGATCCGGCTCGACCTGCCCGGCGAGGTCAGCGCGGCCTGGTACCAGGACGGCACCGCGCTGCTGATCTGGCACGCCCACCATGCCCGCGACGAGCTCTACCGGCTGGAGCTGGACCGGGAGAACCCTGGAGACGCCGAGCGGCTCACCCGCTTGGACACCCCGAAGGGCGTCATCCGGGGCGCCGGAACGCGCCCGGACGGCACCGTCGAGTTCGCCTGGTCCAGTGCCGCGCACCCGCCGGTCGTCCGGTCGACCTCCGGCGGAATCGTCCTCGCCCCGCCCGGGCCGGCCGCCCCGCCGTCCGTCCCCGTCACCGACGCCTGGGTGGACGGACTCGGCGGCCGCATTCACGCCCTGGTGTCCCGGCCGGCGACCGCCGACGGACCGCTCCCGTGCGTCTTCGAGGTGCACGGCGGCCCGATCGGCTACGACGACGACGCCTTCGACCCCGTGGTCGCCGCGTGGGTCGATCACGGCTTCGCCGTCGTCCAGGTGAACTACCGCGGTTCCACCGGCTACGGCTCCCGTTGGCGGGACGCCATCGAAGGCCGTCCTGGCCTCACCGAGCTGGAGGACATCGAAGCGGTCCGCGAGTGGGCCGTCACCAGTGGCCTCGCCGACCCCAAGCGCCTCGTCCTGAGCGGCCGTTCGTGGGGCGGATACCTCACCCTGCTCGGGCTCGGCATCCACCCGGGCAACTGGGCCGTCGGCATCAGCACCATGCCCGTCGCCGACTACTTCGCCGCGTACGAGGACGAGATGGAGGCCCTGCGGGCGTACGACCGCTCGCTGTTCGGGGGTTCCCCAGAGGAAGTGCCCGACCGGTACCGAGCGTCCTCCCCGCTCACCTACGCGGACCGGGTCGAGGCACCGATCCTGGTGATCGCGGGGGAGAACGACCCCCGCTGTCCCATCCGACAGATCGACAACTACATCGACCGCCTCACCGAGCTGGGCAAGCCGCACGAGGTGTACCGGTACGACGCAGGACACGGCTCACTCGTCGCATCCGAGCGGATCCGGCAAATCGGAGCGACGATCACGTTCGCCCGCACTCATCTACCCGCCTGACGGAGCGAAGAGATGACCACGAGCGAGACCATGCCGAGCGTGGCGGCGCTGAACCTCGAGCTCGATACCGAGCGCATGGCAGCCGAGATCCGGGCGCTGCGGGACGAGCCGTGGCGACGCAACCGCATCGTCAGCAGCAACGGCATCGGCCACGAGATCATGGATGACTGAAGATGTTCATCCTGCGCGGGCCCAACGGCGACATGTGGGCCCCGCCGAGACCAGCGGGGCCCACATGTCGCCGTAGTCCCAGCCGCCGGCGCCCCGGGCGTGCCCCCGGCCCGGCCGCTACGCCCCCGGCAGCCCCGGCACCACCAGCCCGCTCTCGTACGCGATCACCACCGCGTGGGTGCGGTTCTGCGCCCCGAGCTTGGCCAGCACGTTCCCCACGTGCGTCTTGACCGTCTCCAGGCTCACCGCGAGCGACTGGGCGATCTCCGGGTTGGACAGCCCGGTCGCCATCAGCCGCAGCACCCCCTCCTCCCGCCCGGTCAGCCCCGCCCGGGGCAGCGCCTCGGCCGAACCCAGCGGCCGGGCCGCGACCATCCGGCGCAGCGCGGCCGGGAACAGCACCGCCTCCCCGGCCGCCACCACCCGCACCGCCTCGGCGATCTGCGGGACGGGCAGCCGCTTGAGCACGAAGCCGCTGGCGCCGGCGCTGAGCGCGGCGGTGACGTAGCCGTCGTTCTCGAAGGTGGTGATCACCACGACCCTGGGCGGGTCGTCGTGCTCCCGCAGCAGCTCGCGAGTCGCCTCGATGCCGTTGCGGCGCGGCATCCGCACGTCCATCAGCACCACGTCCGGCCGCAGGAGCCGGGCCTGGGTGACCGCCTCGATGCCGTCGGCGGCCCGGCCGACCACCTCGATGCCCTGCTGGGCGCCGAGCAGGGTGCCGAGGCCGCTGCGGGTGACGGGGTCGTCGTCGGCGATCAGGACGGTGACGTCGCCGCCGGGGCCGCTCACGCCGACCGCCGCACCGGCAGCCGCACGGCCAGCCGCCACCGACCCTCGCCGTGCGGGCCGGCCTCGAACCCGCCGTGCAGCAGCCGCACCCGCTCGGCCAGTCCGGGCAGGCCGTGACCGGAGGTCGGGAAGCCGCTCGCGCCGGGCCCCGCCCCGGCACCGCGCACATCGTTCACCACGGTCAGCTCCAACTCCTCGGGCCCCGCCGCCACCCGCAGTTCGATCGGCCCGCCCGCGCCGTGCCGCAGCGCGTTGGTCAGCCCCTCCTGGACGATCCGGTACGCGGCCCTGGAGAGCGTGCCCTGCACCTGCGCCAGGTCCCCGGAGGTCTGCGGCACCACGACCGCGCCCGCGTGCCGCAGCCGGTCGATCAGCTCGGGCAGGTCGGCGAGGGTCCGCACCGGCGCCGCGCCGGCCTGCTCCTCGCGCAGCACGCCGAGCACGTAGTCGAGGTCCTCCAGCGCGGCCCGGGTCGACTCCTCGATGCTGCGCATCGCGGCCCGCGCCGCCACCGGGTCGGCGGCCAGCACCTCGCCCGCGACGGCCGCCTGGATGGTGGCGGCGGTCAGGGTGTGCCCGATGGAGTCGTGCAACTCGTGGGCCAGCCGGTTGCGTTCGGCCAGCTGCCGCTCGCGCTCGGCGGCCATCGCGAGCCGCTCGGCCGGCGAGGGGCCGAGCAGCCGGGGCGCCAGCCAGCGCAGCACCTCCGACACCGCCACGAACAGCGCCGCCGCCAGGGCCAGGCTGGACACCCCCAGGACCCAGGCCCAGACGCCGGTGACGTCCCGGGACCAGCCGAAGAGGCTGACCCGGGCCGAACCCTCGGCCCACTGCCCCGGCAGGGTCACCCCCATCACCACGAGGGTGCTGCCGCCGATCAGCACGATCCACCCCAGCGCCACGTGCGCCAGCACGAACGCCGGCGTCCGCCGGCGCCCGCCCGCGGCCCCCTTGACCGGGTCCGGGAGCGGGACGCCCAGCAGCCGGCGCGCCCCCGCCACCAGCACCCGCCGCACCACGCGCAGCGTCCCGGCCGCCGCCAGCAGCACCGCCCACACCGGCAGCCCCACCCAGGCCGCCTCCGGACGGCCGTCCACCCCCAGCGTCAGGCCCAGCGCGACCACCGCCAGCGGAAGCCCCGCCAGCGCCCCGGCCACCGCGAAGAGCACACCCGTGTACGTCGATCCGCGCAACAGCGGCCGCAGTCCCTTGATCATGTCGGCCAGTATTCCGGGCGGCCCGGAGGCCGTCCTCCCCCGATCGAGGGAGCATCTCCCCGCCTCCGACGTGCGGGGATGCGCCCCGCCGGGCCCCCGCGACTGCTTCCCCGGACAACGGAACGGCCGGTCGATCCGAAGATCGACCGGCCGTTCCGGTTTGTGCGCGAGGGGGGAGTTGAACCCCCACGCCCTTTCGGGCACTGGAACCTGAATCCAGCGCGTCTGCCTATTCCGCCACCCGCGCATCTGGGTGATGGGGAAAAGCTTAGACCATCCCGAGGGGTGCTCATGACCACCCTCCCGGGACGGCGGCCGGACGACCGGGCGAACGGGCCGTGGCTGGAACCTCAGGACGATCCGAAATCGTCCGGCGGTCGTACACCGGGGCAAATCCGGCATACCTAGCCTTGAGCGGAAGAATCCGACCAGTCGGCAGGATCCCGCGGTGGCGGGGCCGCGCCGCGATCAACGACGTGAGGTCCCATGTCCCGCTCCTCCTGCCTCGCCTTCACGGTCGGCGGCCTCGCCCTCGCCGGGCTGGCGGTGGGCGGTGCCGCCCTGGTGAACAGCGACTGGCTCGCCAAGAAGGCGGGCGCCGCCTGGGAGATCACCTACGAAGCCACCCCGGGCCAGGGCGGCGCGCCTCGCGCCGAGGACGTGCGCTACAGCCACAACCCCGACCGGAACGACTCCACGGACAAGAAGGAGGCGACCGGCCCGGTGAGCCTGCCCTGGAAGAAGACGGTGTTCGTCAGGGTCGGCGAGCAGGCCCGGGTGGAGGTCGTCCCGGTCGGCAGCGGAAGGGCCGGTTGCCGCGTCCTGCTGGACGGCGTCCGGGTGGTGGCGGAAGGCACCTCCCCCGCCCCCGGCCGACCGGCCGTCTGCGAGGTGACCACGAGCGGCACGCCTGGCAAGTGGCCGCGATGAACGAGCTTCCGGCCTGCGGCCCGGAAGGGGTCGCGCGAGAAGTCGGCCGGGCCGACTTCTCGTGTCGACAGGGCCGGGCAGCCTAGAACAGGGCGGTGGCTTCCTGGATCTCCAGGACGGCGGCGGCGAAGTCCTCGGGGCCGCCTCCCCACGGGTCGGTGATGCCCGAGCCTAGATGATTGATGCCAAGGGGTTCAGTGGTCGTACGCGGTGAGGGAACGCATGACGGGCTGCCCGGTCTGGTCGTTGTGCCAGATCGCGGCGG
>NZ_JBVITE010000035.1:0-72549 GCF_055575155.1 Kitasatospora sp. NPDC034533
AGGGGGGACCCTGTGGGAGAGTAGGACGCCGCCGAACAATTCTTGTGAATGAACCCCCATCCGGTTTCCGGGTGGGGGTTCTTCGCGTTTCCGGGGCCGACGTAGCCCTATTCGTCGGCTCCGTTCTCGGACTCGGATTCCGACGTGGGACCGGATCCGACGGGGTCGGCCTGCGGCCGCTGGGCCGGCGGTTGCCCCTGGGCCTGGGCCGGCTGCTGGGCGGCGGGCTGAGGCGTCTGGGATGCCGCGGGCGTCTGCGGCGCTTGCGAGGCCTGAGCCACCCCGTCCGCCGGAGTGGCCGGAGCAGCCGGATCGGCCGGAGGTTCCGCCGTTCCCCAGGCCGGTCGGGTGAGCCACTTGTCCGCGCTGTTGGTGAGGCGGGCGACGCCCGTACCGTCCGGCCGCATGCTGTACAGGTCGGCGCCGGAGCCCGCGGGGGCCTGGGCGAAGACGATGGACTGGCCGTCGGGTGAGTAGGCGGCCGTGCCGTAGAAGGCGTCCGAGGGAGCGGGGGTGAGGGCGCCGATGGTGCTGCCGTCGGGGTGGACGGTGTAGATGCCGCCGCCGGCGGCGTTGTCGGGGCCGGCCGGGTAGGTGGTGAAGAGGATCTGGGTGCCGTCCGGTGACCAGCTCGCGCGGTCGCCGGCGCGCAGTTCCCAGGGGGTCAGCTGGCGCAGCCCGGTGCCGTCCGCGCTGACGACGTAGATGGCGCGGCTGTTGGCGGGTTGTCCGGTCGCGCTGGTGCGGTACTCGAAGGTGAGCTGTTTCCCGTCGGGGGACCAGCTGGGGTTGCTGACGGTGCCGGAGTAGGGCTTGTCGTTGGTGAGGAACGTGAGTCGTTGAACGTCGGTGCCCCCGGGGCTCATCAAGTAGAGGTCCGAGTACTGGGTCTGGTGGCTGCCGGACGGGTCCAGGGCGCCCCAGGAGCGGCTGAAGGCGATCTGCTTGCCGTCCGGTGAGAAGGCGGGGGCGCGTTCGTCCTCGTTCGCGCAGTCGGTCGTGCCGCCGTCGCAAAGCCGGTCGACCTGGCGCTCGGTGCCGCCGGCGGTGGGCACGGTCCAGAGCCGGGCGGTGCCGGTCTGCGGGTCGGTGCGGTCGAAGGCGATGGTGGAGCCGTCGGGCGACCAGTCGGGGCGGTCGTCGCGGGCCCGGGCCGGTGGCTGGGTGACCTGGTGCTGGCCGGTGCCGTCGGGGAGGAGGGTGACGATCGCGGTGGTGGTGCGGGAGGCGTCGGTGTAGGCACGGCTGACGATCAGCCCGTTGTGGGCGGTGGACGCCGGGGCTCCGGCGGCAGCGCCGACCACGCCGGGAGCGGCGGACGTCGGATCGGGGGTGCTGGCGGGAGTGTCCGGCCGGATCTCCGAGAGGGGGATCTCCCCGGGTTCGGCCCCGCAGCCGGTGAGCAGGGTGCCGAGAAGGAGGAGGCCCGCACCGGTGCTCGCGCGGGTGCGGGCCCTGCCCTTGGGTGACTGCCGTGTGCCGGTGATCCGTGCCATCTCCGCCTCCGAGCCTTTCGACCGCTCCGACGTGTGGCCCCCGCCGAGGATCCAGGACGAAGGCCCCTGAAAGGAGCTGTCACTGTGTCAGAAGGGGAGCGTCGGCGGCCGGGCGACACGCGACGCGGCGCGCTCACTCGATCGCACGGAGTAGGTGCGGAAAGCGGAGGAAACAGGTAGGGGGCAGCGGGGGTCAGCCCCGGGCGGCGCGGCGCTCGGCCTTGGCGAGGGCCTCCGCCTCGTCCTCCGCCTCGGCGACCTCCAGGGTGGGGGCGGTGCCGCCGAGCTGGGCGGGCAGCCACCAGGTGTCGTCCGGGCCGGAGGGCTTGGCGGGATACTCCCGCTGGGCCCGGTCGAGCATCTCGGTCATGGCGGCGCGCAGTCGCCGGGTGACCATCACGGGCTTGTCGTCCGGTCCGAGGTGGATCGGCTCGCCGATCATGATGGTGACCGGGACGTGCCGCTTGGTGAGGGTCTTCGGGCGGCCCTTGGTCCAGAGCTGCTGGGTGCCCCAGAGCACGACGGGCAGCAGCGGGGTGCCGGAGTCGGCGGCCATCCGGGCGGCGCCGGTCTTGAACTTCTTCAGCATGAACGAGCGGCTGATCGTCGCCTCGGGGAACACCCCGACCACCTCGCCGGCCCTGAGGGCGCGCACGGCGGCCTCGTACGCGGGCTGGCCGTCGGTGCGGTCCACCGGGATGTGCTTCATGCCGCGCATCAGCGGGCCCGAGATCCGGTGCTTGAAGACGTCGTCCTTGGCCATGAAGCGGGTCTTGCGCTTGCCACCGCGGTACGCGCCGAGGCCCGCGAAGAGGAAGTCCAGGTAGCTGATGTGATTGCTGACCAGCACCGCTCCCCCCTTGGCGGGGATGTGTTCGGCGCCGATGATCTTGATCCGCACGTCGAGCGCGCGGAAGGCGGTGAGTGCGGCGCCGATCACCGGCGGGTACACGAACTCTGCCACGGTCAGTCCTGACTTCCACGGGCCGGAGCCCGGTTCGGCGGGTACCCGCTCCGTTGCGCGGGCGGTGCCGACCGGAGCACGGCACTCCGCGGCGGTCACGGGTGATACACGGAGATGATCCCCCGAACGGGTGCCTGCTGTCACCTGAGCCGTGCGGTCAAGCGGTTTTTGCCGGTGTGATCTCCGTGATGAGTTCGAACGGGAACTTTTCCGTTCCCCCGCGACGGCGGGTCCGGGCCGGTGGGCGGGCCGGGCACGGGGGCGGGTATGCGGGCCGACGGGTCAGGTGCCGGTGGGGAGGCGGCCCTGGGCGCGCCGGAGCAAGGGGTAGACCTCGCAGCCCACGCAGTAGCCGAACGCCGCGTTGACGAAGACGGCGGTGAACGCGGTCAGGCCGGCGAGCAGGCCGAGCCAGACCACACCGCTGTAGTAGCCGAGGGCGCCGACCGCGGTGAACACCATGCAGATGCCCTGGTCCAAGCGGAGGGTCCGTTCGTCGGCGGTCTCCGAGGGCGGCGCGAGCCGGGGGAGGACCACGGCCTGGAAGAGCCGGACGTAGGGGGCCAGTCGCAGGCCGCCGAACGCGCCGAGGGCGAAGACCAGCGCCTGGGCGGCCAGCAGGGGGCGGCTGCCGGTGTGGAGGGCGAGGACCAGGACGACCGAGCTGAGCGCGGCGGCCAGACGGGGGCCGCGGGGGTCGGTCTGCAAAAGGGGGCTCCTGAGGTCGCGACGGGCGGCGGCAGCGGTGGGGCTTCAGCGCCTTCGGCGGACGGTGGCCCGGGCCGAGCCGGCGGCCCGGCGGGAGGCCGGCGGCGGTGTCGGGCGCGGGTCGGAGTCCATCGGCCGATCGTACGTGGCTGGGTCCGGGCGGTCGACCGGCTTTCGCCGGCGGCCGACGCTGTCGCAGACTGGAGGGATGGCCCGGCCCGGTGGCGTGTGTCGTCCCGCCTGGGAGCGGGGCCGGACCGGGGCGGTCGGGGCCGGGAGCGACGGGAGGCTGGGCGTGGGCACCGAGGACGGGGCAGTGCGGCTGTCGGAGGCGGAACTGGGCGGGGCGCTCGGTGCGCGGGCGACGCTGGTGCAGTTCTCGACGGCCTTCTGCCAGCCTTGCCGGGCCACCCGCAGGGTGCTCTCCGAGGTGGCCGGGATGGTCGACGGGGTCGCGCACGTCGAGGTGGACGCCGAGGAGCGGCTGGAGCTGGTCCGCCGGCTGGAGGTCCGGCGGACGCCGACCGTCCTGGTGCTGGACCGGGACGGCCGGGTGGTGCGGCGGGCGGCGGGTCAGCCGCGCACGGTGGACGTGATCGCGGCGCTCGGCCAGGCGATCTGAGGCGTCCGGCCGTCGCGGTCCGCCGGCTTTTCCGCCCCGCCGGGTGGAGTCGGCCCCCGGCTGGGGCAGGATGGGCGCAGGCGGCGGGAGCAGCCGCACGGCGTAAGCTACTGGCCAGTAGTGACCACTGCGCTACCGGCGAGTATGCTGCCAGCAAGTTCCGGACCGGCACGGGAATCCGCTGCCCGGGGTGGGTGCGTGCCGTGTTCGCGCCCGCTCGCACCGCCGCAGCCGCCGGACGAGACCAGTACAGGAGACAAGGCCGTGAGCTTGAGGATCGTTGTCTGTGTGAAGTACGTGCCGGACGCGACGGGTGACCGTCGTTTCGCGGACGATCACACCACCGACCGGGAGGGTGTGGACGGCCTCCTGTCGGAGCTGGACGAGTACGGCGTGGAGCAGGCGCTGCGGATCGCGGAGGCGAACGAGGGTGCCGAGGTGACGGTGCTGACGGTGGGGCCGGACGACGCGAAGGACGCGCTGCGCAAGGCGCTGTCGATGGGCGCGGACAAGGCCGTGCACGTGAACGACGAGGACATCCACGGTTCGGATGTGATCGGGACGTCGGCGGTCCTGGCGAAGGCGCTGGAGAAGACCGGGTTCGATCTGGTGATCGGTGGTATGGCGTCGACGGACGGGACGATGGGTGTGCTGCCGGCGCTGCTGGCGGAGCGTCTGGGTGTGCCGCAGGTGACGCTGCTGTCGGAGGTGTCGGTCGAGGGCGGTGTGGTGAGGGGCCGCCGGGACGGTGACGCGGCGACGGAGCTGGTGGAGGCGGCGCTGCCGGCGGTGGTGTCGGTGACGGACCAGTCGGGTGAGGCCCGGTACCCGTCGTTCAAGGGGATCATGGCGGCGAAGAAGAAGCCGGTGCAGTCGCTGGACCTGGACGACCTGGGCATCGAGGCGGACGAGGTCGGTCTGGCGGGTTCGTGGACGGCGGTGGAGTCGGTGGCGGAGCGTCCGGCGCGTACCGCGGGCACGGTCGTCAAGGACGAGGGCGAGGGCGGCAAGCAGCTCGCGGCCTTCCTCGCCGGCCAGAAGTTCATCTAGTCCCACCCGTTCGCGCATCCAACGATCGATCAGGAGCAACGAATCATGGCTGAGATCCTGGTTCTGGTGGACCACGCCGACGGTGTGATCCGCAAGCCGGCCCTGGAGCTGCTGACCCTGGCCCGCCGCATCGGCGAGCCGTCCGCCGTCGTCCTGGGCGCCGGTGCCGCCGCCGCCGACATCGCCGCCAAGGCCGGCGAGTACGGCGCCGCGAAGGTCTACGTCGCCGACGGCGCCGAGTTCGCCGACCAGCTGGTCGTCCCCAAGGTGGACGCCCTGGCCCAGATCGCCAAGGCCAACGACGCCGCCGCCGTCCTGGTGACGTCCTCGGGCGAGGGCAAGGAGGTCGCCGCGCGCGTCGCGCTGCGCCTGGGCTCGGGCATCATCACCGACGCCGTCGACCTGGAGGCCGGTGACGGCGGTCCGGTCGCCACCCAGTCGGTCTTCGCCGCGTCCTTCCAGGTGAAGTCCAAGGTCACCAAGGGCGCGCCGGTCATCACCGTCAAGCCGAACGCCGTCGCTCCGGAGGCCGCCGCGGCCGCCGGTGCCGTCGAGAACGTCGCCGTGGAGTTCACCGGCAACGCCGCCAAGGTCGTCGAGCGGACCCCGCGGGTGTCCTCCGGGCGCCCGGAGCTGACCGAGGCCGCGATCGTGGTCTCCGGCGGCCGTGGTGTCGGTGCCGCCGAGGGCTTCGGCGTGGTGGAGGAGCTCGCGGACGCGCTGGGCGGCGCGGTCGGTGCCTCGCGCGCCGCCGTGGACGCCGGCTGGTACCCGCACAGCAGCCAGGTCGGCCAGACCGGCAAGCAGGTCTCCCCGCAGCTCTACATCGCGGCGGGCATCTCCGGCGCCATCCAGCACCGGGCCGGCATGCAGACCTCGAAGACCATCGTGGCCGTCAACAAGGACCCCGAGGCCCCGATCTTCGAGCTGGTCGACTACGGCGTGGTCGGCGACCTCTTCCAGGTGCTGCCGCAGCTGACCGCCGAGGTGAAGGCCCGCAAGGCCTGATCCCCGCGGAAGGTTCGGAGGGCGTGGCGCCGGGTGCTCGGTGCCACGCCCTCCGGCGTTCTCGACGGTGCCCGGCCCCGGCCCGGCGTCCCCGGGGCGGGGCGGGGCGGGCGCGGCGGCGGCCCGTAGAGTCGGCGCCGGCGCGTGACCCGGAGCCGGGCGCGCGCGGTGAGCGCGTGGCGCACGGGCGCGGCGCGGTGGCTCGGAAACGAGGCGAGGACGGTGGCATGGCACTGCTGACGGCACTTCAGGGCGGTTTCGGCGACGCGGCGGACGCGCTGCGGATCGACGGTCGGACGCTCTCCCGGGAGGAACTGCTGGGCGCGGCGACCGCCGTCGCCGACCGGGTGGCCGGTGCCCCGGCGCTCGCGGTGCTCGCCCGGCCCACCGTCGAGACCGTCACCGCCGTGGTCGGCGGCCTGCTGGCGGGCGTCCCGGTGGTGCCGCTGCCGCCGGACTCGGGGCCCAAGGAGCGCGAGCACATCCTGCGCGACTCCGGCGCGGCACTGCTCGCGCACGCCGCCGGGGAGGCGCTGCCGGAAGGCACCTCGGTGGCGGGGCTGCCGGTCGACCCCGGGCAGCGCTCCGCCACCACGTACGCCGAGCCGGCCGCCGGGTCGACCGGCTTCGTGCTCTACACCTCGGGCACCACCGGCGCGCCCAAGGGCGTGGTGATCCGGCGCGAGGCGGTCGCCGCCGACCTGGACGCCCTCGCCGCCGCCTGGCGGTGGACCGCCGAGGACACCCTCGTGCACGGCCTGCCGCTGTTCCACGTGCACGGGCTGCTGCTCGGCGTGCTCGGCGCCCTGCGCACCGGCAGCGCGCTGGTGCACACCGGGCGGCCCACCCCGGCGGGCTACGCGGCGGCGGGCGGCAGCCTGTACTTCGGCGTGCCCACCGTCTGGTCCCGGCTGGCGGCGGACCCGGAGGCGGCGGCCCGGCTGGCCCCGGCCCGGTTGCTGGTCTCGGGCAGCGCGCCGCTGCCCGTCCCGGTGTTCGAGAAGCTCGCGGCGCTCACCGGGCACGCCCCGATCGAGCGGTACGGGATGACCGAGTCGCTGATCACCGTCAGCACCCGGGCGGACGGCGAGCGGCGCCCCGGCAGTGTCGGGCTGCCGCTGGACGGGGTCAGCACCCGGCTGGTCGGCGAGGACGGCGCGCCGGTGCCGCACGACGGGGAGAGCGTCGGCGAGCTCCAGGTGGCCGGCCCGACGCTGTTCAGCGGCTACCTGAACCGGCCGGACGCGGATGCCGAGGCCTGGACGGCGGACGGCTGGTTCCGCACCGGGGACGTCGCGGTGATCGGCGCGGACGGGTTCCACCGGATCGTCGGCCGCGCCTCGGTGGACCTGATCAAGAGCGGCGGCTACCGGATCGGCGCGGGCGAGGTGGAGGCCGCGCTGCGGGACCACCCTGCGGTCGCCGACGCGGCGGTGGTCGGCGTGCCGGACGAGGACCTCGGACAGGCGATCGTCGCGTACGTCATCGCGGAGGACGCCGTGACGGGGGACCAGCTGACGGCCTTCGTGGCGGAGCGGCTCTCGGTTCACAAGCGACCGCGCCGGGTCGTCCTGGTGCCCGAACTGCCCAGGAACGCCTTGGGAAAAGTGCTGAAGAAGCAGTTGCTGGCGGAGGCCGGCGGCCGCTGACGGAAGGGGCGTCGGACGCCGTCGGCGGTGACGGACGTTCACCCTGATGCGCCGTTGGTGCTCACCACCCGTGACCCTTCCTTTGGCGCACTCCACTGCGCACGGTGAGCGGACGCGTGCCTAACGTGACACGCAGGCAGAACCGAATCGCTGGGCGAAAGCGCCGCGGCTCCCGGTCGCAGGACCGGAAGCCGCGGCGTGCCGGGCGGGGGCTCTGCCGGAAAGCACGGCCAGTCCTGGCCGCTCACAGCAACTCGCAGCAGTGAAGGAAGTCAGCACGATGACCACCGTCAACACCGGCGCGCCGGCCGTCGCCGGCGAACCGACCGGGCAGCAGGACGCTGCCACCGCTCCTACCCGCCGTCCGTCCCGCACCGCGCGGCTCCGTCGGGGGATAGCCATGGTGGCCGTGATCGCGACCGGGGCGGGCGTGATCGGCCTCGGCACCGCCGTCGGCCCCGCGGCCGCGGAGGCCGCTCCGGCGCACGCCGGATGGGACGGCTCGCGGTACTGGTTCAAGAACAGCCGGGGGGAATGGCGCTGGACCTCGCACTACAGCGTGTACGCGGCGCGCACCGGGGGCGGCTCCCCGTCCGCCGCGAAGTCCTCGGCCGGGTCCTCCGGCGGGATCAAGCAGGGGTGGGACGGCGAGCGCTACTGGTTCCGCAACAGCAAGGGCGAGTGGCGCTGGACCTCGCACTACGACATCTACCTGGACCGCACCGGGGGCGGCTCCGATTCGGACTACGTGCGCCCGGCCCACTTCAACGACTCGGTCGCGGAGGACCGCGACGTCGAGACGGCCGTCCAGTTCGCGCTCTCCCAGCTGGGCGTACCGTTCCGCCGGGCCGGCAACGGACCGGACGGCTACGACTGCTCTGGCCTGGTGCAGCAGTCCTTCCGACGCGGTGGCATCGACCTGCCACGCGTCGCCAACGACCAGTACGCGGCGACCACGCCGATCAGCGCGAGCCAGCTGCGCCGCGGTGACCTGCTGTTCTGGTCGCCGGACGGGACGCCCAGGGGCATCCAGCACGTGGCGATCTACCTGGGCGACAACGAGTACGTCGAGGCCGCGCGGCCCGGGACCAACATCCGGATCTCGGAGATCAGCAGCGGCTACTACCCGGCGTACATGGGACGGCCGTAGCGGCCGGTCGGTCCGCCCGACGGGGGCGCCGGTCCGTCCGGTGCCCCCGTCGGGCGCCTCCGTGCGCGGGGCGTGCACCACGGGGCGCGGGATCGCGCGGGTTGGGGAGCGCGGGGCGCGAGGGGCGTACGAGCAGGGCGTGCGCGAGAAGTCGGCCCACCTGGTGTCCTGTGCCCGAGCGGTGGCCAAGGGGTGCAACTTTCCGGTAGACCGGTCGGCGTTTCCCCGCTCCCGGGCGCCTGACCTGGGCACATGCCGCCGGCACGGGGCGGGCCGGGGCGCGTGGGCGGGCCCGGCCGGGAGGCATGGGGAGCGGCGTGGCGCGGGTACCACCACGGATGGCGCCGGCTCGGCCGACGGGGGCGCTGCCCGGTGCGAACCGCATCGGGGGAAGTCGAGGGCAGGGGACGTTGTGATCGTCTGGGTCAATGGCACATTCGGGGCGGGCAAGACGAGCGCCTGCCGCGAGCTGGTGGAACTGCTGCCCGGGAGCGTGCTCTTCGATCCCGAGCTGGTGGGCTTCGGACTGCGCCGACTGCTCCCGGCCGACCGGCTGGCGACGGTCTCCGACTTCCAGGAGCTGGCGGCCTGGCGCCGGCTCGTCCCCGAGACGGCGGCGGCCCTGCTCGGCGAGGTCGGGGGGCCGTTGGTGGTCCCGATGACCCTGCTCAGAGAGGACTACCGGGACGAGATCTTCGGCGGGCTGGCCTCGCACGGGATCGCGGTGCACCACTTCGCGCTGGACCCTGAAGAAACGATCCTGCGCGACCGCATCGCCCGCCGCGAGGAGTGTCCCGGCGATCCGGCGGCCAGCGAGCGGGTCCGCGCCTGGTGCCTCGAACACCTGCCCGCGTACCGCGCCGCCCGCCGCTGGCTGGTCGAGGACGCCCGGATGATCGACACCAGCGCACTCTCCCCACGGGAGACCGCGCTCCGGATCGCCGAGCTGGTCCGGGTCGGCGCCGCCCGCTGCCCGATCGTCCAGACCCCGGACCCGACCGGGGACACCGTGGCCTCCGCCGTCCTGCTCTTCGACGAGCAGGACCGCGTGCTGCTCGTCGACCCCGTCTACAAGCCGGACTGGGACTTCCCCGGCGGCGTGGTCGAGCGCGGCGAGGCCCCCACGGACGCGGCCCTGCGCGAGACCGCGGAGGAGCTGGGCCTGCGCCTGGACTCCTCCGCGCTGCGCCTGCTCGCCGTCGACTGGGAGCCGCGCACCGGCCCGCGCCGTGGCGGACTGCGGTTGATGTACGACGGCGGCCTGCTGGACGCGGAGGGCCGGCAGAGCCTGCTGCTCCAGCGGGAGGAACTGCGGGGCTGGCGCTTCGTCACCCTGGACGAGGCGGGCGAACTGCTGCCGCCGGGGCGCTACCGGCGGCTGGCGGCCGCGCTGGAGGCGCGGCGCAGCGGTGAGCTGCGGTACCTGGAGGCGGGGAGCCGGGTGGCCGCGGGGCTGGCTCGCACGGCGGACGCGGCGTAGGGGTGTCGCGGCCCGGCGGGCGGGGTTCCCTGGCGGAGCCGGGTGGGAGCGGCTTCCGGGCTGCCTCCCGGTTCGCCGGGCGGCGGGCCCGGGCGGGAGGATGGGGGCATGCCGTTCACGCTGAGCCATCCCGCCGCCGTCCTGCCCCTGCTGCGTGCCGCCGGGGCGCGCGGGCCGCTGGTGGCGTCGGCGCTGGTCGCCGGGTCGATGGCACCGGACGTGCCGTTCTTCGCCGAGTCCCTGCTGCCCGGGGTCTACGGCCACGGCGGGCTGACGCACCGCTGGTGGGCGGTGCCGACGCTGGACGTGGCGATCGCCGGAGCGCTGGTGGCCGGCTGGCACGGGCTGCTGCGCGGGCCGGTGGTGGCGTTGCTGCCCGAACGCTGGGCGGGGGCCGCGGAGGCGCTGACGGTCCGGCGGGGCGCGGGCGCCGGAGCCGGCGGGGGCGCCGGCACGGTGGGCGGCGGCCTGGTCGGCGGCGGGGCCGGGGCCGGTGGCGCGGTGTGGTTCGCGGCCTCGGCGGCGATCGGCGCGGCCACGCATGTCGGCTGGGACGCGTTCACCCACGGGGACCGGCTGGGCGTGCGGCTGCTGCCCGTACTGGATCGGCCGGTGGCCGGTGTTCCGTTGTACGAGGTGCTGCAGTACGGCAGTTCGGCGCTCGCCCTGGCGGCGCTGGGCGGTTGGGCGGCGCGCGCGGTGCGGGCAGCCGAGCCGGCGCGGCCGGCCGTGCGGCTCGCGCCGAGGGCCCGGCGGGCGGCCGTCGCGGTGCTGGGGGCGGCGACGGCCGCCGGGGTACTGCACCGGCTCAGCCCGCTGCGGCGGAACCTGGTGCCGGAGGTGTGTTTCGGTGCCGGGGCCGGGCTAGCGGTGGGCGCGGTCGGCTACGCGGCGGTGGTGGCGGCCGCCCGCCGGCTGTGCGGCGGGTGGCCTGAGCTCACTCGGGAGGTTTCGCGGGGCACTTCCCGGGGCGCCACGCGGGACGGCTCTCGGGGCGCCACGCGGGACGGCTCCCGGGAAGGCTCTCGGGGAGCTTCACGGGGCGTCGCTTCGAGGGGCCGTCAGACGGAGCGCAGTTCGGCGTAGCGGCGGAGGAACAGCGCCTCGGTGAGGGCCATCCGCTCCAGTTCCCTCGGGTCGACGCTCTCGTTGACCGCGTGGATCTGGGTGGTGGGCTCCTCGACGCCGATCAGCACGATCTCGGCGTCCGGGTAGAGCGAGCGCAGGGTGTTGCAGAGCGGGATCGAGCCGCCCTCGCCGGAGGCGACCATCTCGGTGCCGAAGGCCTCGGCCATCGCCGCGCCCATCGCCTCGTAGGCGGGGCCGCTGGTGTCGGCGCGGAACGGCGAGCCGTTGCCCTGGCGCTCGACGGTGATCCGGGCGCCGAGCGGGACCTGTGCCTCCAGGTGGGCGACCAGCGCGCCCTGGGCGTCGTCCGCGTCCGTGCCCGGCGGGACGCGCAGGCTGATCAGGGCCTTGGCGGTGGCCTGGACGGACGAGGTGGCGCCGATCACCGGCGGGGCGTCGATGCCGAGGACGGTGACGGAGGGCCGGGCCCAGAGGCGGTCCGCGATGGTGCCGGTGCCGGTCAGGGCGACGCCGTCGAGCACCTTGGCGTCGGAGCGGAACTGCTCCTCCGGGTACTGCACACCGGTCCAGACCTGGTCGGTGGTCAGGCCCGCCACCGCGACGTCGCCGTGCTCGTCGTGCAGCGAGGCCAGCACCCGGACCAGGCACTGGAGCGCGTCCGGGGCGGCGCCGCCGAAGGCGCCGGAGTGCAGGTTGCCGGCCAGCGTGGTGATCGTGACCTCGACCACCGTCATGCCGCGCAGGGAGGCGGTCACGGTCGGCAGGCCCAGGGCGAAGTTGCCGGCGTCGCCGATGACGATGGCGTCCGCGGCGAGCAGCTCGGGGTGGGCCTCGGCGTAGCGCTCCAGACCGCCGGTGCCCTGCTCCTCGGAGCCCTCGACGATGATCTTCAGACCCACCGGGTAGGTGTCGCCGTGGACCTGACGCAGAGCCCGCAGGGCGGTCAGGTGCATCAGGATGTTGCCCTTGCAGTCGGCGGCGCCGCGCCCGTACCAGCGCCCGTCGCGCTCGGTCAGCTCGAAGGCGGGGCTGATCCAGGCGTCCTCGTCCAGCGGGGGCTGGACGTCGTAGTGGGAGTAGAGCAGTACGGTCGGCGCGCCCTCGGGGCCGGGCAGTTCGCCGTAGACGGACTGGGTGCCGTCCGGGGTGTCCAGCAGCCGGATGCCGGTGAGCCCCTCGGCGGCGAACGCGTCGGCGACCCAGCGCGCCGCCTTCTCGCACTCCTCGACCGGGAACTGGCGCGGGTCGGCGACCGACGGGAAGGCGACCAGCTCGGCGAGGTCGGTGCGGGCACGGTCCATCAGGGACCGGACGGCGTCGGCCAGGGGCTGTGACATCGGGGCTCCGAGGGGGCGGTCCGCCCTGGGGGTGGTGCGGGCGGAGGCGGTGGTTGGGGTCATGCCGATCATAGGCGGAGCGGAACGGGGGGTTCCGAGGGCGTGGGGCGGCCCGGGCAGGCGGGGAGTGGTGCTGAGGGCGGTACCGAGGGTGCCGGTGTGGTGCGGGCTGGGGTGCCGGTGGGCCCGGCCGGGCGGTGGGCGCGGGTGGCGGGGCGGTGCGTTCGACGGGGGCGGGCGGACGCATAGGATTGCTCGACGTGACTGACTCCGGAAGCTCCGATTCCCGCAGCCCGCTCGACAGCCCGATCGAGGGCGGTCCGATCGAAGGCAGTCCGGTCGAGGGCGGCCCGACCGAGGGCGGCTCGTTCGACGGCGCTCCGACGGAGGGCGCTTCGACCGAGGGCACTCCGACCGAGGGCGCTCCGACGGAGGGCGCTTCGGCCGACGCCGGTCGGAGCGATGCCGATCCGGCCGACGACGCGGTCCCGCCGACGGACGGCGTCTGGGACGTCGTGGTGGTCGGCGCCGGACCGGCGGGCTCCTCGGCCGCGCACGCCGCCGCGGCCCGGGGCCGTCGGGTGCTGCTGCTCGACAAGGCCGAACACCCCCGGTACAAGACCTGTGGCGGCGGCATCATCGGCCCCTCCCGGGACAGCCTGCCGCCGGACTTCCGGCTGCCGTTGCAGGACCGGGTGCACGCCGTCACCTTCGCGTACGACGGGAAGTACACCCGGACGCGGCGCTCCAAGCAGATGCTGTTCGGCCTGGTCAACCGGGACGAGTTCGACCTGCGCCTGGTGCAGGCCGCCAAGCAGGCCGGCGCGGTGCTGGTCACCGGAGTGACCGTCACCGGCGTCGAGCAGCGCGGCGGCGCGCACCGGACGGCCCTGGTGACGGCGGCCGACGGGCGGACCTTCGAGGCCCGCGCGGTGGTGGGCGCGGACGGCAGTGCGAGCCGGATCGGCCGGCACGTCGGTGTCACCTTCGACCAGATCGACCTCGGCCTGGAGGCGGAGATCCCGGTGCCGGCGCAGGTCGCCGCCGACTGGGCGGGCCGGGTGCACCTCGACTGGGGCCCGCTGCCCGGCAGTTACGGCTGGGTGTTCCCCAAGACCGAGAGCAGCAGTCTGACCGTCGGCGTCATCTCGGCGCGCGGTGACGGCGAGCGGACCAAGCAGTACCTGGCCGAGTACATCCGCCGACTCGGCCTGTCCGGGTTCACCCCCCGGGTGGAGTCCGGGCACCTGACCCGCTGCCGGGCCGAGGACTCGCCGCTCTCCCGCGGCCGGGTGCTGGTCGCCGGTGACGCGGCCGGGCTGCTGGAGCCGTGGACCCGCGAGGGCATCTCGTACGCGCTGCGCTCGGGCCGGCTGGCCGGTGAGTGGGCGGTGCAGGTCGCCGAGGCGGGCGACGCGGCGGCGGTGCGGCGGGAGGCGCTGAACTACGCCTTCGCGATCAAGGCCGGGCTCGGTGTGGAGATGCGCGCGGGCAAGCAGCTGCTGGGCGCCTTCGAGCGGCGTCCGTACCTGTTCCACGCGGCGGTCTGCCTGGTGCCGGCGGCGTGGCGGGCCTTCGCCCGGACCACCCAGGGGCGCACCACCTTCGCCCAGGTGCTGCGGCAGTACCGGGCGGCGCGGCGGCTGACGGCGATGGCCTCGCGGTAGGCCGTCGTCACGACGCGGGGCCGGCGTCCCCCCTCGGTGCGAGGAGGGACGCCGGCGCCTGTCGCGTCGGGGTGCCGGCTACTTGAGCCCGCTGTCCAGCGCGGACATCAGGGTGCCGGACGGGGTGTCGCCGGACAGCTCCCAGATCATTCCGCCGAGCAGGCCCTTCGACTTGAGATAGGCCGTCTTCTGCGAGATCGACCAGGCGTCGTCGAAGGTCCACCACTGGCCGCCGGCTCCCGTGTAGCCGTACGTCGCGACGGACTTGGGGTCGTGGTAGACGGTGAGGTTGGAGAGGCTGGTGATCAGGTTGTTGTACCCGCGGGTACCGGCCTCGTCGGTGAACTGGCCCGGTGCGGCGCCGTTCGCGGACTGCCAGGCGCCGTTCGCCCCGCCGTCCGTGACGCTCTGCCAGCCGCGACCGTAGAACGGGAAGCCGATGGTCAGCTTGCGCGGGTTGACGCCGGCGTTCAGGTAGGTCTGGACGGCGGTGTCCACGCTGAAGTGGGTGGTGTAGGGGTCGTTCGGGTCGTTGTAGAGGTTGGAGGCGTGGCCGGTGCGGTTGGGCTCCCAGGAGTTGTCGCTGCCCGAGCCGTGGAAGTCGTAGCCCTGGACGTTGGCGATGTCCATCGAGCCGAAGATCTTCGAGAGGTCCCAGCCGGCGGCGACCTTCGCCGGGTCGGCCGGGGTGAAGGCGGTGAGCAGCTTGTGCGAGCCGCCCAACGCGTCCAGCTGCTTGCGGAACTCGGCCATCAGCAGCGTCAGGTTGTCCTTGTCGTTGACGCTCCAGTGGTTGCCCGGGTGGCCGTCGCCGGAGCCGGGCCACTCCCAGTCGATGTCGAAGCCGTCGAAGATGCCCGCTGCCACGCCGTCGCCGCCGGCACCGTTGTAGGCGGGCAGGTTGCCCTTGATCCAGGTGTCGACGCAGGACTTGACGAACTTCTGGCGGGACGCGTCGGTGGCGGCGACGTCGGAGAAGTACTTGGAGTAGGTCCAGCCGCCGAGCGAGACGACGACCTTCAGGTTCGGGTACTTGGCCTTGAGCTTCTTCAACTGGTTGAGGTTGCCGCGGAGTTTGCCCCAGCCGTCGTCGGCCACGCCGTCGACCGACTGGGCGGCGCTCATCGGGCGGGCGTAGTCCGCGTCGGCGTCACCGGCGCCGGTGCCCTGGTCCGGGTCCTCCGGGTTGCTGGTGGTGCCCTTGGTGACACCGGCCATGCAGGTCAGGTTGACCGGGTCGATGTTCTCGAAGGCGTAGTTGATGACGTCGAGCTTGGCGGCGGCGCCCGAGGTGTCCAGGTTCTTGACGAAGTACTGGCGCCCGTAGATGCCCCACTGGACGAAGTAGCCGACCCGGGCGTACTTCCCGGCGCCGACCAGGTCCGAGGTGGTCACGCTGAGCGGGGCGGAGGCGGGCGAGGCGTTGTCGGCGGGGTCGCGGGCCTTCACGGTGAACGTGTAGGTGGTGGACGGCGAGAGGCTGCCGACGGTCGCGGTGAGCGTGCTGCCGGTGACCGTGGTCACCAGCGTGCCGCCCTGGTAGACGTCGTACGCGGCGACCCGGACGTTGTCCGTCGCGGCGTTCCAGGCGAGCGTCACGTCCGACGAACTCACCGCGGTGGAGCGGAGGTTGGTCGGTGCGGTGGGCGGCTGGGTGTCGGTGGACGGGTCGAAGGTGGACGCGGTGACGGACGCGCCGGCCGGACCGGTGTTGCCGCGGCTGTCCTTGGCCCGGACGCTCAGGGTGTACGAGGTGGCCGGGGTGAGGCCGGTGACCAGGGCGCTGGTGGTCGGGCTGGAGGCGAGGACGGTGCTGCCGTTCAGCACGTCGTAGGAGGCCACCGGGAAGTCCCCGCCGGTGGCGGCCGACCACTTCAGGGCGAGCGTGTGGGCGGTGGACTCGGTGACGGTCGGGGCGCCCGGAGCGGACGGCGGGACGTCGGGGGTGCCGTCGCACTTGTCGCCGTTGATACGGCAGTTGAGCGGGGTGGAGACGGGGCCGTTGCCGACGAACCAGAAGCTGTAGGGGTCGGTGGTGCTGTGGGCGTTGACGGTGGAGTTGTAGAACGCGGCCGTGGCGGTGACGTGTTGGCCGTTGACGGTGGCGGTGCCGTTGTAGCTGTTGCCGATGCTCACGCCGGTCGGGAGGTCGAACTCCAGCGTCCAGCCGCTCACCGCGGTCGCGTTGTCGTTGTGGACGACGTAGGTGCCCTGCCACCAGGAGCCGTTGTTGGCGGTGGTGAAGGTGGCGGTGAGCTTTCCGGCGGCGTTCGCCGGGGTGGCCAGCGCGGTGAGCGCGGCGAGGGGCAGGAGCAGGACGCTGAGCAGTGCGAGCAGTCTGCTGCGCACGCGCGGGCGCCCGGCCCGGGATCGAGCGGACATGGTTCTCCCTGTGATCGTGGGGGTTGAACAGGGTGACGTAGAACCGGGGTTGATCCGTGTGCGATCGGTGCCCGCGCCGTTGGGGAGACGGGGCATGGGCACTGTAGGAGGACTGGACCAATGCGTCAACAGGTCTGTACCACTTGGGGAACCGGGGGCGTGGGCACGCGGGGGTGTGGGGGCGGGGGTCGGCTCGGGTCGGCCGTCATCTGTTCGTCCCCGTCAGCTCGTCCCCGAGCGGGCTGCGCCGGTACAGCACCGAGCGGCCGTGGCGGGCTTTGGTGACCAGGCCGGTGGCGGCCAGGACGGACAGGTGCTGGCTGACGGCGCCCGGGGTGACGCCCAGGCGGTAGGCGAGCTCGGTGGTGGAGGCGGCCTCCGAGAGCAGGGCCAGCAGCCGCGCCTTCGGCAGGCCGACCAGCGCCTCCAGGGCCTGCGGCGGCACCGGCGCGCCCTCGGCCGCCATGCCCGCCTGGCCGCGGGCCGGATAACTGATCTGGGGCGCACGGTCGTTGCCGATCATCGTGATCGCGCCACGGACGAAGAAGGTCGGGCAGAGCACGAGCCCCCGGCCGTCCACCGCGATCTCCACGTTCCGGTCCGTCCACTGCCGGTCGATCGAGAGCACGCCGTCCTCCCAGCGGAGCCGGTGGTCCAGGTCGGCGAACAGGGCGGCCGCGCCGTGCTGGGCGAGCAGCCGGGCGCGGTAGACCAGATCGGCCTCCAGGACCGCGCGGGCCTGCGGCCACCAGCTGGGGGCGAGGCACAGTTCCCAGTACTCCTCCAGCGCGTCGGCGATCCGCGCCAGGAGCCGCTCCGGGTCGGCCAGCCCGGTGGCGAGCACGGCCGGCATCGGCTGGCCGTACGAGCAGAAGGTCTGCTCCAGTTCGGGGCGCAGCTGCTCCGGCGGCAGCGCGCGGACGGTGGCCAGCTCGGTGCGGAACTCGGGGGAGGGGGAGGCCGGGCGGGGAGTCAGGAAGTCCGGGACGAAGCGGTTCTCGGCGACGAGCGAGAGCAGGAGGCGGGAGTCCAGGCGCTCGAAGGCGGGCCTGAGCTGCTCGAAGGCCCGGGTCTGGAGGCGGTAGACGCCCGGGTGCGTCCACATCCGCAGGCTCAGCACGGCCTCGTGGATCGGCGAGGCGGCGAACCACGTGGTGGCGAGGTCGGCCAGGCGGAGGGTGAACCGGTGCACGAGGGCGTCCTTCGGAGGGGAAGCGGGCATTGGATTCAGCCAGAGCCTAAATGAGTACCTGGGGCGGACCGGCGCGCGGTGGGATCGCCGCATGACCACCTCGACGGCGGAGTCCTCCGCACCTTCCCCTGGCGCGCCCGAAGGTCCTGCGGGGGCCGTGACCTCGTCTGGAGGCCCTGCCGGGGCCGTGACCGCGTCCGAGGGTCCTGCCGGGGCCGTGACCGCGCCTGCCCCCGCGGGGGCGGGTGCCGACGGGGCCCTCGGCGCTCTGCGGCGGCGACTGCACCCGGACCCGACGGTCCGTCGGCTGGCCGGGATCACCCTGGTCAACACCGTGGGCAACGGCCTGTCCCTCGCCGTCGCGGTGCTGTTCTTCACCCGGGTGCTCGGCCTGAGCGCCGCCCAGCTCGGCCTGGGGATGACCGCCGCCGGACTGTGCGGGGTGATCGCCAGCGTGCCGGCCGGCCGGGCCGCCGACCGCTGGGGTGCCCGGCGGGTGCTGGTGGCACTGGTCTCCGTGCAGGCGGCCGGCACCGCCGGCTACGTGCTGGTGCACAGTTACCCGGCCTTCGTCGCGCTGGCCTGCCTGGTCTCCGCCGTCGACCGGGGTTCCGCCGCCGTACGGAACGCGCTCTACGCCGAGGTGCTGCCCGCTGACCGCAGGGTGGCGGGCCGGGCCTATCTGAGGGTGGTGACCAACGTGGGCATCTGCGGGGGTACGGCGCTCGGCGCGGTCGCGCTCCAGCTGGACACCCGGCCGGTCTACCTGACGGCGATCCTGGCCGACGCCGCGTCCTTCGTGGTCGTCGCCGTGCTGTTCCACCGCCTCGCCGACCCGCGGCGTCCGGCCGTGTCCGGGTCCGCGGCCCGCCCCGGCGTCGCGGGTCCGCCCTCCGACGGGGGCGCCGAGCGGGGCAGGCGTCGGAACCCGGCGCTGCGGGACGGTCCGTTCCTCGCCGTGACGGTGCTGAACGCCGTGCTCTGCCTCCAGTTCGCCGTCCTGGAGATCGGTGTCCCGCTCTGGATCGTCCAGGAGACCGAGGCGCCGCGGATCACCGTCGCCGGCACCCTGATCGTCAACACGGTGCTGGTGATCGCCCTTCAGATGCGGGCCACCCGGGGCACCGAGGAACGGGCGGGCGCCACCCGCGCCTGTGGTCGGGCCGGGCTGTTGCTCGCCGCCTCCTGCCTGGTCATCTCACTCGCCCACGGCCTGCCCTCGATCCTCGCGGCGGTGGTGGTGCTCGGCGGGGTGGCGCTCCAGTCGCTGGGAGAGGTGGTCGGGCAGGCGGGCGGCTGGGCGCTCAGCTACGACCTCGCGGGCGAACGCGACCACGGCGCCTATCAGGGCGTGTTCAACGCGGGGACGGCCGCCGCGCTGATGGCCGGCCCGGCGCTGGTCAGCACCCTGGTGATCGGGTGCGGCATGACCGGCTGGGCCGTCCTCGGAGGGCTGCTGGCGGTGGCGGGCCTGGGCATGCGTCCCGCCGTGCGCTGGGCCGGGCGGCGGGGGAGGTGAGGGGGCGGGGCGGCTGGCGGCTGACTGGGGGAGGGTGACAAGTAACAGCAAACGGATAACAGATAACAGCTGACAGATTTCAACATCTGTTATCCGTTTGCTGTCATCTGACATCGGTCGGCCAGGCGGGGCCCGCCTCCCGCCACCGGACAGGTTGGCTCTGGCCGAGGGGCGGGTGGGCGTGCCAGAGTCGTCCGGGCGTCGTCCGGGCAGCTCCCGGACCGCGCCCGCAGTCCGACCCACCCTCAGCCGGAAGGCAGGCCCCGCCGATGACCAGCGCAGCGCCCCTCGTCCGCGTCAGCACCGCCGACGCCGTCACCACGCTCACGCTCGACTCGCCGCACAACCGCAACGCGCTCTCCACCCGGCTGATGGCCGAGCTGCACGCCGGGCTGGCCTCCGCCGCGGCCGACCCGGAGGTCCGCGCGGTGGTGCTCGGGCACACCGGCAAGGTGTTCTGCGCGGGCGCGGACCTCTCCGAGGCGACCGGCGCCGACCCGACGGTCGGTCCGCGCGGCCTGGTCGAGCTCCAGCGCGCGATCGTCGACTGCGCCAAGCCGGTGATCGCCGTGATCGACGGACACGTCCGGGCGGGCGGCCTCGGCCTGGTCGGCGCGGCGGACCTCGCCGTGGCGGGACCGGCCTCGACCTTCGCCTTCACCGAGGTCCGGCTCGGCCTCGCTCCCGCCGTCATCTCGCTGCCGCTGCGCCCGAAGCTGGAGCCGCGCGCCGCCTCCCGCTACTACCTCACCGGCGAGGTCTTCGACGCCGCCGAGGCCGCCCGGATCGGGCTGATCACCAGCGCCACCGAGTCCGCCGAGGACACCGGGATGGTGCTGAAGGGGCTGCTGGACGCGCTGCGCCAGGGCTCCCCACAGGGCCTGGCGCAGTCGAAGCGGTTGGCCAACGCGGAGGTGGTGCGCTCCTTCGAGCGGGACGCGGAGGAGTTGGTGGAGCTGTCGGCGCGGCTGTTCGGCTCGGAGGAGGCGCAGGAGGGGATGCGTTCGTTCCTGGAGAAGCGGCCCGCTCGCTGGGTGCGCTGACGCCGAGGGCCCCGGGCATCCCGCTCGCCCGGGGCCCGACCGTCGCTTCGCGTCCGACGCGGTCGGCACGTCAAGGCGCGTGTCAAGGCACGTCAAGGCACGTCAAGGCGCGTCAGGGCACGTCAAGGCATGTCGGGACGCGTCGCGAGCGCCGACCTCAGATCGTCGCCGCGTGGTGCCAGAGGTCGAGCAGGCTCCGGTCACCGCTCACCTTGACCTGCCGGGCCTCCCCGGCGGACAGCCGGTTCCAGAGCAGCAGGTAGAGCTCGTCGGCGGGACCGCTGAGGGTCAGGTCGGCCGGCTCGGGGGTCTCGTCGGTGGTGACGGCCGGCGCCTCCTGCGTGATCGTCAGGTGCCAGGAGCCGGCGCCGTCGGTGGTCCGGACCCGGAGGGTGCGCGGTTGGTCGCTGCGCAGTGCGGCCCGGCCGTGCACCATGAGGCCGTTCACCAGCTCGTCGATGCCGTCCACGGCGAGCGCGGTGTCCACGGCCGGTCCAGGCACCCCGGCGGCCGCGTCGGCGTCGTGGCGGTGGATGGCGGTCTCGTGCGCCTGGCGCCGGGCCCAGAACGCCAACGGGCTCGGCGAGGGCAGGAAGGTCCAGCACTCGACGTCGGCCGGCGTGGAGGAGAGCGTGTCCACCAGCGCGGCGTGGCCCTCGCGGTACCAGTCGAGCAGTGCGTCGTCCGAGGGCACCGGCCCTACGGCGACCTGCTCGCCGGCCTTGCCCGGCCGTTCCCGCAGCCCCTGGCCGGGGATGGAGGCGGCCCAGCGGTGGACGGAGCCGATGTGCCGCAGCAGGTCGGCCAGTTGCCACTTCGGGCAGGTCGGTACGGGGGCTGACAGCTCCGTACGGGCCGCGGCGTCGGCGAGCAGGGTGCCCTCGCGGCGCAGCGCGTCGATGTGCTCGGTGATCTCCATGGAGCGGAGTCTCCCATCGACGCCGGCTGCCGACCGCGGGTTTCGGACATTCATCAGAATGGTCCGGGGGGCGAGTGCTTCCCCGCGAGGGCGGGCGCCGCACTGCTGGAGGCGGGGAGGATGCGGCCGCTGTGATGTCGGACTCCCGGCGGACGGGCGGACCCTACGGGCCGGTAACGTGAGCGCATGCCGATAACCCGTGCCCTCGTCTCAGCCGTCCGGGCCGGTGGCCGCCGCGCCGCCGGGCGCCTCGTTCACCGGGGCTGGCGCTGGGTGCAGCGGACCGGCGCGGTCACCAACCTCAACCCCGGCCCCTACCGCTTCGGCGAGCTGGGCGACGGCACGAGCCTCGCGTTCCCGCTCGGGGCGGTGTTCAACGAGCAGTGGATCACCATCGGGCCGTTCTCGATCATCGGTGAGCGGGTCACCATCAGCGCCGGGTTCCTGCCCGGGCTCGACCTCGGGCCGGAGCCGATCGTGCGCATCGGCGGCGGCTGTGTGATCGGCCGGGACAGCCACGTCGTCGGCCACCAGTCGATCGTCATCGGCGACGACGTGTGGACCGGGCCCGGGGTCTACATCAGCGACCAGGCGCACGAGTACCGGGACACCGAGCTGCCGATCGGCAAGCAGTGGCCGCGCAACGAACCGGTGGAGATCGGGGCGGGCAGCTGGATCGGCACCGGCGCGGTGATCCTGCCGGGGGCGCGGATCGGACGCAACGTGGTGGTCGCGGCGGGAGCGGTGGTGCGCGGCGAGGTGCCCGACCACAGCGTGGTCGCCGGAGCCCCGGCCAAGGTGGTGCGCCGCTGGACCGATGAGGACGGCTGGCAGCCGCCGCTGCGCCACGACGCTCCGCAGCCGGTGCCGGACGGCGTGACGGCGGAACAGCTGCGGGCGCTGGTCGGGTGGGACCTCCGGCTGCCGGGTGAGCGGGGCTGACACGGCGCACCTGCCGCTGACGAACGGTCGGACCGGCCGCCCGCACGCTCCTTCTCGGGGACGGCGGTGCGGCCGGTTCTCGTGGGCCGGTAGGGCGGTTGTCGGCGCGGGGAGCGTCAGCGCGCGGAGCGGAACGTGACGACGGCGGTGGTACCGTCCGGGCGCAGCTCGTGGGTGCCGGGGGCGTCGATCAACGCGGCGTCGTAGCAACCGAGTTCGAGGCCGTCGACGGTGGCGGTGCCGGTGAGGCAGACCAGGAGGACGGTGCTTTCGTCCGGCACGTCGAGCGTGGTGCCCGAGGTCGTCGGCTCCACCGTGGCCTCGACCCGCCCGCGGCGCGTCATCACGTTGAAGTCCACCACCGGGCCGGCGGGCAGCCGGCAGTCGGTGATGGCGCCGCCGGAGAACGCGAACGGCCGGAAGGGAGTGTCGACCAGGTGCTCGGTGCCGTCGACGGTGAGCGCCATGCCGGCGCCCTCGACCAGGGTGATCACCCGGTCGATGCCGGGGAACGGGGAGAACGGCCCGGCCGCGGCGACGTCCGCGAGGCTGACCCGCCAGTCGAAGGCGTCCAGCCCGGCTCCGGCCGGGAACCCGGCGACCTCCCTGGTCACCCCGCCTCCGTTGAGCCACGCCGTCGCCGGGCGCTCGCTCGCCCGCAGTACCTGGAAGCGCTCGCTGGTGGTCATGGGCCCGCATCCTGTCACAGGACGGCTGACAGATGACAGGGAACAGATAACAGATGTTGAAATCTGTTATCTGTTCCCTGTCATCTGTTATCTGTCATCTGTTATCCGTCACCCGCCGCCCGTCACCCGCCGCCCTTGCCGCCCGACCGCAAGCGGCAGCAGCGCCGCCACGGAGGCCGCGACCGTGACCGTGGTGAGGGCCAGCGGCAGTCCGGCCGCGTCGGCGAGGAAACCGATCACCACCGGGCCGATCAGCATGCCCCCGTAGCCGAGCGAGGAGGCGAACGCCACACCCTGCGGGCCACCCGCCGCACCGGCCCGGGCGATGGCGAGGGGGAAGAGGTTGGCCAGGCCGAGGCCGGCCAGCACGAACCCGCAGATCGCCACTGGCACCACCGGAGCCAGGGCGGCGATCAGCATGCCGGCCCCCGCCGCCAACCCGCCGAACAGCATCAAGCGGGTCTGGCCGAGCCGGATGGACAGCCAGGTGCCGCCGACCCGGCCGCCGGCCATCGCGCACGCGTACGCGCCGTACCCGGCGGCAGCCACCACGGAACTCGCATGGACGTCGTCGGTGAGGTGCAGCGTGGTCCAGTCGGCGACCGCGCCCTCGCCGTACGCGGTGCACAGCGCGGTGAGGCCAAGGAGCAGCACGAGCAGCCGGGTGTGGGTACGGGACGGTCCCGGCTCGGGGCCGTCGCCCTCGGGCCGCCCCGCCGTACGCCCCGCCGCACGATCCGCCGGTGCGGGCGCGACCGCCGTGGCCGCCGGGCTGCGCAGCAGGACGACGCCCGCGCCGACGGTGACGGCCAGGCCGAGCGCGGCGCTGAGCGCGAGTGCCCAGGAGGTGCTCAGCGGCCCGGCGAGCAACCCGCTGACGCCGGTGCCGACCAGTCCGCCGAAGCTGTACCCGGCATGGAAACTGGGCATCACGGGCCGCCGCAGCTGCGCGACCAGGTCGACGGCGGCGCTGTTCATCGCGACGTTGGCTCCGCCGTACCCGGCACACCAGCAGCACCCCGCCGAGCGCGGTGACCGAATGGGCGTGCGCGGGCAGCGGAACGGCCAGACTGAGCAGGGCGAGCGAGCCCACGGTCACCGGGCGCGAGCCGTACCGCAGGCAGAGCCGGCCGATCAGCGGCATGGTGAGGACGGCACCGATCGACAGGCAGAGCAGCGCGAGCCCGAGGGCGCCGTGCGAGGCGCTGACCTGCCGGCGGACGTCCGGGATGCGGACGACCCAGGCGGCGAAGAGGAAGCCGTCGACGGCGAAGAACGCGGTGAGGGCGACACGTGCCGGGCGCCAGGGGCTGTCGGTCACCGGGGGTGTGCTGCGAGACTGTGAGGCGGGCTGGTCGGGTCGAGTGCGTGGACCAATTTTGTTTCGAAGCGACACAAAGTCACAATAGGGGCGTGCAGCTCTCACCATCAAGCCCGAGGCCCGGTACCGGAAACGACTCCGACGCGCAGCGCGACAGCCACCGCCGCGCGGCTCCGGACCGGGGCCGGACGCTGCTCGGCCCGGCGCTCTCCCTGATCCACACCGGCCAGACGCCGACCCGCTCGGCGCTCACCCGCGCGCTGGACGTCACCCGGGCCACCGCCGGTGCGGTCACCGCCGAACTCGAGGCGCTCGGCCTGATCTCCGTCGACTCGCGGCCGGCCGGCGGCGGCCGCGGACGCCCCTCGCACCGGCTCGCGATCGACCCGAGGGGCCCGGTCGTGATCGCCGGGCAGATCCACGCCGACGGGCTGAGCGTCACCCTGGCCGGACTCGGCGGGCTGCTCGACCCGCCCGTCCACCTGCCGCTGCCCGCCGCGACCGACCCCGTTCGGATGCTACGTGCCGTCGCCGTGGCGGGCGCCGAGCTCGCCCGCGCGAGCGACCGCCGCTGTCTGGGCGCCGCACTCGCGCTGCCCAACCCGGTCACCGAGCCGGACGGCGCCGCCCTCGCCGCACTGCACTTCGCCTGGCCCAGCGGCACGCCGGTCGCCGACCTCTACGACGTCGAGGTCGGTCGCGCCGACCACGGCCCGAACGCGCTGCGCCCCCTGCCCACCGCGGTCGCCAACGACGCCAACCTCGCCGCGCTCGCCGAGTACCGGCACGGGGCCGGCCGCGGCGCCCGCCACCTGCTGTTCGTCACCTCCGGCCACAGCGGTGTCGGTGGCGCGCTGGTCATCGACGGCCACCTGCACACCGGCAGTGCCGGCCTCGCCCTGGAGGTCGGCCACCTCGCCGTCGACCCGCAGGGCCGGCTCTGTCGATGCGGCAACCGCGGCTGCCTCAACTCCGAGACCAGCCCCGACGCGCTGTTCGCCGCCGCCGGACTCACCCCGGAGCCGGGCCGCCCGCTGCTGGACCAGGCACGCGAGCTGTGCCGGGCGGCCGCGACGGACGACCGCGCCCGGGCGGCGGTGGAGCACGTCATCGACCGGCTCGGGCTCGGCCTGGCCGGCGTCGTCAACATCCTCAATCCCGACCGGGTGGCCCTCAGCGGCCTGCACCTCGACCTGCTGGAGGCCGCGCCCGACCGGCTTCGGTCGGTGGTCGCCGAGCGCAGCCTGTGGGGGCGCAGCGGCCGGGTGCCGATCGTGGGCGCGGAACTGGCGGACGGCGCGCTCGCGGGGGCGGCCGAGCTGGGCTGGGGGCCGTACCTGGCGGACCCGCAGTCGGTGCCGGTCCTGCCCTGAGGGCGGCGGTCCGGACGGGCGGCGGTCTGGACGTGACGGCCGGGGGTCCGGACGGCGGCGGTCCTGCCCTGACGGCGTCAACGGCGATAAGCGGAAGCTGGCTCATCAGAAAAAGTTACTTATTGTGACTCTCCTACACTCGTAGTGAGCACCAGGGTTCACCGCGAGGGAGACAGCCAGCATGAGCACCCACCCCGGCATCGAGCCGACCGTCGACGTCGACCGTTCCGACCCGGAGTACCGTGCCTGGCTCAAGGAGGCGGTGCGCAAGGTCCAGGCCGACGCCAACCGTTCCGCCGACACCCACCTGCTGCGCTTCCCCCTGCCCGCGGAGTGGGGGATCGACCTGTACCTCAAGGACGAGTCCACCCATCCCACCGGCTCGCTCAAGCACCGCCTGGCCCGCTCGCTCTTCCTCTACGGGCTCTGCAACGGCTGGATCCGGCCCGGCAAGCCGGTGATCGAGGCCTCCAGCGGCTCCACCGCCGTCTCCGAGGCGTACTTCGCCCAGCTCGTGGGCGTGCCGTTCATCGCCGTGATGGCCAAGACCACCAGTCAGGCCAAGATCGACCTGATCCAGTTCCACGGCGGCGAGTGCCACCTGGTCGAGCGTCCGGACGAGGTGTACGAGGCGTCGGCCCGGCTCGCCGAGGAGACCGGCGGGCACTACATGGACCAGTTCACCTATGCCGAGCGGGCCACCGACTGGCGCGGCAACAACAACATCGCCGAATCCGTCTTCGCCCAACTGCGTCTGGAGCCGCACCCCGAGCCGGCCTGGATCGTGGCCACCGCCGGGACCGGCGGTACCTCGGCGACGATCGCCCGGTACGTGCACTACATGCAGTACGACACCCGGATCTGCGTCGCGGACCCGGAGAACTCCTGTTTCTTCGACGGCTGGGTGCGGCGCGACCCGGACGCCGTCTGCGAGAGCGGCTCGCGGATCGAGGGCATCGGACGGCCGCGGATGGAGCCGAGCTTCGTCCCGGGATCGATCGACCGGATGATGAGGGTGCCGGACGCCGCCTCGATCGCGGCGGTGCGGGTGCTGGAACAGGTGCTCGGCAAGAAGGCGGGCGCCTCCACCGGGACGGGGCTCTGGAGTGCGCTGCGGATCGTCGCCGAGATGAGGGAGGCCGGACGGACGGGCAGCGTGGTCGGCCTGATCTGCGACCCGGGGGACCGCTACCTGGACAAGTACTACTCGGACGACTGGCTGGCGGGCGAGCGGATCGACATCGCGCCCTACCGCGCGGCGCTGGAGTCCTTCCTGGCCGGCGGCCTCTGGGCGGGCTGATCCGGCGTCGACCGGCCGCCCGGGCCCCGGCCGTCGGCCACCCTCAGCGCCGGATCACCGCCCGCCCGCCCGCGAGGTCGATCCCCGTACGCCTCGGCGCGCCGTCGTGCTCGTCGTCCCGCAGCACCAGCTCCACCCGCCGCTGCTCCAACTGCGCCCGCTTGCCCGGATAGAGCAGCGCGTGCAGTTCCTCGGTCGCGGTCGCACCCGCGCCGCGCCCGCCGCCCGGCGTCGAGAGCCCGCCGCCGGGCGGGCACGCAGCCGCCGGACCACCGCGGCGAGGAAGAACACCACGACCAGTCCGGCCGGCAGCAGCAACCCGCCCGCCGCCCCCGTCAGTAGTCCGCCCATGCCCACCTCAACGGGCCGGTGCGGCGGCCGAGTTCCCCCGCCGCCGCGCTACGGACGTGACGCCGCAGGCGAGTTCCCCTGCCGCCGCGCCACGGAGGTGACGTCGCGGGTGAGTTCGCCTCCCGCCGTGCTACGGAAGCGGCGCCGCGGGCAAGTCCGCCGGGACGAGCAGCTGGAGCTCCTCCGTGGACGGGTCGGAGAGGTGCGCCACCCGCATCGCGTGCCGCTCGACCATCGTCTCGAAGACCTGCCGCGCGGTGCGCCCGTTGCCGAAGTTGGGTCCGCGCTCCAGCCCGCCGAAGTGTGCCAACAGCGCCTGCTCGGCCTCCTCGGAGAGCGCGTACTCGTGCTCCGCACACTGAGCCCGGGCGATCTCCAGCAGCTCGTCCGCCGAGTAGTCCGGGAACCCGATGGTGCGGGAGAAGCGGGACGAGACACCGGGGTTGGCGGACAGGAAGCGCTCCATCTCGGCGGTGTAGCCCGCGACGATGACGACCACCTCGTCCCGGTGGTCCTCCATCAGCTTGACCAGGGTGTCGATCGCCTCGCGTCCGAAGTCGCGTGCCCCGTCCTCGGGGGCGAGCGCGTACGCCTCGTCGATGAAGAGCACTCCGCCGCGCGCCCGGTCGAAGGCCGCCGCGGTGCGGATCGCGGTGGATCCGATGTGCTCGCCGACCAGGTCCACCCGGGCCACCTCGACCAGGTGCCCGCGCTGGAGCACCCCGAGCGAGGCGAGGATCTCGCCGTACAGCCGGGCGACGGTGGTCTTGCCGGTGCCCGGCGCGCCGGTGAAGACGAGGTGCCGGCGCAGCGAGGGCGCCTTGAGCCCGGCCTGGCGCCGGCGCCGGCCGACCGAGATCAGGTCGATCAGCGTGCGCACCTCCTGCTTCACCGTGGCCAGCCCGACCAGCGAGTCCAGTTCGGCGAGCGCCTCCTCGGCCGGCCGGCAGTCCGGGATCGGCGAGATCACCGCCGAAGCCGCCGCGGACGGTGCCAAGGCCGCGACGGCGGCGGTCAGTTGGGCCGACCTGGGCGCCGGCACCTCGGTGGACCCGAACGCGGGCGCCAGTCCCGCCCCGCGCCCGGAGGCGGGCCCGGAACCGAGCCCGGGGCCCGACCCCGCCCCGCCGCCGGGCGGGGTGGGAGCCGCCGGCGCCGGAGCGGTGCCGACGTCGTCCGAGGTGCAGCCCTCCGCGACCGGCCCCGGCTCGGAGAACTCGAACCCGGCCCGCTGGTTGTGCTCGGCCCGGCACCGGGTGAGCTGGGTCCGGCAGCCGTCGATGATGTGGAAGCCGAAGCCCTTGCCCTGGGAGACCCGGCAGTCCTCGAAGGTGCCGCGCCCCTGTGCGGAGACGTACACCCCGGCGTCCGTGCTGGCCCGTACGGTGCAGTCGCGCAGGACCGGGTCGGCTCCCTTGGTGACGATCACACCGGTGGCCACGTCGGAGATCTCGCAGTCGGTGAGCAGCCCGCCGCTGCCGTGGTCGCGGAACCAGAGCCCGGTGCCCGCCTCCTGCACCCGGCAGGACGCCAGGGAGACGGTCGCTCCGCCGCTGACCGAGACGGCCGAGCTGCGGATGCGGCTGAACGAGCAGCCCTCGGCGGTGGCGGCGGAGTCCCGGTCGAGCACGAACAGGGCGTCCGGCAGGTCGTGCAGCGAGCAGTCGGTGAGGGTCAGCCGGGCACCGTCGCTGACCCACAGGGCCGGGTACTCACCGGTCGAGCCGTGGATCTGGCAGGACTCGGCGACGGCCTCGGTGCCCTGGTCCCAGACCGACAGCGCCCCGCGCCCGAAGTCCCGGACGGTGCTGTTCGCGAGGCTCAGCCGGGCGCGTCCGCGCAGGTCCGCGCCGTTCTCCGGGAGGTCGTGCACCCGGCAGCCGGTGAGCACCAGCTCGGCCTCGCCGTCCAGGGTGAGGCCGTTGCCGGTGACCCGGTGGATCTCGCAGTCGACCAGCCGTCCGCCCGCCTGCGCCTCGGCCTGTACGCCGCTGCCGCGGATCTCGTAGATCTCGCAGCCGGTCAGCTCGGCCGCGCTGCCGGGGTCGGAGAGCAGGACGCCCGCTCCGGACGCGTGGTGGACGCGGCAGCGGTCCAGTGCCGCGGTGGCGCCACCGAGGACGGCCAGCCCGGCCTGCCCGGCGGCGGCGACCTCGCAGTCCTCGAACGCGGCGGCGGTGTCCTCGCCGCGCAGCCGGAGCCCGAGCCCGCCCGGGTTGGTGACGACGCAGCCGCGCAGGGTGGGCCGGGCACCGCCGGTGACCTCGACGCCGGTGGCCGAGCGGGTCTCGATCCGGCAGCCGCTGAAGGCGGGCGCCGCCTGCGGCCCGGTGACCAGGACGGCCGGGGTGGAGCTGTCGCCGCCCTCGACCACCAGGTCGCGCACGGTCGCGGCGGCGGTCACCGTGAGCGCCACCCCGGAGGGCGGGTCGATCCGGACCGTCCCCGGCCCCTGGGCCGGGACGATCGTCACGGGCTTGTCCACCAGCACGTTCTCCCGGAAGGTGCCCGGTCGGACGGTCACGGTGTCGCCCGGTTCGGCCGCCGCGAGGGCCTCCGCGAGCGTGTCGTACTCACCCGCTCGGCGACGCCAGCGGGATGCGCTGTCCTGGGTGACCCGGACCCTGTGCTCAGCCATGACGGTCTGTCGTCCCCACCTTCGTCGAGCCGGCGATCAACGGGCCGAACGCGCGGGGGTGCGCGGGCCGCCCGCCCACCGTAGCGCGCCCACGCGGGTGGTCCGGCCGCCCGCGGTCGCGCGGACACCGGCAGCGCTCACCGGCGCCACAGGTTCCGACCACCTGTTTCAACGAGCACGCACAGCGGTGGTTCCGTCCGAACGCGCCGGTTCCAGAGCGCGGCGCGTGCTCGGCGCCGCGCCGCGCGCCGATGCGCCCCGCCGCCCGGCACGGGAGGTCGGCGTACACGGCCGACGCTGGTCGCCGGCCCGGGTCGCCGATCCGTACCGGGCCGCGCCCCGCGGAGCCGGGCCGATTCCGCGCGCCGGTCGCCCGCGCGTCTGCCGCCCGCACACCCAACGCCCGCACGCCCGCTGCCCGCACGCTCAGTTCCCGTCGGCGGGCCAGTGCGCCCCGTCCTCCAGCACCTCGACCTCGTCACCCAGCCGCAGCGTGCCGAGCGCGTCGCCCTCGACGCCCGCCGGCCGCTCGGGGATCAGGTTCTGCCCGAACGCGGCCTTGCGCAGCAGCCGGTGGTGCCGGGCCAGGGTGCGCAGCGGCTCCTTGCCGCGCCGCTCGCCGGTCTCCTGGTCGGTCGTGGTGACCACGCAGCGGCCGCACGGCTTGACCACCTTGAAGGTGACCGAGCCGATCCGGATCCGGCGCCAGGTGTCCTCGGCCCACGGTTCGGTGCCGCCGATGACCGCGTTCGGACGGAAGCGCTCCATCGGCAGGACCTCGTGGCCGTCCGGGTTCTCCGCGGCGATCAGCTCGTTGAGCCGGTCGAGCGAGGCGGTGGTGGTGAGCAGCAGCGGGAAGCCGTCGGCCATCGAGACCTTGTCGCCGGGCTGCCCGTACTCGGGGTCGACCGGCCGGGCCCGCGGGTCGTCCAGGTGCACCAGGCGGTAGTCGCCGAGGTGCTCGGCGATCCACCGGTGGGCTTCCTTGGCGGCCTCGGCGGCGCGGAAGCGGGTGCCCCAGACCTCGACCTCGGCGAGCGGGTCGCCGGCCGCGACGGTGGGGGCCGGGACCTCGATCCGGGAGCCGCCGGGGGCGGTCAGGGTGAGGACGCCGTCGGGCAGCAGCCCGGCCCGGATCTGCCCGAGGGCCGGGTTCTCGCGCTGGCTGACGAAGCGTCCGGTCGCGTCGGCGAGCATCCAGCGGCGGTCTCCGGCCAGGCCCCAGGGCTGGACCACGGCGTCGTCCGGGCTCAGGCGGTACATGGACTTGACGGGGTAGACGTGGAGTCCGGTGAGCTGCATCCCCCCATCCTGCCAGCCCGGGCCCGGCGGGCACGAAGGACCCCGTATGCGCACGGACCGCCCGGGACGCCGTGGGGGGCGTTCCGGGCGGTCCGTGGATGACCCGTTTCTCCGTTCGCCCGGCGTACGGGGGGCGCCGGGTGGTGCTCAGGTGGTGCGGGTGCGGGCCGTGTGGGGGCCGGCCTCGGTGGTTCAGTGGTTCAGTAGCCCTGGCCCTGCGGCTGGTAGCCGCCGTTGCCCGGGCCCGCCGCGTTGAACGAGCCGTGGCCGGGCTCGCCGTACGGGCCGGGCCGCTGCGGCTGCATCGGGCGGACCGGCGCGACCGGCGCCATGGCGGGGCGCAGCTGGGCGCCGCCGAGGGACTGGTCGCCGGCCTGGCCGGGGAAGCCGGGGCCGCCGGGGGTCGGGCCGGCGAAGGACTGCGGGCCGCCGAAGCCCTGCGGACCGGCGGGCTGGCCCTGGCCGAAACCGCCCGGGTTGTCGGCCGGCTGCGCGCCGAAGGTCTGCGGGCCCCCCTGGGCGCCGATGAAGGTGTTCTGGCCGCCGAAGCTCTGGCCGCCGGTCGGCTGGTAGCCGCCGCCGGCGGTCTGGGTGAAGCCGGGGGCGCCGGCCTGGGGCCGCTGGTACGGCTGGGGGGAGCCGTAACCGGGGACCGGCGGCTGGGGGGCGGCGTACGCCGGCGCGGACTGCGCCGGGATGTACGCCGTGGCGGGGCCGGCGGAGGGTCCGCTGCTCGGGCCGGGGCCCAGGGCGAGGCGGGCGGGCGGCAGCGCGGGGAGGTTGCTGCCTGCGCTTTCGTACCCGTTGCCGTAGCGGTTCTCGTAGGACTGGCCGAGGCCGGATCCGTAACCGGACGACAGGGCCGGCGGCAGGGCGGCCGGCACGTTGATGGGCGCGATCTGGGGGACGCCGCGCTCAGCCACGAGGCTGTCGTAGATCGGCGTGCCGGAGGAGAAGGACGGAGAGGGGTAGCCGACTCCGTCGTAGGAGCGGGGCGAGGTCATGGGGCATACGGTAAGCCCACAACGAGCCTGCTGAGGAGAGCGGGAGGGGGAGCAGTTCGACTGTTTACACAGTCTTCGCTCGCACAAAAGTTTCGAAAGTAGGAAAGGCGGACATTCCGTAGACCGGTTCCGGACAACCTTGGCGGCCCGTCAGTGACCGAACGGAGCACGGACGGAGGCCGCGCGAAGCCGTGTGGTGACCGGCCGGTACGCGGTCAGGGGTCCGGTGGAGAAACTTCTTCCGACGACGGCGTGCGCCCGCGCACTCGAGCCCCCGCCGAGGACGCGACGGGGCTCGTGAATGTTTGGGGAATAAAGTTCCCGTCAGCTCGCCGGGCCCCGGCCGAAACCGTGACCCGCGTCGTCGCCCGGTGCCCTCGCCCTGTGCCCTCGCTCGGTGCCGTCGGCCCGCGTCGGCCCTGGTCGCCGACGCGAACCGCCGTCCGTGCTCGGGGTCAGCGCGCCGGCAGCGCCTGGGCCTGCGCGGGCACGGCCGGCTTGCCGACCTCGGAGGTGCAGAACGAGCACCGGGTCGCGGCGGCCGGGATGGAACTCAGGCACTCGGGGCAGTCCACCTTCGCGACCGGCTCGGGCTTGGCCGATTCGAAGCGCCGCTGGAGCTTGCCGACCGGCAGCACCACGACGAAGTAGATGACGGCGGCGGTCAGCACGAAGCCGATGAGCGCGTTGACGAAGACGCCGTACGGGAACCGGGTGCCGGCCACGTCGAAGGCCTTCTCGGTGAAGTCGCCGACGGCGCCGGAGGCGACACCGACCAGCGGGGTGAGGAAGGCGGTGACGAACCCGGTGACGACGGCGGTGAAGGCCGCGCCGATCACGATGCCGACCGCGAGGTCCACCACGTTTCCGCGCAGCAGGAAGCTGCGGAATCCCTTGAACACCGGGTGACTCCAAATCCGTACGGGGATGGGGGAGATGGGGCGGCACGGCGGGCGCCGCCCCGGCCGGACATCCTGCCGACCGGTCCGGTCCGAGGTCCAACCGCGTTCACCCGATCCGGGTAACCGCCCCGGGCCCCCGTGCGGGCCGCCCGGGCGCGGCGGGGACGCTCCGCGTACCGGCCTTTCGGCGTCGAACACCAGGCCCGGTACCACGGCCCAACTCATCCGTGCGACCCGGTATTTGACGTGGGCATGTGCCGACTCGGGGCGGCGGCTACCCGGCGCGACGAGGCGGGCCGGGGCGCGGCAGGGGGCGAGGCAGGGCGCGCGGTGGTCGCGACCGGCGCACGACGGAGGCCCCGTGGCGCACATCGGGTGTACAAGCACGGGCGGATGGGCCACCATCAGGTTGCGCGAAGGGGATGTACCGGGCGGAGCACTGTGCCAAGGTCGGTCCATGCCCGACCATTTGTCGGCCGATCCGGCCGGAAGCCGTCCGCGTGTCCTGCACCTGATCAGTGACTCACGCCGTGGCGGCGCACAGAACTTCGCCCGTGACCTCCACCGGGAACTGAACCGCCGAGGCCAGTCCTCCGCGCTGTGCGCCCTCGCCCCGCACCCGGCCGTCCAGCCCGGCCCCGTCGACGCGGGCCCGGATTCCGCAGGCCAGGGCCCTGCCGCCCTGGGGTCGGCCGACTGCTCGGACACCTCCGGTCTGCGCTCCGCCGCCGTGCTCGGCCGCGGCCGTCTGCGCCCGAGTACGCTCCGGGCGCTGCGATCCGCCGCCCGCGCCGCCGACGTGGTGCTCGCCCACGGCTCGGACACCCTGGCCGCCTGCGCCCTCGCCCTCGCCGGGACCGGAACGCCCTTCGTCTACGTCTCGGTCGGCCACCCCCGCTACTGGACCGCCAACCGGCTGCGCCGGGTGCGCGGCGGCGCGCTGATGCACCGCGCGGCCGCCGTCACCACGCTCACCGACGAGGCGCGCGCCGTCCTGGAGGAACAGTTCCGGCTGCCCGAGGGCAAGGTGCACGTCATCCCCAACTCCCGTGCCGCCGAGAGCTATCCGCCGGCCGACGGCCGGGACGACCGGCGGGCCGCGCGGCACGAGCTGGGCCTGCCGGCGGATGTCCTGCTGGTCGCCTGGATCGGGGCGATAGCTCCGGAGAAGCGGCTCGACCTCGCCCTCGACGTGCTCGACCGGCTGCCGGACGTCCGGCTCGCCATCGCCGGGGACGGCCCGCTGCGCGAGACACTGGCGCGCCACCCGGCCGCCGCCCGCGCCCACTTCCTCGGCCCGCTGCCCGACCCGGCCCCGCTCTACCGGGCCGCCGATGCGTTGCTGCTCACCAGCGACAGTGAGGGCGTTCCGGGCGCGCTGATCGAGGCGGCGCTAGCCGGGGTGCCCGCCGTGGCCACCGACGTCGGCTGGGTGCGCGAGGTGGTCCGGGACGGTGCCACCGGTGCGCTGGTCGCCCCCGGGGACCCGCTCGCCCTCGCCGAGGCGCTGGGCAAGGTGCTGGCGGTCAACCGGGCGGGCCTCGGTGCGGCGGCCCGGGCGCACGCGCTGGAGCACTTCGAGCTGGGCGCCGTGGTGGACGCCTGGCAGCGACTCGTCGCCGAGGTGTGGACGACGGGCGTCGAGGCCACCCACTGACCACAGCCGCTCCCCGGCGGCCGGTCCGCCCCGGTGCGCCCGGGGCCGTCCCGGATCGCTCCCGGCCGTCCGGAACCCCGGTTGCGCCCGTTCGGGCGAATCCGGCCCGCCGCGCCCCGGAGATCGGCCGGTAGCCGTCCGCCGTGCGCACACTGCCCGGTGTGAACTCGAAGCCGCTGCTGCGCTCCACAGTCCTGCTCGCCGTCGCCGCGGGGATCGCCGTTTCCCCCGTCCAGGCCGGCGCGATGACCCGCCAAGCCCCCGTCGAGGGCGTCCAGTTCGTCAAGCTCGACCATCCGCAACCGGTGCCCGAGAGCACCCGCACGGAGGCGGTCGAGTTCTTCTGGTACGACTGCGTCCACTCCCAGGCGCTCGAACGGCCCTTGCAGTCCTGGGCCGGGAGGCACCGCGCCGATGTGACGCTGCGCCGCATCCCGGCGATCTGGCCCGGCAGTCCGCAGGAGGACGTCCAGCGGAGCCACGCGCGCCTGTACTACGCGCTGGAGCGGCTCGGTCAGGTCGACCGCCTCCAGGCCGACGTCTTCCGTGCCGTGCGCAACGACCGGATCGACCTCACCACCGAGAAGGCCGCGACCGGTTGGGCCGTGCGCCACGGCATCGACGCCCGGCTCTTCGGCGAGACGTACCGCTCCGCCGCGGTGCGGCAGTCGGTCGACGAGGCGGCCGCCGCCTTCACGCGCTACGGCATCGAGGAACTGCCGACGGTCGTCGTCGAGGGCGAGTACCGCACCTCGCCGACCAAGGCCGGCGGGGTCGAGCAGATGCCCGGGGTGCTCGACTACCTGGTGCGGCAGGAGCAGGCGAAGGGCCACTGAAGCCGGCGCCCGTACGGTGCACTCGGGGGCGGCTCGCGCACGTGCGTCGCCTCCGAGGGGGGACTCTTCGGCACCGGGCGGCTTCGTCCCGGAGAAGAATCGAAGGAGAAGCCGCCCGAAGTAGGGCCGCCGGTCGACGACTTCCTCGCGCGTTGCCCGAAGTGGCCTGCCGCCCAGGGACGTTCAGTCGCGGCGCAACAGGTACGTGACGAAGCCGAGCGTCCCCCGGTAGCCGTGCAGCCATTCGGTGCGGTGCCGGTCCGCGGTCTCCCGGACGGCTGCCGCGTCCGGGTGGGCGGGGTGCTCCAGCGCCCACTCGGCCAGTGAGCCCGTCCAGCAGAACTCGTAGTCGTCCCACTCCTGTTCGGTGCTGACGTGGCCGAACACCGGTGTCCAGCCCACTGCGGCGACCCGGTCGGTGGTCGTCGCCAGGTCCGCGTAGTCGTCCCGGGCGGCGCCCAGTCCGTCCAGCGCCGCCCGGGACGGCTCGCGCTGCCAGAACCCCTCGCCGACCAGCAGCCGGCCGCCCGGCGCCAGGAGGTCGCCGGCCGCGGCGAGTGTCGGCAGCAGGCCGCCGAAGGCGTGGGTGGCACCGACGCACAGGACCAGGTCGAAGGGCTCCGTCGCGCTGAACTCCCGTGCGTCCACGTGGTGCAGGCCGATCCGGCGGACCACACCGAGCGCCGTCGCGCTCTCCCGGGCCCGGGTCAGCGCCGCCGCGTCCAGGTCCACGCCGACCGCCTGCCAGCCCGGGCGGGTGGCCAGCGCCCGGACCAGCCAGGCGCCCTCGCCGCAGCCGAGATCCACGACCCGGCCGCTCTCCTCCCCAGCCGTCGCGCAGTCCAGCAGGCGGGCCACCGACTCGTCGGCCAGCGGGGCCGCGACCGGGTGGTGGGCATGGGCGAGGCGCGAGATCTGCTGACGGTCCACCCGAGCAGTATGGATCCGGGCGGCGCGTCGCGGTGGGCATTTCCCGGGCCGGGGTCCAGCGGCTCTCAGGACGCGGCCCCCCGGGGGGCCGGGCCGGGAGCTCCCGGCCGCTCAGACCCGGGAGTAGGTCCGGCCCTTCCACGCGGCACCCCGGCCGCGCCAGTGCTGCACCGCCGAGTCCACCGTCATCAGCAGGTACAGCCCCGCCGTGAACGGCAGCAGCAGCACGGCCGGGGCCGGCTGCCCGTAGTACCGGACCATCGGCAGGTAGGTGCCCGCCATCAGCGCCCACGCCGCCCCGCCCGCGACCGCCACCGCGGGCGCCCCCGCCACCAGCCCGGCGACCGTCGCCACCGGCGGCACCAGGTACACCAGCGCCAGACCCACCACCGTCCCGAGCAGCAGCAGCGGCGAGTGCCTGAGCTGGGCGTACGCGCTGCGCGACACCATCCGCCACAGCTGCTCCAACCGTGGGTACGGGCGGACGCTGTCCACCTCCTCGGCGAGGCCCAGCCAGGTCCGGCCGCCCGTGGACTTCACCGCCCGGGCCAGCGACACGTCGTCGATCACGGCTCCGCGGATCGCGGCCACCCCGCCCGCCCGCTCCAGCGCGTCGCGTCGCACCAGCGAACACCCGCCGGCCGCGGCCGCCGTACGGGCACCGGGGCGGTTGCTCCGGCGGAACGGGTACAGCTGGGCGAAGAAGTACACGAAGGCCGGCACGATCAGCCGCTCCCAGCGGGTCCGCACCCGCAGCCGGGCCATCTGCGACACCAGGTCCAGCCCGTTGCTCTCGGCGGCGGCCACCAGCTCGGCCAGCGAGTCCGGGCCGTGAGCGATGTCGGCGTCCGTCAGCAGCAGGTACTCGGCATCCGGGCCGGCCAGCTCCACGCCGTGCCGCAGCGCCCACAGCTTGCCGGTCCAGCCCGGCGGCAGCGGGGGAGGAGTGGTGACGGTCAGCTCCAGCCCGTCGACCGTCCGCAGCTCCGCCGCCAACGCGCCGGTGCCGTCCGAGCTGTGGTCGTCCACCAGGATCACCCGGGCCCGTCCCGGGTACTTCTGGGCGAGCAGTGTCGGCAGGCTCACCGGGAGCACCGACGCCTCGTCCCGGGCCGGCACCACGATCGCCGCCTGCGGCCAGCGGACCGGCGGGCGGCGCGGTGGCAGCCGCACGTCGGTGCGCCAGAACAGGCCGTGGCAGCATGCCAGCCAGAGCCAGACGAGCAGGGACAGCGCGGCGGTCCACAGCAGGGCGGTCACCCCGGCAGTCTGCCGCAGAACCGGGCTCGGCGGGAGGATCGACTAAAGTCTTGACCTGTGAAGATCGCACTGATGGACTCCGGAATCGGTCTGCTGGCCGCCGCCGCCGCCCTTCGGAAGCTGCGCCCGGACGTGGATCTGGTGCTCTCTTCCAACCCGGCCTCGATGCCCTGGGGGCCGCGTACCCCCGAAGAAGTGACCGAACTGGCCCTCGGCTGCTGCCGGGCCGCCGCCGCGTTCGAACCGGACGCGCTGGTGATCGCCTGCAACACGGCCTCCGTCCACGCGCTGGCCACGCTGCGGGCCGAACTGGAGCCGGGGCTGCCCGTGATCGGTACCGTCCCGGCGATCAAGCCGGCCGCCGCGCAGGGCGGGCGGGTCGCCATCTGGGCCACTCCGGCCACCACCGGGAGCGCCTACCAGCGGGGGCTCATCCGTGACTTCGGCGGCTCGGCGGAAGTCACCGAGGTCGCCTGCCCTGGCCTCGCCGACGCGGTCGAACACGGCGACGACGAGGCCATCACGGCCGCCATCGCCGACGCCGCCTCCCGCACGCCGGCCGGTACGGACACCATCGTGCTGGGCTGCACCCACTACGAACTCGTCGACGACCGCATCCGCGCCGCCGTCGCCCCGACCGCGTCCCCGACGCTCACCCTGCGCGGCTCCGCCGACGCCGTCGCCGCCCAGGCCCTGCGCCGCGTCGCCGACCCCGGCCGAACGGGCAACGGCACCCTCACCGTCCTCCACGCCGGCGCCCCCGCCCAGCTCCCCGCGGCCGCCGCCCTCTACCCCCAGGGCAACACCCTGGCCACCCTCATCGGCTGACGCCCCTCCCGAAGCCGACACCGCGCAGGAAACGGGAAGTCGGCCCGCCCGACTTCCTGCGCTCGTACTTGGGAGACCGTTGCCGGGCGAAGGAGCGCCCCCAAGCCGCTCCAGCACAGGAAGTCGGCGCGCCCGACTTCTCGCGCGGCAGCCGCGCTACCGCCGCTGCCCCCGGGTGGCCTGGGCCGGCCAGCCCCATGGGCCTGGATTCACCCGCTGCCGGAAGCTCCTTGGCGCCGGTGCGCATGAGAAGTCGGCCGAGTCGACTTCTCATGCGCCAGCGGCCTGCGGCCGTGTGCCCCTGGTGCGCGGGAGTCCCGGTCGGGCCGTTCCGCTCGGGGGCAGTTGCACGGTTGCTGGCGCGCCCTGCTGCTCCGGCGCGTAGGAAGTCGGCCTGGTCGACTTCCTACGCGCCGCCGCGCGGTCTACTCGGCGCCTTGCTCGACCGGCAGGCGAATCTATGCGCGTAGACAAGGTCGCTCTCGTTTCGGCGTGCACGGAAAGTCGAGCGAGTGCCGTCCGGAAGGCCGCTGTGACCCCTGGGCTATCGCTCCCTATGCCTGCCCGGCGGCTCGGACGCGCAGGAAGTCGGCCTGGTCGACTTTTCGCGCGGTGACTCAGTCGGCCTGCTCGGCCACGTTCTCATCTATGCGCGTAGATCGCCACTGACTCGCACCCGCCGACGCGTCGTTCGGAAGGGGCTCGCCCGCATCCGGGGCCCGTGCGGCGGTCGTGCGGCCGGCTCCCGGGAGTGCGCTACTGACGGCCGCCCGGCGGCTCGTGTGCACGGAAAGTCGGCCCGGTCGACTTCTGGTGCGGTGGCCGTGCTGGCGGCGCCGGCCCTCGATGTGGGGGAGGTTGATCAAGGTGGATTCTGTGGAGTGGTGGGGCGTGCTACCCGCGTAGAATCGACCGAACTTCCATGGACCCACCCACTTGCGCGGGAAGTCGGTGGAGCCGACTTCCCGCGCAACCGGGGCGCGGCCCCTACGCGACGGCCTGGCGGCGCCAGCGGCGGTAGGCGGGTTCGAGGCCCGAGAGGATGGTGTCGAAGCGGCGGCTGCTGGTGGTGGAGTCGACCTGGAGGCGGCTGATCTGGAGGGGATGGGAGGGGAGCCGGGGGCCCAGGCGGTGGTCGGAGAGGAAACCGAGGCGGTACCCGAGCTCCTGGAGGACGGCTTCGGCGCGGACGTCGTGGCCGCCGTCCGGATACGCGAAGGCGATCGGGGGTTCACCCAGCCAGCGGGTGAGGGCCTCGTGGGCGCCGGTGATCTCGGCACGCACGGTCTCGTCGTCACAGCGCCCGAGGCACGGATGCCCCTGGGTGTGGTTGCCGATGGCGACTCCCCCGTCCCGCAGGGCGAGCAGGTCGGCCGGGGTGAGCTGTTCCTGGCGGGGCGGCCTGCGGTCGGCGCTGACCCGCAGCTCGTGCAGGCTGCGCCGGCGGTCCGGGTCCGGCATGGCCTTGAGCCGGCGGAGCAGCTGGGACGGGTGCCCGCAGTCGAGCGAGCGGGCCCGCCCCCCGTGACGGGCGAGGAAGTCGGCCTCGTGCCACCAGAACGGCCGCTCGGTGCCGATGAGCTCCGAGATGACGAACGCGGTGGCCGGAATGCCCCGGGCGTCGAGCGCCGGCAGGGCGTGGGTCAGCACGCTCCGGTCGGCGTCGTCGAAGGTGACCAGGACGCTCCGGGGCGGCAGCGGCCGCCGCTCGGCCACGGCCTGGAGGACCGCGTCGAGCGAGACGGGCGTGGCGAGCCGTTGGAGCCGGTCGAGTTGGGCGCCGAAGGAGCGGTGGTCGGTCACCCCGTGGTACGCGAGCACGGCGAGCCGCTGGGCCGCCCGGGCCCGGAACAGCGGCTGGACGGGGGCGAACCGCAGCCATTCGCCCCGAGCGTCCTGCTGTTCCGTTTCGACGGCTGCCCGGTGACGGCCCCCGCCGTACCAGTGCAGGCCGTCCCGGTGTCCGCCGGGCGGGCCGTCGGCCGGCCGGCCGATGCCGTGCAGGCGGTCGACGAGCCGGCCGACGTCCTGCCCGCCCGCCGGCCATCCGGCGGGCGGCGTCAGCGCGCGCATGCCGGGCATCGGCCGCGCGCGGGCCTTGGAGATGGATGTACTGGACTGGGATTGCGGCACGGTTCCCCCTCGTTCGCCGAGCGGCGTGGCGGTACCGCCGGAGGACGGAGCCCGGCCTCCGACTCCAGGGGCGGCGGCTCCGCCCCTGGATATTCCTGTTCTCGGTGGGGGGTTCACACCCGTCCCTCGAACGGCTCCTGGATCACTCAATGCCATTGAGACCGTTGCACTCAGTGGATGGTTGTACCGGGGGGACGAGGATTTTTCGTGGACCGATTGTGGAGCCGGAATGGTCGTGCGGAGGCGCCGGGCACACTTCGGTCCGGCCCGGCGAACCCTCTGACCAGCTCGGACCGCCCGATCGCACGGAGTGTTCGAACCTTCACTCCCTGCGGGCTGCCGCCCCGGTCGCGCCGGGGTACCTTGGGCTCATGGCAGATGCGGACCGTGACCCCTTTCACCTCCACGGGGCCTCCCGGATGGCTCGCGCGTGCAGCGGCGGGGCCTTGGTCACCCACCAGCTCCCGTTGACCGTGGTGGGCCTGGCCTGCCTGGCGCTCGGCATCGTCGTGGCCGTGTTCGTACCCGACAGTGACGGTCCGGCCTGGGCGATGGCGGTGGCCGGCTGTCTGGCCGCCGGTGTGCTGCTGCTCGGCCGGATCGCCTTCGGCGTGTTCCGCGACCGGCGCCGCGCCGCGCTCTGACGGCAACGGCCTCCGGCCGCGCTCGGAGCCCGTCCTCGGGCCCCGCGTCAGGAGCGCATCCGGCCCGGCCCGGCCGGCCGTACGGAACGCGGGTGGTGGACCGTGGGGACGCGGCCCCGGCCGGACACCCGCCCGCGCCCCGTGCGTCGATCGTCTTCGGCATTTCGAAACGGCCATTCGAGCGAAATTGGTCAGATCGACTGAATATCGCCTAGTCCGACAATCGCACACTCGCTTCTTTCACCATTCCGGGACGAGGGCTTCATCCCACCTCTACTGTGAATGCGTTCTTCCGGCTCGAATCGCCACGGAGGGGGAGCGATGGGCGGCAGACCGGATCCTGCCGCGGCCGCCTCATGAGACGCGGTGGCGACCTCGCCGTCGCCGCCCTGGCCGCGATCGTCGCGCTGCCGCTGGCCCTGCTGATCGCGCTCCTGCTCCGCTGCACCACTGGAGGACCGGTCCTCCAGCGGCTGCCCCGGACCGGCCGCCACGGCCGCGAGTTCCAGATCCTCCGCTTCCGGACCGGCCCCGACGGCCGGTTGGCCGCCGTACTGCGGCGCACCGGCCTGGACGAGCTACCGCGGCTGTGGAACGTCGCCCGCGGCGACATGGGGGTGATCGGGCCCCGGCCGGCCAGCCCCGACCAGGTGGTGCGCTACTCCCTCCGCGAGCGCGGTCGGCTCGCGGTACGGCCGGGCCTCACCGGCTGGGCCCAGCTGCACGCCCTGATCCGCGGCCGGAACCCCCGCCCGCTCAGCCGTCCCGAGTGGGCCGAGCTCGACCTCTGGTACGTCGAGCACCGTTCGCTCCGGCTCGACCTGCGCATCCTCGGTCTCACCGTCCTCGCCGCACTGCCCGGCCCCGACGTCGTCCGGGCGCGGCGAGGGGGCCCGCAACCGCCCCGATAGGCTGCGGCCCATGGCCATTCCCCCCTTCCTCGCCGAACTCCGCGCCGTCGTGGGCACCCGTCCGCTCTGGCTGAGCGCCGTCGTCGCCGTCGTCCTGGACGACCGCGGACGGGTGCTGCTCGCCCGGCGGGCCGACGACGGCCGGTGGGCGCCGGTCGGCGGCATTCTCGACCCCGGTGAGCAGCCCGCCGACGGCGTGGTGCGCGAGTGCGAGGAGGAGACCGGTGTGGTGGTCGTGCCCGAGCTGCTCGCCTCCGTCACGGTCTCGCCTCAGGTCGCCTACCCGAACGGGGACGTGACGCAGTACCTGGTGCTGACCTTCCGCTGCCGCGCGGTCGGCGGCGAGGCCCGGGTGAACGACGACGAGTCGCTGGAGGTCGGCTGGTTCGGGTTGGACGAGCTGCCGCCGATGATCGACACCGAGCTCGAACGGCTGCGCCACGCACTGGAGTGCGAGGGCCCGGCGGTGTTCACCTGGGAGGGCGAGGAGCGCCGCTGAGCCCGCCCGGCGCACCCACCGCGTCGCACGCGCCTTCCGGGGCCCGCCCACCGCGCCGCACGCCCCCCTTCCCGGCCGGCCACGCCCGCCGGATCAGCCCTTGTCCTGCCGGTAGGCCTCCTCCGCCGCGTCCAGCACCGCCGCCAGGTCGCCGCCCGCCGTGGCGGTCGCGGCGGCGGCCACCGCCCCCTCCACGAACGGGGCGTTGGCGAACCGGACCGGGAACGGCAGACCGTGCTCGTCCGCGTCGGCCAGCAGCGCCCGGACGGTGGCGACCGCCCCGCCCAGGTCGGCGAGCAGCACCACGCCGTGGCCCTGGTCCACCCGGCGGGTCGCGGCGGCCACCAGGACGGCGCTGATGCCGGGGCCGTCCGGCGGGTCGCCGCCGGTCGCCGCGACCGGCGCGGGGGAGTCGGATCCGGTCAACGCGAGCGCGAGCGAGCGCACGGCGGTGGCCAGTTCCCGGCTGTGCGAGACCAGGACGATCCCGACCCGTCCGTGCGCGGTGGGCCGAGCGGCTGCCGGCCGGGGCAGCGGGGCGGGCGGGGGAGGCGTACGGGGCGCCGGGGGGTGGGCCGAGGGGGCGTCGGAGATGGGGATGACATCGGCGCGGGTGCCGTCCCGGCGGCTCATCGGCTGCTCCCTTGAGCGGATCGGCGACATGGGTTCGGTTGGATCGGGGTCGGTGGAGCGGATCGACGGCGGATCGGGTGGATCGGGTGGGCGAAGCGGCCGAGCGGCCAGGCGGACGGCGGAGCGGTCGGGCAGCGGGGACCGGGCACCTCGTTCGCGGAGGAGTGGCGGAGCGGCGGGCCGGCGGGCCGGCAGACCGGGCGGAGCGGGCCCGGCAGAGGCTCCGGGCGCCCTGGCAGCACTCTGGCAGCTGGTCGCCGCCCCCGCCGCTCGGGACACGCCTCAACCCTTCCTCGGGAGGTCTCCGTCCCCGGCCGGAGGAGTCCTCGTCAACCCGCTGACCGGGCCCGGGCGGTGTGACTAGGCTGGCCCCGATACACCGTCGGGAGGAGATCGTTCAGTGGGATCCAACAGCGGGACGGACACGGAGGCCGCGCCGCAGCCGGAGCTGGGGCGCAACGGCAAGCCCAAGGTGGACTTCACCGGGGCGGAGTGGCTGTGCAGCAGCCAGGGCGTGGGGGACGTGCAGATCGCCTTCGTGGACGGCTACATCGGGATGCGGGACGGCCGTCAGGAGGACGGTCCGATCCTGGTCTTCACCCCGGCCGAGTGGCGGGCTTTCGTGCTCGGCGCCCGGGACGGCGAGTTCGACCTCACCTGAGGTCCGCCAGGGGCTCTCGCCGGGCCCCTCGTCGCGGAAGCGGGTCCCGGACGGAGGGGGCCCGCTTCCGCGGCCCGTCTTTCGGGTCCGAACATCACAACTGATGATCTATTGAGCGTGCCACGTCAGAATTTCTGTTGACTGTTAGACAAACGCAGCTCAGAGTATGAGCACGGGCAGACGCCGTGCCCACCGCCCCCACGCGGCCAGACACGGCGCCTGCTGTGCGGCCCGGCAAGCTGCCAGGCCATCCTCCCAGTCATCCCCTGCGCACCGGGGTGCGTCGGCCGGTCCCGGCCCCCACAAGGGGCCGGCAGTCGCCGGGAGGGTGGTGCCGAAGCCGAGAGCGACTCGGCAGTGGCACCCAACGCTCGGGACCCGCACGCCCCCACGCGGCGGCGTCCCGAGCAGATCCACGGGAGCGACGGGCCGGGGCCCCGCGGATCTGGCTTGTGATGCATGGAACTGTTGGCTTGTGTTTGTGCTGTGTGCGACGACGAAGCTGGGTGCTCGGCAGTTCGGCACGACAAGTGCACAGTGAGGGAAACGCGTGTAGGGCCGCGTTTGCGACATGCCGTCCCCCCGGAGGGTGAAACCCAGAACGGCTGTCGTGCAGAACCGAACGTAGCCCGGACGGTTGCTCAGAGTCAACATTGGTCTCTGAGCGTCGATCTCCCGACCGCCCCCCGGCGGTGCCCCACCCACCTCGCGAGCGCGGTGTGCCGGGCACGTACGATGGTCCCATGTCTTTTCTCCGCCGTCGCTCCGGACAGCCCGCCGGCCCGGACTTCGACGTGCTCGCGATGGACCCGGGCGACTGGCCCGGCGACTTCGGTGCGGCCATGATGACCGGCCCGGACGGCTCCTGCCAGGGCATTTTCCTGCGCTACGACCTGTTCGGCGGCAGAGGCCCGGCGATGTTCATCGGCAACCTCCCCGAGGGTTCGCCCGCCCGGGAGACCGGCGACGAGGTGCCCTTCGAGGTGCGGCAGCTGCTCGCGGCGCTGGAGAACGACGAGCCGGTCGACTTCGTCTCGGCCGAGGACTTCCCGGTGATGCTCGGGGACGACCTGCTGATCGTGAAGAAGGTCAAGGTCAGCGAGGAACGCGTGTTCTGCGCCCAGTTCGGCCGCAGCGACGGCGTGCTGGTCACCATCGCGTCCTGGGACCGAGCGATTTCGGACGACCTGTACCAGCTGCTCAAGCCGCTCCCGGCGGACATGTTCCAGCAGGGCTGATTCCGGCCGGTTGGACCGGCCCTGCCCGGACCGGCGGGGCCGCCCTGCCCGGGGTTCGGGCACTGCTTGACGGTATCGATCAACGGTTCGTACAGTCGCGGACATGCCGTGCCGTCTTCCGCTGCTGACCCGTCGCAGGCATCTGGACCTGCGGCGCACCGCCAGCGCGGTGTGTCCGGGCCGCTGAGGGGGCATCCGTCCCCCCGGCGGCGGGTGTTCGGCCGGATCCGGTCGGCACCGACACGAGGGGGCGGGCCGTGAGCCGACCTCCGGGGCCGCCACTCGGTACCGCGCGCCCGTACGGCGTGCCGCCCGCATCCGTCGAGCCCACGCTGCTGCCGCCCGGAGGCACCGCATCATGACGACCCGCGCCGCCAATCGTTCGACCGTCGACCGTCCGTCCGAGGACCTCTCGGTCGACGGCCGCCCCGCCGGGGACCGCTCCGCCGGGAGCGCCTCCCCCAAGAAGGCCTCCACCGGGCGCCGTTCCCGGGCCGTTCCGCCGCAGGCGAGTTCCGGCCATCCCGAATCCGACGGCCCGGCGCCCGCCGACTCCGCCGGCCCGGTCGGCTCCGCGGGGCCCGACCGCGCCGCGATCGGGGCCGCGCTGGCCGGGCTGCCCCGGGTGGTCGACCTGCTGGCCGCCCGCGCCGAGGAGCACGACCGCGACGCGACCTTCCCGTACCAGGGGATCGAGGCCGTCCACGAGGCCGGACTGCTCACCCTCACCGTCTCCGAGCGGTACGGCGGCCCGGGCGGAACGCTCGCCGACACCGTCCGGGTGCTGTCCCAACTCGGCCGGGGGGACGCCTCGGTGGCCGTGGTCACCGCCTTCACCCTGCTCCGGCACGCCGAGCAGGCCCGCCGCGCCGACTGGCCGACGGCCGGCTACCGGCGGCTGCTCACCGAGTCCCGGCGCGGCCCGGCACTGGTCAACACCCTGCGGGCGGAGCCAGGCGCCGGGGCGGGCGAGCTGCCCGGGACGGTGGCCCGACGGGACGGCGACAGCTGGCTGTTGACGGGCCGGAAGACGTACTGCACCGGGGCCGAGGCGCTCGCCTGGATGGCGGTGACCGCCCGGACCGACGAGGAGGAGCCCCGGGTCGGCACCTTCCTGGTCCGCGGCGAGAGCGAGGGCCTGGAGATCGACCCGACCTGGGACCAGCTCGGACTGCGGGCCAGCGCCAGCCACGACGTCGTGCTGGACCGGGTCCGGGTGCCGGCCGACCTCGCGCTCGGCCTGGCGCCCGCCGACCGGACGGGCGGTCAGGCCGCCGACACGGCCGCCGAACTCTCCCTCGCCTGGCACGATCTGGCCCTGTCCGCGGTGGCGATCGGCGTCGCCCGGGCCGCCGAGGCCTGGCTGATCCGCTTCCTCAACCAGCGCACCCCGGCCAACCTGACCGAGCCGCTCGGCACCCTGCCCCGCTACCGGACCGCCCTCGGCGAGATCGAGGCCCAGTTGATCGGCGCCGAGGAACTGGTCGAGGGGCTGGCCCCCCGGGTGGACCGGGGGGAGCCGGAGGCCGTCGCCCGGACCGGTCCGGCCCACCTGCTGGCCACCCGGGCCGCGACGGCGGTGGTCCAGCAGGCCGTCGCCCTCACCGGCAACCCGGGTCTGAGCCGACGGCACCCGCTGGAGCGCTACCTGCGGGACGTGCTCAGCAGCCGGGTGCACCTGGCCCCCGAGGAGACCGTGCTGGAGGCCGTCGGCCGGGCCGCCCTGGGGCGGGGCGCCCGGCCGTAGGACCGCGCGACCGCCGGCCCGCCGTCGGCCCGGCCGACCGTCCGTCAGCGCGTCCCGACCGCGGCGCGGACGGCCCGGCGGGCGAGCGCCGCGTCGTCGTAGAGCCGGCGGATCATGATCCGCTGCTCCTCGCCGGCGCCCGGTACGTCGTACAGCCGGATCTCGCGCATCAGCACCAGCACCAGGTTCACCAGGAAGGCGTCCCGGGCCAGGGTGCCGCCGCTCTGGGCGAGTTGGCTGATCTGGCGGCGCGCCGCGGTGTCCCCGGACAGGACGCTCCAGAGCACCGCCAGGTCGTACCCGGGCAGGTACCAGCCGGCCTGCTCCCAGTCCACCAGCACCGGGCCGGACGGCGCCAGCAGCATGTTGCTGAGCAGGGCGTCGCCGTGGCAGAGCTGGAGCGGGATGCTGCCGAGGCCGTGCAGCAGACCGCGCAGGTCGCCGGCGTCCCGGTCGGTGAGCTGGCCCACCGAGTGGTAGCGGGCGATCTCCAACTGGTAGTCCAGGCGCTGCCGGAAGACGTCGGTCGGCGGACGCCACAGGTTCAGCGTGCGGACCGCGGTGAGCAGCGCCCGCACCTCGCCCGGGGTGGGCGCGTTGACCGGGTGGCGCTCACGGGCGGCCGGGCGCCCGGGGACGCGCTCCATGACCAGCACGCACCGGTCGTGGTCGGCCGCGACGAGCCGGGGCAGCCGCACCGGCGGGCGGTGCCGGACGAACGCCCGGTAGACCGCCACCTCGTGGTGGAAGTCGGCCACCAGCTGCTCGAAGTACTCACTCCGCGCCGCCTGCGGTGCCAGGCACTTGGCGACCACCGGAGCCCGTCCGATGGTGCCCGCCACCAGGATGTGGCGGCTGCCCTCGCGCAGGACCTGGCGCGGGGTGAACGCGGGACATATCCGCGAGACGCCGGCGAGCGCGGCCCGGACCGCCGGGGTCTGGAGCGCGGAGGGATCGATCCGCTCCGGGCCGCCGGGCTGGCCGGGCCTCCGGGCCCGCAGCACCTGGCCGTCGGCCTGCCGGGCCAGCGGCATCCGGCCGGGGCCGCCCGGCATCCCCGCCACGGGGGCGCGCAGTCCCAGCGCGGTACGACCGGTCGGGCCCAGCGCGGTCCGGCCGGTCGGGACGACCCGGGTGTCCGTGGCCCGGCCCTCGGCGCCGCGCGGGGCCGCCGGCCGTACCGCCGGGGGCACCGGCTTGGGGCCCGGCCGGCCGGTGGCTGCGGTGGGGGGGCGCAGCGCGGGGCGGCTCGCGGTGGGCGTGGGGGTCGTCGCTGAGGAGTACATGGGTTGAGGGTGGTCCCTTCCGGTCCGTCGGCGGGTGCTGCCCCGCGGGGGCGGGGGAGGGCCGGTGCCGGGTGCTTCCTGGCGTGACGGCGGCCCTGCGGGTGGTGCGGTACGGCTCGTGGTGCGACGGGTGGTGCGCGGGCGCCGGGCACGGACGCGGGGCCGGAACCCCTGTTCGACGGCGATCCGGCCGTCCGCACCCTGGGGAGTGCGGTCGGCCGGACTGCCGTGGCCGTGCCCGGCGCCCCCGCGCCACCCGGCCGCGCCACCCCCTCGGGTGAGGACCGGGAGCGCCCCGTGCCACTGTCGGGGGACAGCCCCGACGCTGGTGGGACGCCGCCCGACCCGGGGGGCGAGGTGGCGCACTCCTACAACACACCCGTCGGGCACTGGCTTAGTAGTCTGGCGGGCCCTGGCGAACGGTGGCGAATGCTCGCCCGGCGGTCGCCGGAGCCTCTAGCCTCGGATCAGCCGAGGAACCTGGGGGCTTCGTTGAGCAGGGAACCCAACACCCGACTGGCCGACCTGTTCGTCCTGACCGGATGGTCGAAGGGCGAGCTGGCGCGGCTGGTCAACCGTCGGGGTGCCGCGCTGGGGCAGCAGCAGCTGTCCACCGACACGTCGAGGGTACGGCGTTGGATCGAGCAGGGGGAGATCCCGCGCGATCCGGTGCCGAGGGTGCTGGCGGCCGTGTTCACGGAGCGGCTCGGCCGTGTCGTCACCACTGAGGACCTCGGTCTGGAACGACACCGGCCCACCAGGTCCGGAGCGGACGCGTCCGCGGCAGTGCCATGGTCGCCGGATCGAACAGCCGCGGTTCTCACCGAGTTCACGGGAATGGACCTCATGCTGAACCGACGTGGATTGGTGGGCGCCGGAGCCGCGCTCACGGCCGGGGCGGTCATCGCCGACTCGCTGAAGGGCTGGCTGGGCGGTGACGCGGTCGCGTACGCGGCCTCCGTCCCGGGGCCGCGACAGGTGGTCGCCGGGAGCGGGCTGCACCCGGCGGTGGACGTGTACGACGCGGGCCCGGTCGGGTCCGACGAGGTGGAGTCGCTGGAGCACTCGGTGGAGGTGTTCAGGGCCTGGGACGCGGCCCGCGGCGGGGGCCTGCAGCGTAAGGCGGTGGTCGGTCAACTGAACGAGGTGGGCGGCCTGTTGACGCACCGCCACGCGCCCGGCGTGGAGCAGCGGCTGTGGCTGGTCGCGGCGAACCTGGCGGTGCTGGCGGGCTGGATGTCGCACGACGTGGGCCTGGAGCCCACCGCCCAGAAGTACTTCATGATTGCGGCCGACGCGGCCAGGGAGGCGGGCGACAGACCTCGGGCCGGCGAGGCGATCTCCCGGGCGGCGCGGCAGATGGTGCACCTGGGCCGGGCCGACGACGCGCTCGACCTGATGGCGGCGGCCAAGGCGGCCGGGGGACGGCCGCTGCCCAGAACGCGCGCCATGCTCAACACCGTCGAGGCGTGGGCGCACGCCTCGGTCGGGCACTCCGAGGACACCTACCGGCTGCTCGGGGAGGCGGAGGACCTGTTCGCCGAGGAGTCGCCGGAGCCGCCGCCGTCCTGGATGCAGGTGTTCGACGAGGCCGAACTGCGCGGCATGCAGGCCCTGGTGCTGCGCACGCTGGCCGAGCACGACCCGCGGGCGGCCGCCCGGTCCCGTGGGCACGCGGAGCGGGTGATCACCCTGCGGGAGGGCACCGGGCAGCTGCGCTCCGCGCTGTTCGACCGGATCACCCTGGCCTCGGTGCACCTGATGACCGGGGAACCGGACGCGGCGCGGTTCCAGGCGAAGATGGTGATGAACCTGATCGGCCAGAACTCCTCGCACCGGACCTGGGACCGGCTGCGGGAGATGTACCGCCTGACCGCGCAGTACCGGGGGCTGCCGGCGGTGGACGAACTGCGGGAGGAACTGGGCCTGGCGCTGCGGGCGGCGGACGCCAAGAACCGGCCGCGGCTGTCCTGACCCGGGGTCGCGGCCGGTGGGGTTTTCCGGGCGGCGGGCTCGGCGGGCCGCCGGATCGCCGGGTTGACGGGCCTACGGCTGCCGGGTCGCCGGGTCGGCGCTCAGGCCGGCGGCGCAGGGCGCAGCCGCATGCGCAGCGCGGTGACGGTGCCGTCCGGGCCGAGGACGGGTTCGCCCGCGCAGTCCACGCCGTCGTGCCGCCCGTCGGGCCGGCGGACCCGTAGGACGTCGGCGGCGGGGCGGCCGTGCGCCAGGGCGTCGGTCATCATCCGCCGCAGCAGCGGCCGGTCCGCCTCGGGGATGCGGTCGGGCAGCCGGTCGAGGCTGAGCGGTCCGTGGCGCGGGTCGCACCCGAGGAGGAGGTAGACCTCGGGGCTCCAGTGGACGCCGTCGGTCAGCAGGTCCCATTCGGCCGAGCCGGTCAGGCCGTCGTCCGTCCCCTGGTGGCCGCCGCCCTCGTCGAGGTAGCGGCCGGACGGTTCCTGCGCGGTGCCGTCCACTCTGCCGTCCGTTCCGCCGTCGGCGTCGCCCGCGCCCTCGCCGCCCGCACCGCCGGGAGCGCCACCGCTCGTGGCGGCTCCCACGCGGCTCCCGCCCGTCGCGGCGCCGTCCACGACGGCTTGCGGCGGGCGGGTGGCGTCTACGGGCATGGTCATGGCGGGCCCATCGCTCGGGTACGGCCCGCCGTCTGCGGGTCGTTCGGACAGTGAGGAAACTGTCGCACAGCGTCGTCACCCCTGCGGGGGATTTGGACAGAACGCAGGCAAAGTTCCCCTGGCATATGCCACTGTGGCCGGACCCTTCGACGCCCTGTGGGCGGACGGGGTCCCGAAGCGGTAACCTTCGGTGATTCCGGCGCCCGGGCGCCCACCGCAGTACCGACCAGAGACCCCGGCGACGGAAATCCCGTTGCCACTACGACCGCCGCAACGGATGCTGACCTCATGTTCGAGCCAGTGATAGCACCCAGTGCCAGCCTCCTAGGCCTCCTTCAGCGAGGCCGGGGTGACGGGCAGCTCCATGCGCTGGCCGCCGACCGTGCCGAGGCGATCGCCGCGCTGGAGGAGTGCGTCACCAGGGACCCCAGGTCCGACTGGCAGATCGAGAGTCGCTCCCTCTACTACGCGCGCATCTACATGGAGCTGGAAGCCCCCCTCGACGGCATCGAGGACCACCTCCACTCCGCCGAGGACCTGGTCACCGACGACGAGAGCCGCACCGGCCTCGCCCTTTCCGTCCTGGGCCACCTCGCCGCGTACGGCCGGCGCGACGCGCTGCTGATGCTGCGCGAGTACGCCGCCACCGGCGCCAACTGGTCCTGGGCCCTGGACGAGCTCGCCCTGCGCGACGACGACCGCGGGCTGCTGCTGCTCGGCACCGCGGTGCTGGACCGCTTCCCGCCGGGCCCCGAGGGCGACGCGGAGCTGCGCGAGGTCATCCGCAACGCGTACGAGCCCAGGCCCTGGCGGCTGTGGGCCGCCTACCACCCCAGAGTGGCCGCGGCCAGCGAGCAGTCACCCTTCGACCTGTGGCAACGCCAGGTCAACCGCAGCGGTGTCACCCCCGGCTGGTCCACCGGCGACGTGCTGGCCTGGGCCGACCAGGGCGAGCTCGGCGGCCACGGCGTCGGCGCCTTCCTCGGCCGGCCGGACGCCCGCCCGGAGCCCTCCCGCGACTGCGGATCCGGCCCCGACGCGGTGGACCGCCGGGCGGCCGCGGCCGCCCGCTGCCTGACCGCCGTGGTCCGGCCGGAGGACCGCCCGCTGCTGCTGGAGGCGGCACGCGGCGGCCTGCCCGGCGCCCGCAGGGCCGCTCTGCGCTACCTGGTCGACCAGCGCGACCCGGCCGCCATCGAGCTGATCGAGGCCGCCGCCGCGGACGTGGACGACCGGATGGTCCGGTCCGCCCTGGAACTGCTCGGCCGGATGCGCGGCCCCGAGGTGCTGGCACACGCCCGCCGCTGGGCCGACCCGGCCACCGGCGCCGCCGACAGCGCGCTCGGCGAGGCCGCCGTCCGGCTGCTCGCCGACGCCGGGGAGCCGGCCGACGCTCCGCTGGTGGTGGCCGGGCTGCGCCGCTGGGTCTCCGTGCGCGGGGTCAGCGGTGCGGGGCTCGGTCCGCTGGTGGACGGTGCGGGGCGGCTGGCCGCCGCCGACGCCGTACCGGTCCTGCGCCACATCTACGGTGAGGCCGCCTGTTCCGAGCTGCGCGGACGCGCCGCCCGGGCGCTCGCCGTGACCGACGTGCACTTTCCCGAGGGGCCCGCCGTCGAGTGCCTCTGGGACTGCGAGGAGTCCACGCGTGAGCTCGCCGCGCGCCACGTCGCCACCACGGGCGACGCGCGTGTGCTGGAGCGGTTGCGCAGGCTCGCCGCCGACCCGGCCGAGGAGGCCGAGGTCCATGCCGCCGTACGCGGCCGGTTGACCGCCGCCCGGGAGATCGGGCGCTAGGTCCACGACGCTCGGCCGCGACGTCCAGTGGGCCGGGACACCGTGTCGGTGTCCCGGCCCACTCGTCTTGCCGCCGATCGTCGTACGGATTGCCGTGGATCGTCGTGCGGAGGTCAGGCTCGAAGTGGAACGTGGTTCTACTTCACTGCGCCCGCGTCCGGAGCCAGGACGCCACCGACGACCAGTCCGATGATCAGAACGCCGAGCAGCACCCGGTAGACCACGAACGGCAGGAAGCTGTTGTTCGAGATGTACTTCAGGAACCAGGCGATCGCCGCGTAGCCCACCACGAAGGCGATCACGGTGGCCATGATCGTCGGCCCCCAGGCCGGCGCCGGGCCCTCGCCGATCTTGAACAGCTCCAGCGCCCCCGAGGCGAGCACCGCCGGGATGGCCAGCAGGAACGAGTAGCGGGCCGCCGCCTCCCGGCTGTAGCCGAGCAGCAGGCCCGCGCTGATCGTGCCGCCCGAGCGGGACACGCCGGGGATCAGCGCCAGGGCCTGGGCGAAGCCGTAGACGCCCGCGTGCGGCAGCGTGAGGTCGGTGATCGGACGGGCGTGGCGGACGGCCCGGGTGCGATCGGCGAAGGCCAGGATCAGGCCGAAGACGATCAGGGTGGTGCCGATGATCCGCAGGTCGCGCAGGTGGGTCTCGATGGTGTCCTGGAACAGCTTGCCCAGGATGCCGATCGGCAGGGTGCCGATGATCACGAACCAGCCCATCTGCGCGTCCGGGTCCGAGCGCAGGGCCGGCCGGAAGAGGGACAGCGCCCAGGTCCTGACGATCGAGACGATGTCCCGGCGGAAGTAGATCAGCACCGCCGTCTCGGTGCCGAGCTGGGTGACGGCCGTGAAGGCCGCGCCCGGGTCGTCCCAGCCCAGCAGGGCGGAGAAGACCCGCAGGTGGGCGCTGGAGGAGATCGGCAGGAACTCGGTGAGCCCCTGGATCAGGCCGAGGACGGCCCCGTGGAACCAGTTGATCACCGGGCACCCGCCGGCGATATCCGTCGGGTGGGGGGCAGGGGCGGCATGGGCGGGTCCTTGCGGGTCGGAAGGGCGTGCGGAACCACCGCGGCCCCGCCCGGCCCGCGGGCCGCGCGCGAGCCCGGCGCGCGGCTGATGGTACGGGGTGAAGGTGACGGTTCTTTGTTCACCCTTTGTCCGGCCTTTGCGCACAGGGCCCCTGCCAGTCCGACACCGGCCTGGGGCCGGCCCCGCCGCCTCTCCGGGACCGACTCAGTCGCCGTTCCCGGAGAGGCGGTTCCGGAGCGCCGGTCCTGGCGTGCCGGTCCTAGAGCACCGGCCGGGCCCGGACCCAGGTGCGGTCGGCGGTCAGGTAGCGCTCGACCGCCAGATCGGCCTCCGCGAGCGCCCGCTCGAACGCCTCGGTGCTGAGCGGGCGGGACAGGAAGGTCTGGGTCCACGTGCCGTCCGGGAAGACGTACTCGCAGTGGACGGAGTTGACGCCGTCACCGACCGGGGTGGCCGAGACCAGCCGGGACCACGCGCCCGGGCCGATCGACCTCTCCCGGGGGACGTCGCGGTGCCAGTTCTCGCCCTCGCGCTGCACCAGCACGCAGCCGTCATCGCTGACGTGCCGACGGCAGGTGTCCAGCAGGCCCTGGCGGACGGCCGGATCGCCGGCGTGCACCAGGAAGGAGGCGAGCATGACGACGTCGAACCGCTCGCCGAGGTCCAGCTCCTCGATCGGGCTGCGCACCGTGCGGACGCCGGCGCGGACGCGGGCCAGCATCTCGGCGGACTCGTCCACGGCCGTCACGGTGAAGCCGCGGTCGGTCAGCGGGTGTGTCATCCGGCCGACGCCGCAGCCGAGTTCGAGGATGCGCGCGCCGGGTGGCACCGCGGCCTCGATCACGTCCGGGGCGTCGCCCACCGGAAGGCGGCTCCACACCTCGACGGCGCAGCCGTCCGGGGTGATCGCGCCCTCGCCCGTTCCGTCGTAACCATCGCGTCGTTCGGCTGTCATGCCGTTCATCCGAACACGGACGAGTGCGCGGGGGAAGAGGGCGGCCCCGAAGTGCCGAATCCCGTCGCCGGGGTGCCGGGGGTCCTGGGTGTCGGCGTCTCGGGGTATCCGGGTGCCGGCGCGCCGGGGAGAGTGCGGGGCGGGCGCGGGGGCGGGCCTACCGAGGGTCGTCCTCCAGGTCGGACAGGGTCGTGTGCAGCCAGGCGAGTTCGGCCTCGGTGGTGGCGCGGGCGACCAGCAGCAGGCCGCGCCGGAACGGGTCGGCGAACTCCTCGGCGCCGACCGGGCGGTCGCCCTCGTAGAAGAAGCTGGCCGGTTCGGCGAGGAAGGCCAGCCGGCGGCGGAGCACGGCGGCCTGGGCGGCGGGATCGGCGAGGTGCCGCAGGAAGGCGAGCAGGGTGAACCAGCGGTTCTCGTCGCTGACGTCGAGCGGTTCGGGCTCGCGCAGCCGGTCGATCAGGGCGGCGCGGCCGGCCTCGGTGAGGTGGAGGGTGTGCCGGGGCGCCGCGGCACTGCCCGGCTCGGTCTCGCGGCGCAGCAGGCCGTCCGCCTCCAGGCGCTTGATCGCGGGGTAGAGCGTGCCGTCGCTGATCGGGCGGACGTGGCCGGTGAGGGCGGCGAGGTGGCGGCGCAGTTCGTAGCCGTGCAGGGGCCGGTCGTACAGGAACCCGAGGATGGCGAGCTTCAGCATGGGGCCACTCTCTCAGATTCCCCTCGGCTCGGGTGTATGTCGTTTCCGCGATACATCGAATGCGAGGTATGGTCCTCCTCGAAGTCCCCTGGAGAAGGAGCGAGTGAGCATGCGCGAGGCCCCCGTCACCCCGAACGGCGACCGGATCCGCTGGGTCGAACTTCCGGGCGCCGAACCGGCCCGGCTCTACCTGCACGGGCTGGGCGCCAGCTCGCCGGCCTACTTCGCGGCCGCCGCCGCCCATCCGCTGCTCGCCGGGCGGCGCTCGCTGCTGCTGGACCTGCTCGGCTTCGGCCTCAGCGACCGGCCGACGGACTTCGGCTACACCCTGGAGGAGCACGCGGACGCGATCGCCACGGCGGTCGCGACCGCGGGGTTGGAGCGGGTCGAGGTGGTCGGCCACAGCATGGGCGGCGCGGTCGCGATCGTCCTCGCGCAGCGGCATCCGCGACTGGTCGAGCGGCTGCTCCTGGTGGACGCCAACCTGGACCGGATCGAGCCCGACCGGCGAAACCCCGGCAGCAGCGGCATCGCGGCCTACACCGAGGCGGAGTTCCTGGCCGGCGGACGCGATGAAGTCGCCGAGCGGGTCGGCCCGTTCTGGTGGTCGACCATGCGGTTGGCCGGGCCGGAAGCGCTCCACCGCAGCGCCGGTTACCTGGCTCGGGCGACCGTCCCGACCATGCGGGAGCTGCTGCTCGGCCTCGACCTCCCGCGCACCTTCCTCCACCCGGCGGCGGACGGCGGGCCGGCGGGCGCCGGCGCCCTCCGTGCGGCGGGCGTCCGGGTGGTCGCCGTGCCGGACTGCGGGCACAACATCATGATCGACAACTTGGACGGCTTCGCGACGGCCGCGGCGGAGGCGCTCGGACTGGGGTGAGCGGGTGCGCAGCCGGTCGGTGCCCGCTGGGGACTGGAGCGGGCTGCCGGAGGGGGTGCGGGCGACGTCCGTCGGAGTCCGGCGGTCGGGGCGTTGAGGGGTGGGTCGGCCCGCTCACCGTTCCCGCAGTGGCATGAAGCGTGCCGGTGTCCCTGATCGGGAGGCCGGGACGCCGCGGAACGTCGTCCGGTGGGCGGAGTAGGGCGGGCGGCGCCTGCCGCAACGCGTCTTCGCCGATGGGCGGTTGGCCGTTGAGGGGCCGGATCGCTCACCGCTCCCGCCGTGGCGTGAGCGCGCCGGTGCCCTTGGCCGGGCCTGCGCGGCGGTGGCCCGGGCGCGGATCCGGGTGCCGCGGAACGCCGTCCGGTGGGCGGAGGAGGCCGGGGCGGCGCTCGAACCGCCCCAACACGTCGTCGCCGGAGGCCGGTTGGGGCGTCGCGCGGCCGGGCCGCTCACCGCTCCCGCAGCGGCACGAAGCGCACCGGTGTCCCCGGCCGAGCCTGTGCGGCGGCGGCCAGGTCGGCGGCCGGCACGACGCCGATCACCGGGTAGCCGCCGGTGGTCGGGTGGTCGGCCAGGAACACCACCGGCTGCCCGTCCGGCGGGATCTGCACCGCGCCCAGCACCATTCCCTCGCTGGGCAGTTCGCCGCCGCGGGCGCGCTCGACCGGCGGGCCCTCGGTGCGCAGCCCGACCCGGTTTCCGTTCGGGGAGACCAGGTACCGGTCGCGGCCGAGCCGCGCCACCGCCTCCGGGGCGAACCAGTCCGCGCGCGGCCCGAGCCGCAGCGGCAGCACCAGCTCGGCCGGGGGAGCGGGCAGCGGCACCAGCTCGGGACGGTCCCGGTGCGGCGGCGGGGCGCCGACCGGCAGCCGGTCCCCGACGGCCAGCGGGGCCGGGCCGAGCCCGGCGAGCAGGTCGGCCGAGCGGCTGCCGAGCACCGGCGGGACGGCGATCCCGCCTGCCACCGCCAGGTAGCCGCGCACTCCCGCCGTCGCCGCCCCCACCTCGACGACAGCCCCGTCCGGCACCAGGACGGGCGCGCCCCAGGCGGCCGCCCGTCCGCCCACCCGTACGGGGGAGGGTGCTCCGGTGGCGGCGACCAGCGCCGGTCCGACGGCCCGCAGCGCGACCCCGCCGAGCGTGGTCTCCAGCCCGGCGGCGCCGGGCGCGTTGCCGACCAGCCGGTTGGCCGCCCGCAGGGCCGGCTCGTCCAGCGCCCCGGCCCGGGGCACCCCGAGGTGCGCGACTCCGCGCCGCCCGAGGTCCTGGACGGTGGTCAGCGGCCCCGGCCGGACCACCACCAGTTCGCTCAACTCCGCCTCCCCTCAGGCCCGTTCCGCGGTGAAGCGCACCCGGGTGCCCGGCGCGAGCAGGGCCGGGGGCTCGCGGTCGGCGTCCCAGAGGGTGAGCGCCGTGCGGCCGATCAGCTGCCAGCCGCCGGGGGAGGGGTGCGGGTAGACGCCGGTGTACGGGCCGGCCAGGGCGACCGAGCCGCTCGGGACGGAGCCGCGCGGGGTGGCCCGGCGCGGCACCTCGTACCGGGACGGCAGACCGGTGAGGTAGCCGAAGCCGGGGGCGAAGCCGCAGAAGGCGACGACGTACTCGGGTCCGGTGTGGATCCGGACGGCGGCCTCCTCGGAGACCCCCCAGAGCGCCGCGACCTCGGCGAGGTCGACGCCGTCGTACACCGTCGGGACCACCACCAGCGGCCCGTGCGCCGCGCCGGCCGCTGTCGGACGGGCGGTGCGCAGCAGCGCCGCCACCGCCTCGACGTCCGCGACGCCGTCCAGCAGCAGGGTGCGCGCGGCCGGCACCAGTTCCTCGACGGCGCCCAGCGCACCCGCCTCCCGGCGCTCGCTCAGCCAGCCGTACAGCGCCGCCACCTCGGCCGTCCCGGGCAGCTCGACCAGCAGTGCCCGCTCGCCGACCCGGCGCACCTGCCCGACCGTCACGTGAAGGCCTCCACCCGGACCCCGGCGGAGGCCAGGGCGCCGCGGATCCGCCAGGCGAGCTGGGCGGCGCCCGGAGTGTCGCCGTGGACGCACAGGGAGCGGGCCTCGACGTCGATCCGCTCGCCGCTGACGGCCTCCACCGAGCCGTCCCGGGCGATGCCGACGGCGCGGGTGATCACCGACTCGGGGTCGTGCACCACCGCGTCCGGCTCGCGGCGCGGGACGAGGGTGGCGGTGCGGGTGTACGCGCGGTCGGCGAAGGCCTCGGTGACCACCGGCAGGCCGACGCCCTCGGCCACCTCCAGCAGCAGCGAGCCCGGCAGGCCGAGCACGGGCAGCGGCCCGTCGCAGACCGCGCCCGCCCGCAGCACGCCGGCCACCACGGCCTCGGCCTGCTCGGAGTCGCCGACCACCCGGTTGTAGAGGGCGCCGTGCGGCTTGACGTAGGAGACCTTGGAGCCGGCCGCGCGGGCGAACACCTGGAGGGCGCCGATCTGGTAGGCGATCTCGTCGGCCAGTTCCTCCGGCGGCACGTCCATCGAACGGCGGCCGAAACCGGCCAGGTCCCGGTAGGAGACCTGGGCGCCGATCCGGACACCGCGCTCGGCCGCCAGGGCGCAGACCCGGCGCATCGTCGACGGGTCTCCGGCGTGGAACCCGCAGGCGACGTTGGCACTGGTCACCACGGACAGCAGTGCCTCGTCGTCGGTCAGCGTCCAGCGTCCGAACCCCTCGCCGAGGTCCGCATTGAGATCGATCACCGCATCGGCCACGCCCGTCCGCCTCCCAGCAAGCTGTTGAGCCAGATGGTAGGGCCTGCGGATGAAGGCCGTTGCCCGAGACCCGGAGCCCCGCGGGCGCCGCGGCGCGAGCCCGGGCGCGTACGCCCCTGGGCGCCGCCGCAGGGGGTGGTGCCCGTGTGCGAGCCGGCGCGGTTCCGTGTGCGGGCGCCGGTGGCCGGAACGTGCGCTCCTGCGGGCGCGGTGCCCGCCCCCGCACGACCAGCGGCGGCGGCAGGCCGAAGGTTCGGGACGACATGTCGATGAATCGCCACGGCCGAGGGAGACCCGCAGTCCGCAGATCAGCGCGAGTGGGAGGAGGGTCCGGCAGGAGAGGACGGCCCAGTGGATCACCCGGATGGCGCGATGCGGTCCCCTCAGCGGGCCCGGAAGGCGGCGGCGACCACCGCGTGGGCGAAGGCCGGCCGGAGCCGCGGGCGAGGAAGGGGCGGCGCCCGTCGGTCCTGGTGCGAGGCCCGGTGTGGACACTCTCCGGCCGTGCCGCCGCCCCGGTGAGGCGCTCGTTCGGCGGGGCGGCCGGACCGGGAGGACAGCACCGGTGTCCGGCTCCCGTGGGACCCGCACACCGGCGGTGGCGCGGTCGCGGCCGCTACGCCGTGTAGGTGTACGCGACCGGCGCGCTGGTCCCGCCCGCCGTGGTGACGGTGACGTCCGCCGGCCCGGTCCGGGTGCCCGCCGGGGCCGTGGCCGTGCAGGCCGACGGACCGCAGGAGACGTGGGTGGCCGGCACCCCGCCGAACGCGACCGTCCCGTACGTCAGGTTGCTGCCGAACACGTACACCCGGGTGCCGCCGGCGACCGGGCCGGAGGTGGGGGAGAGGCTGGAGACCACCGGAGCGGCGGGGGCCGGCGGCGGGGCACCGGTGTAGTCGAAGGCGACCGGTGCCACGGCCGTGCCGCCGGGCGTCACCACGCTGACCGGCGCGCTGCCCGAGCCGCCCGGTGTGGTCACCGTGCAGGCGGTGTCGGTGCAGCGGCCGGGGGCCGGGACGCCGCCGACCAGCACCATGCCGTTGGCCAGGCCGCTGCCGCTGACGGTCACCGCGGTGCCGCCCGCGCCCGGCCCGGTGGCGGTGTCGAGGCCGGTGACGGCCGGTACGGCCTGGACGGTCGCTGGCAGGTAGCTCTTGCTGCCGAGGTCGTAACCGATGACGTGCCCGGTGGGGTCGGTGTCGTTCGGGTTGGCGACCGTCGCGGTGATCGCCCCGGTGACGGGCACGCCGGGCGTGGTGGCCAGGTTGAGCTTCATGAAGTTGTAGCTCCCGACCGGCCGGGTGGCGGTGAACACGGCCTCCAGGTGGCGGTGGTCGGGGGAGAGGGCCGAGGTGAAGGTGTAGTCCTGCGGCGTGGGGAAGAACTGCACGCCGTCGGTGGTGACGCCGGGCGGCAGGTCCAGGGTGAGGTGGGTCGGCCCGGTCAGGTCCGCGGTGCCGGACACGGTCCAGGACACCGACATGTTGCCGGTGGTGAAGAAGCCGCCGGGGTAGTTCCCGCTCTGGGACACGGTCACGTGCTGGGCGGAGGCCGACGGGGTGTCGGCCGCGGTGGCGGAGGCGGTCGCGCCGGTGGCGAGGACGGCGCCGGCGGCGAGGGTGGTCACGGACAGCGTGGCGGCGAGGCCCGCTTTGGCCAGTCGAGTGAGCATAGGTCGATCATCACCGAACCAACGCGCCGCCCTCACGGTTTTCTCGAATGCGAGTTCGGGAATGGCGGAATCCCGTCGAAACGGTGTTCTGAACCGGCCCTCCGCCCCGCGGCCCAGCTGTCGCTCCGCCCGCCCGCAAGGTCCGTTTCGGTCGATGTCGGTGCGAACCTCTAATCTTGTCCCCCGTGACCGCCATCGCAGACCCGCCCACCGAGCCCGGCCTCCGCCCACCCGCCGGTCCGGCCGTCGCGCGCCCCGCGCCCGGCCCCGCCGCCGACGAAGGCCTGGCCCGCCGGCTCAAGGCGCTGGCCTGCACCGCCCCGCTGCACGACCTGGACAACCGCAAGGTCAACCTGGCCGGCGAGTACGGCGGGTACGCCATGGCCGAGGTCGGTCTCGCCGCGATCGACCTGGTCACCCTGCACATGGACTTCGACACCGGGGCCGACCGCGAGATAGTCCTCGCCCGGCTGCTGCCCCGGGTCGCCGCCCAGGCCCCCGGCCGCCCCGCCGCCGAGCACGAGAGGGTCGCCCGCTGGGTGCTGGAGTCGATGATCAACGTCGGCAGCGTGGACCGCGGCTTCCGCGCCGTCTACGGCACCTTCGGCGCGGACGGCGAGTACGTCCGCCGCGACTACGACTTCAAGCTGATCGAGGAGGTCCCCGGCCCCGACGGCGGCGTCTACCTGCGCACCACCGACGAGGCGGTCAACGTCCTGGTCGGCGCGCTCGACACCGACGTCACCTCGGCCCAGATCGCCGCCGAGGTCAAGCTGGAGGTGCTGATCCGCCGCGGCCGCCTGGCCGACGCCCAGCTCGCCGCCGAACAGGCCCGCTACCGCACCGTCCAGTACGCCGAGACGCTGCGCCGCGCGCTGGACGCCACCCGCCGCAACGTCCGGGCGGTCGACTGGATGCGCGCCGTCCCCGACCTCATCGAGGAGGCGCTGGACCACATCGCCGACCGCTACCGGCACGAGAACGCGATTCTCACCAACATCCGCAAGGCCCGCGACGAGGCCGAGCCCCACACCCCCGAAGGGGCGGAGCACAAGCGCCGCGCCGCCGAACTGCTCGACATCGTCAAGGACTGCATCCGCCGCCACACGACGCTCCAGACCCGCCTGCTGGAGGCCGGCCCGCTGTTCCGTGCCGAGCAGGACCGGCAGGCCTTCGCCACCCCCGGCGCCCGCAGCGGCATCGACCTCTACGGGCAGCTGCTCGCCCCCGTGCTGCGGCTGCCGATAGAGCAGGCCGTGCGCCCCACCGGCGCCTTCTTCGCCCGCGGCGCCGGGCTGCGCACCCCGGTCTCGGTGCGCGTCACCGACCTGGTCGACCTGCTGCTCACCCCGCCGGTGGAGCGCGAGCACCTCGGCGCCGAGCTGCCCGACCCGGACCTGGTCGCCACCCCGGACGACAGCCGGTTCTCCGAGGCCCAGCTGGAGTCCGCGATGGTCCTGCTCGACCTGCCCCCGGACGCCCCGCGCCGGCTCTCCGGCCTGCTCGCCGACGCCCGCGAGCAGGACCCGGACCTGCCCTACCTGGTCGCCCTGCTCGCCGTGCACGCCGCCAGCCCGCCGGTCGGCACCGCCTACCGCCAGGGCGAGGAGCGGCTGCTGTTCGCCGTGGACGACGGCACCCCGCTGCGCGACCCGGAGTTCGGCGGCGCCGACCTGATCGTGGGCAGCGCCCTGCTCGACGCGGCCGGCATGGCAGCCGACCGCAAGGACGCCGGCTGACCGGGCCGCACCGGACCCGCCGGGACCAGACTTGCCGGAACCGACCTTGACGAACCGTAACCACCGCGCCACCCCCGAGGAGCACCGCCCGTGACGACCCACCACGACACGTCCTGGGCGGCCGAGAGCGAACCCGCGGCCCCCGCGCCGATCACCCCGGCCGACGTCGCGGACGCCGCCCGGCTGGTCTCCTTCGGCCTCCAGGCCAAGCTGCTGCCCGCCCGTGACGCCGAGTACGCCGAACTGGTGCGCCGCCACCGCGAGGACCCGCCGTTCGCCCGCCTCGCCGACGCCGTCGCCACCGGCATGGGACTGGTCGTCCTGGAGGTCTCCCCACGGGCCGGCATGGCCGTGGCCGCCGCCGAGGACTCGCTGTTCGCCGTCCGGATGGGCGACTACTCGCGCCGCGCCGCCTCCGAGTCCACCGACCGCTTCCTGCACGGCCTGGCCCACCTGGCCGTCGCCGCGATGGCCTTCCCCCGCCCCGAGGACCTCGCCGACGACGGCTACCTCGGCCGGATCACCGTCAACGGCATCGACTCCTTCGTCCGCCAGGCCTGCCGCCGGCTGGAGGAGCAGGCCGACGCCCAGGGCGCCAACACCGACCCGGCCTCCGACGCCCCCGGCCTGGAGGCGGCCTGGCGGGTGTGGGCCCGGCGCACCGCCACCGGCGCCACCAAGGACGCCCGCCGGCTCTCCGGCTCCACCATCGGCATCGTCGCCAAGGCCGTGCTCTTCCTGGTCGACTCCGGCTTCCTCCAGAAGGTCTCCGACGACTCCGGAGGCACCTACCGCACCACCGCCCGCTACCAGCTCCAGGTCCGCGACCTGGCCGGCAGCGCGGCCATGGCCGAACTGCTCGACCTCGGCATCGTCCCCGTCTCCGACGGCACCGCCAGCCTGCTGCCGCCGGACACGAGCGACGAACTGGTCGCCGACGAGGGCCTGCCGTTCCACTCGCTCTGAACCGACGAGCCCGAAGCCCACCCGCACCGGCACCCACCACGCCCGACTCGGCCCGCCCACCCCCCTCACGCCACGCAAGCCACGGAGAACCGCCGCACATGTACGAGCTCAACCGGGTCCGCCTCTACTCGATCGGACCGGCCGGCGCCCGCTACGCCGACACGGTGCTCGACCTGCGCGGCGTCGGCGATCCCGTCGCCGACCCGGCCCCGCAGCAGATCGGCCTGTTCGGCGAGGACACCGAGGGCCCGGTCCGCCGCCCCGCCCCGGCCGGCGTGCTCTTCCTGGAGAACGGCGGCGGCAAGTCCGTCCTGCTCAAGCTGATCTTCTCGGTCATGCTCCCCGGCCACCGCAACACCCTCGGCGGCGCCAGCTCCGGCGTGCTGCGCAAGTTCCTGCTCGCCGACGACTGCGGCCACGTCGCCCTGGAGTGGCAGCACACCGTCACCGGCGAGCTGATCGTCGTCGGCAAGGTCAGCGAGTGGCGCGGCCGCCAGGTCTCCTCCGACCCGCGCAAGTTCGCCGAGACCTGGTACTCCTTCCGCCCCGGCCCCGGCCTGACCCTCGACTCGCTGCCGGTCGCCGAACGGGTCAGCCTGGCCGGCGACCAGAAGGCCCGCGGCCGCCGCCGCACCATGAAGGGCTTCCGCGACGCCCTCACCGAGGCCGGCAAGGCCCACCCCCACCTCGACCTGGTCTTCGAGGACGGTCACGACCGCTGGACCGAACACCTCGGCGAACTCGGCCTCGACCCCGAACTCTTCCGCTACCAGCGCGAGATGAACGCCGACGAGGGCGAGGCGGCCGGCCTGTTCGCGGTCAAGCACGACAGCGACTTCACCGACCTCCTGCTGCGCGCCGTCACCGACACCCGGGACACCGACGGCCTCGCCGACCTCGTGCACGGCTTCGCCGCCAAGCTCGGCCGCCGCGCCGAACTCACCGCCGAACGCGACTTCACCGCGGGCTCCCTGGACCTGCTGGAGCGCATCGCCGAGGCCACCACCGCCCGCGAGACCGTCCGCGAGGCCCACCGCACCGCCGAGCGCCGCACCCGCCGCCTCGCCCACGCCCTCGCCTCCCGCGCCGCCGCCGAACGCGACCGCGCCCAGGACCTCGCCATCGAGGTCGCCGCCGCCGCGAGCGCCGTCACCGCCGCCGAGGCCGACCGCACCCGGCACAGCCTGATCACCGACGAACTCACCTACCGGCACGCCACATTGAGCCTCACCGCGGCCACCGCCGAGGCCGCCGCGCTGCGCCGCGAACTCATCGACGCCCGCACCCTGCACTCCGCCTGGCAGGCCGCCGAGGCCGTGCTGCGCCAGCGCGCCGCCGCCGACCGGGTCGCCCGGGTCGCCGCCGCCATCCGCGAGGCCGAACTGGACGCGGCCCCCGCGCTCGCCGCCCGCGCCCGCGCCGCCACCGCCCTGGCCCGCGCCCTGGAGGCCGCCGCCGCGGCCGCCGAGTCCCGCGCCGACACCGAGGAGCAGCGCGCGCGCGAGCTCCAGGAGGACGGCGGCAAGGCGCAGAGCGACGCCACCGAGGCCGCCACCGCCGCCCAGAAGGCCCGCAGCGAGGCCGAGCACCTGCGCCAGCGCCTCGCCGAGGTCGAGCAGGAGACCGAAGCCGCCGTCACGGCCGGCTTCATCGACGCCGACGGCGACGTGGACCCGGCCCGCGCCGCGCTGCACGCCGCCGACGTCGAGAAGGCCGCCGCCGCGGCGCTCGCCCAGGCCCGCACCGCCGCCGAGGCCGCCGCCGCCCGGCTGCGCGAGGCCGCCGCGGCCACCTCGCGCGCCGAACTCGCCGCAGAGCGGGCCGGCGACGCCCGCAAGGACGCCGCCCGCGCCCTCGCGGCCGAGCAGCGCACCGCCGCACTGCTCGCCACCGAGCAGCGCCTCGCCGACCTGCTCTCCCTCACCCCCTACCAGGAGGGGGCGGAGGAGGACGCCGGCTTCCTCACCCCCACCGTGCTCGACCGCAACGCCGAGTACCTGCGCGAACTCCTCGACGAGTCCATCGCCACCGCCGAACGCACCCTGTTCGACCTGCGCACGGCCGCCGCCGACGACTCCCGCATCCTCGCCGCGCTCGGCGACGGCGGCCTGCTGCCGCCCGGCCCGGACGTGCTCGCCACCGTCGAGTACCTCGCCGAGCACGGCATCCCGGCGCTGCCCGGCTGGCGCTACCTCGCCCAGTCCGTCGACCCGGCCGACCACGAAGCGATCCTCGCCGCCCGCCCCGAGCTGGTCGACGGCGTGGTCGTCACCGACCCGTCCGCGCTGGAGCGCGCCCGCGAGGCCCTGCAGTCCGCCGCCCTGCTGCCGCGCTCCACCGTCGCCGTCGGCGCCGCCGCCTCGCTGATCGCCCCGATCACCGACGAGCCCGCCTTCTTCCTCGTCCCGCCGAACCCGGCCATGCACGACGAGTCCGCCGCCGACGGCGAGCGCCGCGAGCTGCGCGCCCGGGCGAGCGCCCGCGAGGAACACATCCGCGAACTCGCCGGCCGACTCGGCGCCGACCGCGCCCTGGCCGCCCGCCTCGCCTCCTGGCACGCCAGCTGCCCGCCCGGCACCCTCGCCGAACTCGCCGCCGCCGCCGAGACCGCCCGCGAGCACGCCGAGCAGGCCGCCGCCGCCCTGGCCACCCTGCGCGCCGACCACGACGAGGCCGAGACCGACCACGCCGTCGCCGCCGCCGCCCACGAGGAGCACCGCGAGGCCGCCCAGCGCGCCCGCCGCCGCGCCGACGCCCTCTCCGGCCTCGCCTTCCGGCTGCGCGAGCGCGGCAACTGGGCCCGCCGCCAGCGCGAACTCGCCGAGGACGCCGCCGAGTGCGACCGCCGCCAGGCCCTGTGCGCCGAACGCGCCCGCACCTGCGACGAGGACCGCCGCGCCGCCCAGCGCGCCGCCGACGACGCCCGCCGCACCGCCCGCGCGCTGCGCGCCGAACGCGCCGAGATCCCCGCCGCCGAGCAGGCCGACGAGCCCGCCGAGGCCACCCCCGCCGCACTGCCCTCGCTGCGCGAGGCCTACCGCGCCGCCTCCCAGCTCTACGAGAAGGTCGGCGTCGGCGCCGACCTGCGCGCCGAGCAGGCCCGCGCCGAGGGCGACGAGGCCGCCGCCGCGGCCGAACTCGACCGCCTCACCAACAAGGTGCGCACCCGCGCCGAGGAACTCCTCGGCAGCCCCGACGGCGCCGACGGACCGGCCCGCCAGGCCGCCGCCGCCCGCGCCGAGGAGCTGGTCGCCACCATCGAGGCCCGCTCCGCCGCCGCCAGCGAGCAACTCGGCCGGCTGCGCGGCGAGGCCGAACGCTCCGCCCCCGCCGACGGCGAGGCGCACACCGAACTGCCCGAGGACCTCGTCCCCACCGATCCGGAGCACGCCCAGGCGCTGCTGCGCACCGCCACCAGCCGCCTCGCCGAACGCCGCGAGGCCCTGGACGCCGCCCGCACCGCCCACGCCGACCTCCAGCGCACCTTCGACAGCGCCCAGGCCGCCGCCGCCGACTTCGACGAACTGGCCGGCCAGCTCCGTGACGGCCTGCGCGACCACCAGGAGGACCAGGAGGATCCGGTCGAGCCGTACCTGGGCTCGCTGGCCGAGGCCCGCACCGGCGTCACCGAGGCCCGCCGCTCCCTGCGCACCGCCGTCGGCGAGCTGTCCTCCGCCGAACTCGCCGTCCGCGACGCCGCCGACGCCCTGGTCCGGCACGCCAACGCCGTCCGCTACGAGGCCGTCCGCACCCCGGCCCGCCAGCAGATCCGCGAACTGCCCGCCTCCGCGCTGCCCGAGCACGCCGCCGCCTGGGCCGCCGCCTTCGCGCCCCGGCTGCGGGTGCTCACCGACGAACTCGCCCAGCTGGAGAAGAACCGCGGCTCGATCGTGGACCGGCTGCGCGGCCTGGTCGAGTCCTCGCTCACCACCCTGCGCGCCGCCCAGCGGCTGTCCCGGCTGCCCGAGGGCCTGGGGGAGTGGTCCGGTCAGGAGTTCCTCCGGATCCGCTTCGAGGACCCGGACCACGCCACCCTGGTCGAGCGCCTGGGCGAGGTCATCGACGAGGCCACCCGCGCCGCCGTCAAGAAGAACAGCGACCTGCGCCGCGACGGGATGTCCCTGCTGCTGCGCGGGGTCGCCGCCGCGATCGGCCCCAAGGGCGTCAGCGTCGAGATCCTCAAGCCCGACGCGGTGCTGCGCGCCGAACGCGTCAGTGTCGGCCAGATGTCCGACGTCTTCTCCGGCGGCCAGTTGCTCACCGCGGCCATCGCCCTGTACTGCACGATGGCCGCGCTGCGCGCCAACGACCGGGGCCAGTCCCAGCTGCGGCACGCCGGCACGCTGTTCCTGGACAACCCGATCGGCCGCGCCAACGCCACCTACCTGCTGGAGCTCCAGCGGGCCGTGGCCGACGCGCTCGGCGTCCAGCTGATCTACACCACGGGCCTGTTCGACACCACCGCGCTCGCCGAGTTCCCGCTGGTCATCCGGCTGCGCAACGACGCCGACCTGAGGGCCGGCCTCAAGTACATCTCGGTGGAGGAGCACCTGCGCCCCGGCCTGCCCGCCGCGCCGGACCCGGACGGCCCGGCCATCCACGGGGAGATCACCGCCACCCGGATGTTCAAGCGGCCCGCGGAGGTTCCGGTCCAGTCCTGAAGTCACTAGCGTGGTCGGCATGCTGACGATCGCGCACCTCAGTGACATCCACCTCGGCCAGGTCCACGGCCGGGACGGTGGCAAGCGCGCCCGTCGGCGGGCCGAGCAGGTGATGGCGTACCTCGACGCCCTGCCCGGCCCGCTGGACGCGGTACTGGTCACCGGCGACCTCGCCGACCACGGCCTGCCGGAGGAGTACCGGGAGGTCGCCGAGGTGCTGGTCTCCCGGCACCCGGTGCTCACCTGCCCCGGCAACCACGACCGCCGCTCGCCCTACCGGGAGGTGCTGCTCGGCGAGTCGCCGGGGAAGGAGCCGGTCAACCGCCCGCACCGGCTGCCCGGGGCCGACGTGCTGATGCTGGACTCCTCCGTGCCCGGGCGGGACGACGGCCTGCTGGACGAGCCGACGCTGGACTGGCTGGACGCGCAACTCGCCGAGGGGCGCGACGAGTTGCCCGCCCTGGTGGCCTTTCACCACCCGCCGGTGGAGCTGCACCTGCCGCACGTCGACCCGGTCCGCCAGTTCGGCGAGGAGCGGCTGGCGAGGGTCCTGCGCCGGCACCCCCGGGTGGCCGCCCTGTTCTGCGGCCACTCCCACACTCCCGCGGCGACCACCTTCGCCGGCCTGCCGCTGCTGATCGCCCCCGGGGTGGTCTCCACCGTGACGTTGCCCTGCGAGGGCGGGCGCGGCATCTCCTTCGACCATCCGCCGATGCTGGCCTTCCACGTCCTGGACGGCGACCGCCGGCTCACCAGCCACTACCGGGCGCTGCCGGTCCGGGAGTGAAGGGCCCAACGGACACGGCGCTACGGCTGGTTGGTCCGCAGCCGGGCCTGGCGCGGCGGCTGGGGCTGCTGCTGGCGGGGCTGCTGGTGGGGCTGTTGGTAGGACTGCGGCTGCGACTGCTGCCCCTGCCCGTACTGCCCCTGCCCGTACGGCGGTTGCCCGTACCGCGGTTGCGGTCGCTGCTGCGGGCGGGGGTACGGCTGCGGGCGGGGCTGGGGCTGCGGCGACTCGTACGGCTGCCGGTAGACCGACGAGGTGCCGGGCCGGGGCAGCGGACGCGCGGCCGGCGGGGGCCCCGGCGCCCGGCTGCCCGCCATCGGGTGCGCGGCGCCCGGCGCCCGCATCCGCTGGGCGGCGACCTGGCGGGAGATCAGGATCTCCAGCAGGCACCACATGGTGCCGAACACCCCGAGCCCCATCGCCAGCAGCGCGGGCGTCAGCAGCCAACTGCCCGCGTACGAGGCCAAGGTCGCCACCACGACGCCCACCAGGGTGAAGGACAGGCACAGGACCGCCCGGACTGCGGCGGCGCGCACCTCGTCGGGAAGGCGGCGACGGCGGCGGCGTGGCACGGACATCGAGCGACCCCCAGGCGCGTGGCACGTGTTTCGGTGAAGGATACGGAACGGGCGCACACGAAACGCGCGCCCCCGCCTCACTCTGCCCCGCCGAACCGGGACTATGCGTCCGAAACCGACGAACTGCCGCCAAATCGTGTCATCCGGGAAACCCCGGCCGGCCCGGCTGGCTCCGGCTCAGTCCAGCTGGAGGTTGAGCTCCTCCAGCGCACCGGTCACGATCGTCCGCATCGCCTGCTCGGCGTGGGCGGCGTCCTCGGCGCAGATCGCCTCCGCGACCTCGCGGTGCAACCGGATCGCGTACGGCTCCGGCTGATGAGGCATCAGATGGTACTCGGTCCGGCCGGTGAGCACGGCGGCGACGGTGTCCCCGAGGTGGGCGAACATCTCGTTGCCCGAGGCGCGCAGCACCAGCGAGTGGAAGGCGATGTCGTGCCGGAGGAAGGCGGCCAGGTCGGCGGCCCGCGCGGTGACGGTCAAGTCCACCGCCAGAGCGCTGAGTTCGCGCCGGTCGTCGTCGCTCGCGTGGGTGGCGGCGAGTGCGGCGGCGGCCGGTTCGACGGCCATCCGCAGCGTGCCGAGCGAGCGGAGCTGGGCGGAGCGGTCGGAGCCGGCCAGGCGCCAGCGGATCACCATCGGGTCGAACACGTCCCAGAGCGGCTTCGGCCGCACGGTGATCCCGACCCGCCGCCGGGAGGCCACCATGCCCATGCCCTCCAGGACCCGCACCGCCTCCCGGACGACCGTCCGGGAGACCCCGAAGCGCTCCTCCAGCTCCTCCGCGCGCAGCACCGCGCCCTCGGGGACCTCCCCCGACGCGATCGCCGGCCCGAGCTCGTCAAGCAGCCGTCCGGGCAGCCCCTGGATCTCCATCCGCCCAGCCTAGACGGCCGTCGCGCGGCCGCTCACGCCGCCCTGCGATCCAGGCCACACCTCAAAAGTATGACGATTTGGTTTCCGTCACTTGAATACGTCATATCTTTGAGGCGATAGTGGCGGCCAGGCAACGAAGGAGCACCACCCATGGGTCTCAGCGTCGAGAACCACGACCTTCCGAAGACCCCTCTCACCGTCGTGGTGATGGGCGTCTCGGGCGTCGGCAAGACCACCCTGGCCCGCCTGCTGGCAGACCGCCTCGACCTCCCCTTCGCCGAGGCGGACGACTTCCACCCCGCGGCCAACATCGCCAAGATGTCCGCCGGGATCCCGCTGGACGACCAGGACCGCGCGCCCTGGCTGCGCGCCGTCGGCGCGTGGCTCAAGGAGCGGACCGAGGCCGGTACCGGCGGCGTGGTCACCTGCTCGGCGCTGAAGCACCGCTATCGCGACACCCTGCGCGCGGCCTGCCCGGGTGCCTTCTTCCTGCACCTCAGCGGTGGTCACGACCTGGTCGAGGACCGGCTCAGCCACCGCTCCGGCCACTTCATGCCGACCTCGCTGCTCGACTCCCAGTACGCCGCCCTGGAACCCCTGGCGGCGGACGAGCGCGGTGCCGTCCTGGACGTGGGCCCGTCCCCCGAAGAACTCGTCGAGAAGGCCGTGGCACTGCTGCGGCCCGTCAATGGAGACCTCGCGTGAGCATTGCCCCCACTCTGCTGGCGGCCGCCCCACCGGCCCTGCCGCACACCAGCAGCGACTCCCAGCTGCTGATCGCGGTGCTGCTCAGCATCGGTGCGATCGTCGTACTGATCACCAAGCTGAAGCTGCACCCGTTCCTCGCCCTCACGCTCGGCTCCGGTCTGCTGGCCGCCGTCGCGGGCGCGCCGTTCGACAAGCTGCTCAGCAGCTTCTCCACCGGCTTCGGCTCCACCGTCGCCAGCGTGGGCCTGCTGATCGGCCTCGGCGCGATGCTCGGCAAGCTGCTCGCCGACTCCGGCGGCGCCAACATCATCGCGGACACCGTGCTCTCCCGTACCGGCAACAAGGCGCTGCCCTGGGCGATGGCGCTGATCGCGGCCGTGCTGGGCCTGCCGCTGTTCTTCGAGGTCGGCGTCGTCCTGCTGATCCCGATCGTGCTGCTGGTCGCCCGCCGCGGCAACGTGCCGCTGATGCGGGTCGGCATCCCGGCCCTGGCCGGCCTGTCGGTGCTGCACGGCCTGGTGCCCCCGCACCCGGGCCCGCTGGTCGCCGTCGACGCGCTGAAGGCCGACCTCGGCGTCACCCTGGCGCTCGGCCTGCTGATCGCCGTCCCGACCCTGATCATCGCCGGTCCGCTGTTCGCGCGGGTGGCCGAGCGCTGGGTCGGCCCGCTGGAGATCCCGGCGGCCACCGCCCCCGAGGAGACGGCCAAGCGCGACCGCACCCCGTCCTTCGCCGCGGTGCTGGCCACCATCCTGCTGCCGGTCGTGCTGATGCTCGGCAAGGCGCTGGCCGACGTGGTGATCGACGACCCGAAGGCGATGGGCCAGCGGGTGTTCGACTTCATCGGCTCCCCGCTGATCGCGCTGCTCGCCGCGACCCTGCTCGGCATGGCGACCCTCGGCAAGGCGGCTGGCTTCGACAGGGCCCGGATCTCCGACACCGTCGGCAAGTCGCTCGGGCCGATCGCCGGCATCGTGTTCATCGTGGGCGCGGGCGGCGGCTTCAAGCAGACCCTGATCGACGTCGGCGTCGGCAACGCGGTGAGCGAGTGGTCCGGCAAGTGGCACATCTCGGCGCTGCTGCTGGGCTGGCTGATCGCCGTGCTGATCCGCCTGGCCACCGGCTCGGCGACGGTCGCCACGATCACCGCCGCCGGCATCGTCTCCCCGCTCGCCGCGGACATGTCCTCGACCCACGCGGCCCTGCTGGTGCTCGCGATCGGCGCGGGCTCGCTGTTCCTCTCGCACGTCAACGACGCCGGCTTCTGGCTGGTGAAGGAGTACTTCGGGATGAGCGTCGGGCAGACGCTGAAGTCCTGGTCGGTGATGGAGACGGTGATCTCGGTGGTCGCCATCGCGCTGATCATGCCGCTCAGCCTGATCGTCTAGCGGCACCGGCCGCAGCACCGGGGGGGGGGGGGGGGGGGGGGGGGGGGGGGGGGGAGGGGGGGGGGGGGTGGTGGTGGGTGACGAATAAGGTGGTAAGCCGCTTGCTGC